>NZ_JBHLWV010000011.1:0-220576 GCF_042432625.1 Gordonia phosphorivorans | reverse complement strand
CATGGACGCGCAAGCCCAAATCGCATAGCGTTCACAACGACTCGTTGATCAGAACGCGTGACTCTACGCCCGATCCGAAGTCCACCACCCCAAGGGGCACTATCGCGCCGCCCGGCCGTCGCCGTTGCTGGGAGTACCGTGAAGCTGTGACTGGGATCGCTGCCAAGGCGCTGCGGACACGATGGTTCGTGCGTGCGCCGATTCCGCTGTTTCGGGCCGGGCTGGGGTTCCTGTTCGGCGGCAGACTCCTGCTGCTCCAGCACACCGGCCGGACATCGGGGGAGCCGCGATACGTCGCGCTGGAGAAGGTCGACCGGCCGGCCAAGAATCGGATCATCATCGCTTCGGGCTTCGGAGAGAAGTCCCAGTGGTACCGAAATCTGCAGGCTGATCCGCGATGCCGGGTGTGGATCGGGTTCACCCGACATCGTCCCGCGACCGCGCGGACGCTCTCACCCGCGGAATCCACGGACGTGCTGGAGCGCTACCGGCGTGCGCACCCGAAGGCCTACGCCGAGCTTTCGGGTGTCATCGAGGACGCCACGCAACGGCGCATCGACGACATCCCGTACGTCGAATTGACTCTGGACCGCTGAGGGCGGCTGGAACTCGCCCGGGGTCTGCTGGTCGTAGGACGATCGCGCGCTATGTCGCGACGCGTGTTTCGTGTCGCCGGAGCTGCAGCACGGCGACACGAAGGATGGGTCGCGACACTGGAATGGGGACGATGGTGTGGGGTGAAGATGCAGAAAACCCGCTGCGCGGGCAGCGGGTTTTCGTTGCTCCCCCAATTGGACTCGAACCAATAACCTGCCGATTAACAGTCGGCTGCTCTGCCAATTGAGCTATGGGGGAATGCTCTGTCCGGGCCGAGGAGAACCTCTTTCCGAACCGAGAACAGACTTTATCCCATCGGCCGGGTAGTAACAAAGCGGCAGGTCAGGGGATCTTCTCGGTCCAGATGTCGGTGCCGTCCAGGTGCGCGATGAGTCGCGCGGCGCCGTCGGTGAACTGCATCTGGATCGCGGCTGCGGCGGCCTGCGGGTCGCGCGCCCGGTAGGCCTCGATCAGGCGGCGGTGGCTCTCCAGGGCTGCCGCGCCCCAATCGGGGTCGGCCGCATACATCTGATGCGGGGTGTACCGCGTGGCCGACCGCAGGAACCACGCCAGCTTGCTGCTGGCGCTGATCCGGTTGTGGGACCGGTGGAAATCGAACTCCGCGTCCGCGATGGCCGCCGCGTCACCGGCCTCGACGGCGTCGCGGAGGCGTTCGTTGGCGGCGACGAGGACCTGCAGGTCCTCGTCGCCGATCATGCCAGCGGTACGACGCGCGATCTTGCCCGCGGCCTCGCCCTGCAGCCAGAAGATGTCCTCGACGTCGGTGCGCGACAACTCGGCCACCACGTAGCCGCGATGCGGCGCGCTGTCGACCATGCCCTCGCCGCGCAGCATCAGCAGCGCCTCGCGCACCGGGGTGACGCTGACGCCGAGCTCCACCGCGGTCTCGTCCATCCGGATCGGCGCGCCGGGCAGCAGCTCGGCGGTCATGATCTTGTGTCGCAGGAGGGACGCGACCTCCTCGGACAGCTGCGGTCGGCGCCGCAGCCCGAGGGCGGGGGAGTTAGAGGCCATAGGTCTTTCCGATGATGTCGCGCTGGATCTCGTTGGTGCCGCCGAAGACGGTGGAGATGATCGCGCCGCGCATCAGTCGCTCGGCGTCGAACTCCTTGGCATAACCGTAGCCGCCCATCATCTGCATGCCGTCGATCGTCATGGCCTTAGAGACCTCGGTGGCCTTGAGCTTCACCATCGACGCCTCGCGCGGCATCATCTTGGCCGGGTCGGCGTCGGCGGCCTGGGCGACGGCGTAGACCAACTCCTTGGTGGCGGCGATCTCGGTGGCGTGGTCGGCCATGCGATGGCGCAGCGCCTGGAAGCTGCCGATGGGGCGGCCGAACTGCTTGCGCTCCTTGATGAAGGTGAGCGTGTCGTCGAAGGACCGTTCGGCCAGGCCGAGCTGCATCGCGGCCAGGATCAGGCGTTCGGTGTTGAGGCCGGCCATCAACTGCGTCCAGCCGTTGCCCACCTGCCCGACGACGGCCTCGTCGGGCACGAAGCAATCGGTGAAGTACAGGTCGTTCACCTCGCGGCCGCCGAGGGTGTCGATCTGGTTGATCTTCAGTCCTTCGGTGCCCGCCGGCACATGGAACTGGGTGAGGCCCTCGTGCTTGCCCCCGGAGCTGTCGGTGCGCGCGATCAGCAGGATCGACTTGGCGAAGTGCGCATTGGAGCACCAGGTCTTCTGGCCGTTGATCTTCCAGCCGCCGTCCACCTTCTCGGCCCGGCAGGTGAGGGCGCCGACGTCGGAGCCGGCCTCCGGCTCGGACATGGAGATCGACAGCGAATCGCCGGCGACGACCCCCGCCAGCACCTCGCGCTTGAGGGCATCGTCGGCGAACTTCTCGTACGCGGCGGCGGTGATCAGCGTGGGGCCGATGCCGCCGATGGGGGCCTGTCCGCGCACGGCCTCCTCCAAGAAGATGCACAGCTCCACGTTGCCTGCGCCGGCGCCGCCGAACTCCTCGGCGACGTTGATCCCGGCCCAGCCGAGGTCGGCCATCTTGCGGTACAGCTCCTGCGAGTGGTTCTCGTCGCCGTTGTTGGTCCACCGGTTGCGCTGCTCGCGAGTGCCGGTCTCGCGCTTGCAGAAGTCGGCGACCGACTTGGCGAAGTCGGACTGTTCCGGGGTGAAGACGACCATGAGGGCTCCTGAGTGAGTCGGTGATGTCCTACAACATATATTTGATATTCAAACGTGCCGCAAGGGTTTCCCCGATCCGGGCCCGGCGGCCGCTAGATTGGTCGCCATGCCCTCGAGTTCCGACGAAGCCGACGCCGCCGCTCCCGACGAGACGGCCGCGGGGCCGGACGACGCGTCGCGCTCATCGGGCGCGTTGACCGCGGAAGAGCGTGAAGATCTCCTCGCCGAGAACCGGCGCGCACGCGAGGCGTTGGCCGCCGATGCCGCCCGCACGCCGGGCAAGGTGGTCGAGAAGCCAGCGCGGTCCGGCGGGCCGTCCCTGGTGGTGGCCCTCGTCGGAATGATCACGGTGCTGCTCGTGGCGGTGGGGGTGCTCAGCTACTTCGTCGCGACCGACGACGAGGCCAGCCTCGGGCCCGACGCGGGGATCGGAGCGCAGGCGCTCGCCGACGCGCGGACGTATGCGGCCCTGGTGGTGACGTACGCACCGGGCGACTTCGCCGACCTGGATCGACGGATCCGTGAGATCTCCACGCCGGGGTTCGCCGACGACTACATCAAGTCCTCGCAGGAGGCGCGCCGCGGCACCGACGAGGCCAAGGCCACCTCCGTGGGCACCGCGGTGGCTTCGGGCCTGGAGTCGATCAACGACGCCGAGGCCGTGGTGCTGGTGGCGCTGGATCAGAAGATCACCTCGCCCGATCTGCCGAGCGCCGGCGACGAAGGTCTGGCCTATCAGACGCGGGTGCGGGTGACCCTGTTGCGTGACGGCGATCGATGGCGGCTGGCGGGCCTGGTCACCCTCTGACCGGCCGCTCGCGGACCACGCCCTCGAGCGAGGTCTCGCGCAGCACCGCCAGGGCGATCGCGGTGGCGGTCGCGGCGTCGGTCGGATGGTCGTGGCAGGTCAGGTCGGTGATCGCATCGAGCGCGGCATGCACCAGGAAGCGCGCCGCATTCGGCGGGACCTCCGGCCGGGCGTCGAGCAGCCAGGTGGACCATTCGTCGACGTTGGTGCGCTGCTGACGTCGTAGCTGCGCGCGTTGCTCTTCGTCGAGGGTGCCGATACAGCGCCGGTAAGCGGTGACGATGGCAGGCTCGGCCACGCACAGGCGCGTGTACTGCTCGGCCAACCGCACCAGTGCCTCGTCCCGTCCGCCGCTCTGGGCGAGCCCGGCGCTGATCGCGGACGTGGTGCGCTCGGACGCACGGTGCAACGCCGCGGTGAGGATCGCCTGCTTGGAGGGGAAGTGGCGATAGACGCCCGACGGCGGCAACCCCACCGCGGCGGCGATGTCCTCGACGGTGACGTCGTGGAAGCCGCGATCGGCGAACAGGACGACCGATTCGGTGAGGATCGTTTCGCGGCGTCCGTTCGGCGTCAGGCCGGGGACGGAGTCCGACGCCGAAGGGTTCGCCGGCAACTCGGCGTGCACCGCGGCCAGCGCGGCATTGCGCAGCAGCGGCCCGATGATCTTGCGCGGCAGCGTGACTCGGTGATTGCCCGGGCTCGACGCGATGGCGAAGACGGCGTCGGTCAGGGCGTCGCACTGGGCGCGACTGAGGTCCGGGCGGAGCCCGGCGATGAGGCCGCGCGTCCGACGGTGCGCCTCGCGGCGCAGTCCGCGCGCGAACTCGCGGTCCGGCTCGGCCAGGCTCTGCCACTCCCAGCGGTAGATGTCGCTGTGGTGCCGATGCGCCAGCACGTTGGCCACGTAGGCGTCGAGGAGAGCGGTCAACTCGGCCTCGGGCGCTCCCGGTTGCGGCGGAACCGCGGCCAGCGCCGCTTGGACGCGGGCGCTCATGTCGCGGACGACGGCGCCGAGCAGGTCGGACTTGTTGGCGAAATGGCGATAGAGCGCGGGTGCGGAGATGCCCGCGGAATCGGCGATCTCGGAGAGTTTGGTGCCGTGAAAACCGTGCTCGCTGAAGCCGATCGTCGCGGCGGCGACGATGTGGGCGCGGCGATCCGGCGGGCGCACCCGGCCTGCGGGTACGCCTGCCCGGGGTGGCTTCGGGGGCATGTCGAATCATGCTAGTCGAACATCGGCGACCAGATATAATTTCACCAAACATCGCTGAAGGCGCAGGCCAGCCGTATCTGGGTGCAACATAAGTTAACCAGGATTCTCATGATGTGAGTCACAGGGGGTGCTACTGTGTGCGACAACGACCGGCCCTGCGAAAAAGGAAACGATGGCGCAACTCGAGTACGCGGATGGAATCTGGAGTGGGATCGACGAGGCGGGCGTGGCGCGCCTGGAGATCGATCGGCCCGAGGTGCTCAATGCGCTCGACGGCGCCGCCTCCGCGCGGATCATCGACCTGTGCGGGGCCTGGGCGCGTGAGCGTGGGGTCCGCGTCGTCGTGATCTCCGGGCGCGGCGGCGCCTTCTGTGCCGGGGCCGATGTGGCCGGTATGGCCACGGACGCGGCCGCCAAGGGCGGTTTCGACGAATCCGACTCGCGGGCCATCATCGAGAACGGCTCCCGGCTGGTCGGTGCGGTCCGGGCGCTGCCGATGCCAGTCATCGCCGCGATCGACGGGCCCGCGGTGGGCATCGGTGCCTCGCTGGCGGTGGCCGCCGACCTCCTCTACGCGAGTGCTCGCAGCTACTTCCTGCTGACCTTCGTCCGGATCGGCCTGATGCCCGACGGTGCGGCGACGGCCACCTTCGCCGCCTCGCTTGGCCGTGCCCGCGCCAACTCGATGGCCTTGCTGGGTGAAAAGCTCTGCGCCACAGAGGCTTTCGAAGTGGGGCTGATCAACGGGGTCATCGAGGAGCCGGAGGGTCTCGACGCCGTGGTGGCGCGCGCCGCCGCCAAGCTCTGCGCCTCGTCGCCGGAAGCGCTGGCGCTGACCAAGGCGGCGCTCGACGCCGCGACCCTCACCCAGTACGAGGCCGCGATCGACCGAGAGATCGCCGGCCAGACCCGACTGCTGCAGACACCCGAGTTTCAGGCGGCCATCGCTGCATTCTCCGCGGGGTCCCGCTGACCCGAACCGGGCGCCCCGCGCTCGAACCATCACCCGATCCGCCCGTCACCCGATCCAACCGACCATGAACCGCACATCCGACCAAGGAGACCTCGTGACCAACGCACTCGGCATCGACCTGAACACCGAACCGACTCGCTCCCGCCGCAATCACTGGAACAACCAGTGCCGGCGCCACGCGCAGATGATTCCGGACCGGCCCGCACTGAAGTTCATGGGCAAGACCACCACATGGGCGGAGCTGGACGCGCGCACCCACCGGCTCGCGGCGGCGCTGCGTCGGCGCGGGTTGGGATTCGGTGATCGCATCATGGTCCTGATGCTCAACCGCTCCGAGTACGTGGAAGTGGTCTTCGCCGCCAACCTGATCGGTGCGATCCCGGTGCCGGTGAACATCCGGATGGCGCCGCCGGAGATCGGGTTCATCGTTCAGGACTCCGGCTCGTCGATGATCGTGACCGAGTCGCTCCTGGCTCCGTTGGCCGACGCGGTGGCCGGGATTACGGGCATCGAAAACGTCATCGTCGTCGGGGACACCGACAACGCCGGGCACCTCAAGTACGAGGAACTGGTGGCCGAGGACGGCTCCGACCTCCCCGAGCTGGACATCCCGGAGGACACCGTCGCCCTGATCATGTACACCTCGGGCACCACCGGTAAGCCCAAGGGGGCGATGCTGACCCATCAGAATCTGCAGGCGCAGGCCGCGACGCTGCTGCAAGCCCTGCACACCAGGTCCGACGATATCGGTTCGGCGGTGGCTCCGCTGTTCCACATCGCCGGACTGGGGGCGATGACCGCACTGATCTACATGGGTGCGATGAGTCTGATCCACCCGCTCGGGGCCTTCGACCCCAACGACATGCTCGACACCCTCGAAGCGGAGGGGACCACCACCATCTTCCTGGTGCCGGCGCAGTGGCAGGCGGTGTGCGCCGCCCAGCAGGCCAAGCCGCGCGACCTGAAGCTGCGGGTGATCTCGTGGGGCGCGGCCCCGGCGTCGGACTCGGTGCTCAACGCGATGAATGAGACCTTCCCGGAGGCGATGAACGTGGCCGTCTTCGGGCAGACGGAGATGTCGCCGGTGACCTGCGTGCTCGAGGGCAAGGACGCGCTGCGCAAGATCGGCTCCATCGGCAAGGTGGTGCCCGCGGTGACCGCACGGATCGTCGATCCGCTCGGCGAGGACGTCGCGCCCGGTGAGGTGGGCGAGATCGTCTACCGCGGACCGACGATGATGATCGGCTACTGGCAGAACCCCGAGGGCACCGCCGAGGCCTTCCGCGACGGCTGGTTCCACTCCGGTGACCTGGTGCGCGCCGACGAGGAAGGCTTCCTCTACGTGGTCGACCGCGCCAAGGACATGATCATCTCCGGCGGCGAGAACATCTACTGCTCGGAGGTGGAGAACGCACTGTTCAGCCACCCGAAGATCCTGGAGGCGGCGATCATCGGTCGTCCGCACGAGAAGTGGGGCGAGGTGCCGGTGGCCGTGGTGGTGCTGGCCGACGGCGTCGACGAACTGACCCTGGTCGAACTCGAGCCGTACCTCAACGAGAATCTGGCCCGTTTCAAGCATCCGAAGGACCTCGTGGTGGTCGACGAACTGCCGCGCAACGCGGGCGGCAAGGTGGTCAAGCCGACGCTGCGCGCAGCCTACGGCGGCAAGGACGCCGGGCTGGTCCACTGACGGCCGAGCGCCCCGGACGGCACGCTCCGGGGTGCGGTGACCCGGCAGGTAACTGGAACGTGTTTCAATTTTGGAGTCAGGTGACTACTGTCACCTCTGGGAGCGCGGGTCGTCGCGCGACATGTCTGGACCGCCGGAGCCGGCGGTGTGCAACTCGAGTGAGGTTGGGAAATTGAAGACTAAGGGTGCAATCCTCCGGGAGCTCAACACGCCGTGGAAGATCGAAGAGATCGAGATCGGTGATCCGAAGGCCCATGAAATCAAGATCCGGATGGAAGCGGCGGGCATGTGCCACTCCGACCATCACCTGATGACCGGCGGCATCCCGATGGCCGGCTTCCCGATCCTGGGCGGGCACGAAGGTGCCGGCGTGGTGGAGGAAGTGGGCGAGGGCGTCACCGACTTCGAGGTCGGCGATCACGTGGTGCTGAGCTTCATTCCGTCGTGCGGCAAGTGCAAATCGTGCAAGGCCGGCGTCGCGAACCTGTGCGACTTCGGCGCCATGCTGCTGCAGGGTGAGGCCGTCTCCGACCACACCTTCCGCATCCACACCGCCGACGGCGAGCCGGTCTACCCGATGACCCTGCTGGGCACCTTCGCGCCGTACATGGTGGTGCACGAGGCGTCGGCGGTGAAGATCGACAAGGACATCCCCTTCGAGGTCGCCGCGCTGTGCGGCTGCGGCATCCCGACCGGTTACGGCAGCTCCACCCGCAGCGGCGACGTCCGCCCGGGTGAGGACGTGGCCATCATCGGTGTCGGCGGCGTCGGCACCGCGGCCCTGCAGGGCGCCAAGATCGCCGGTGCGCGCAACATCTTCGCCATCGACCCGGTGGAGTGGAAGCGCGAGCAGGCCCTCAAGTTCGGTGCCACTCACGTCTTCGCGTCGGTGGAAGAGGCGATGAACGAGATCGGCAACGCCACCGAATGGGGCATGTGCCAGAAGGTCATCGTCACCGTCGGCGAGGTCTTCGGCAAGGACGTCGACACCTGGCTGAGCATCACCGCCAAGAACGGCACCTGCGTGCTGACCGGCATGGGCAACATGATGGACAACGAGGTGACGCTGAACCTGGCGATGCTGACCCTGCTGCAGAAGAACCTGCAGGGCTCCATCTTCGGCGGCGCCAACCCGAAGCTGGACATCCCGAACCTGCTGTCGATGTACAAGATCGGCAAGCTGAACATCAAGGACATGATCACCCGCGAGTACCGCCTCGACCAGATCAACGAGGGCTACACCGACATGCTCGAGGGCCGCAACATCCGCGGCGTGATCCGGTACACCGACGCCGATCACTGATCGCCCCGCGCTCGGCGCGGTAGCGAACGATGGAGATGTCGTGGGAGTGGAGAAGTCTCCGCTCCCACGACATTTCCGTCTGCAGACGTGATTTTCTCGTGCGGTGGCGGGCACTGCGCGACAACCGATTACAGTGATCGCGATTGCCCGATCTGGAGGAACGAATGGCCGAGAGCAGCAAGCCCAGCAGTAGTAAGTCCGCGAAGTCCCGCGCCGAGCGCGGCGCCGATGTGGCGACGCAGCGCACCACCAAGGGTGGCTCGTTTCAAGCGTCCCCGGAGGCGAAGTCGACGGCGCTCAAGCTGCGCATCGTCGCGATGGTCCTGTGGGTGGCGGCGATCGGCCTGGAGATCTTCACCATCGTGTGGGCGCTGCTGCCGGACAAGCCGGTCAACACCTGGCTGATCATCGGGCTCATCGTCGGTATCGCGGTGCTGACGCTGATCGGGTCGCTGCTGTGGAAGAAGGCCAATCGGTACGACCCGGCCTCGGAGAAGGACAAGGTCCGGTTCTTCGTGCAGAACCAGCTGGGCGTCATCATGACGATCCTGGCCTTCCTGCCGCTGATCGTGCTGATCTTCCTGGACAAAAACATGGACGGGAAGCAGAAGGGCATTCTGGGCACCGTCGCCATCGCTGTTGCCGCACTGGTGGTCGTCTTCTCTATCGACAAGGACGCCCCGTCGGTGGAGCAGTACAGCGTCGAGACCAACGTGGTCAAGGAGCTCACCGGCGCCGACCAGGTCTACTGGACCAAGAACGGTTCTGCCTTCCACGTGTGCGCCGAGGTCCCGGACCTGAGCCGCTCCAAGGACATCCAGAGCGGCAGCGTGACCGCCGCCCACGAGGCCGGCATTCCGCGGCTGACCAAGAAGTGGGTCTCGGAGGCGACCAAGAACTGCGGCTACACCACCGCCGACGTGGACCGCGTGCTGGGCAACGTCGACGATGTGAACCGCACCCTCGACGAGGACCAGGTGGTGGAGCAGTCCGGCGAGCTCGAGGTGGCTCCGGAGGTTGCCGACGAGGAGCCTGCCGACGAGGAGCCCACCACCGCGCCCACGACGCGGACCCCGGCGACCTCCACGCGCTAGCACCGCTCGCACAGGAGACTCGGCACCCGCTCCGGGGTGGAAAACCGCCCCGGAGCAGGTTTAATGAGGGCACCCTGGCCGAATTGGTGTAGCGGCGGTCAGCTAAAATAAGGGTGTCGGTGGAAGAGCGCCGAACAGGGTGCGACCACCGTCTCGACGCCAACCGAACGCGCGTCGAAACTTCTAACCAGGAGCATCCCTTGGCCCGATATGAGTTCCCGACCACCGCCGAACTGCTCGAGATGGGCACCCCCAAGGAGAACGCGGTCACGGTGTACCTGCCGGCCACCGCTGCCGAGTACGACGTGGCCCGCACCACCGTGAAGAGCTCGATGGACTCGGCGATCCGCACCCTGCGCGAGCGCGGTGCCGACCACGCGATCGAGGAGTCCTTCCACGCGATCACCACGGCGATTCTCGACGACGACTGCTGGGACGTGCTGTCGCGGTCGCTGGCGATCTTCGCCACCGCCGACGGCGCCGAGGTCTTCGTGCTGCCGAACAACCTGGAGCACCAGATTCAGGTGGGCAAGTACTGGGACCTGGGGCAGATCGTCCGGTCGGTGGCCAATCCGCAGCGCGCCTTCGCGGTGACCCTGTCGGCCAGCGAATGGCACGTCTGGTCCGCATCGGGCACCACCGAAGCGCACGAGCTGAAGGTGAACGAGCACATCGACGATCCGCGCGCACACGGCGACGATCGCAGCCAGGCCCTGGAGGCGTATGCCAAGCGGGTGGCCGCCAAGGTGGAGTCGATGCTGACCAACGCCGACCCCAGCGGTGAGCGTCCGTTGTTCCTGTTCGCCACCGACCCGCTGGAGGGGCTGTTCCGCGAGAACTTCCGCGGACGTCGCGACGTGGTGCTGGTGCCGGGCAGCCCGGACGATCTGCGCGCCGATCAGATCGACACGGCCATCCGCACCGGGCTGGCCGAGATCAACGCGCGCCGCAGCACCGAGATGGTCGACACCATCGCCGACGGCATGAGCAAGGGCCTGGTGGCGGTGGACCTGGGCGACATCGCCCGGGCCGCGGTCGCCGGTGCCGTCGACACCCTGGTGTACGACTTCACGGTGGACACCCTCGGACGCCTGGACGGCCAGACCGGGGAGATCACCTACTCCGACGACGGCTACGACGTCATGTCGCGGATCGCCGTTCTGGTGCTGCAGAACAGCGGCCGGGTGGTGCCCGTGCGCGCCGCCGAGGTGACCTCGGAGATCTGGAACGACGTGGCCGTCGCGCGGCTGCGGTACCCGCTGGCACGCTAGCGGAGACGACGAAACCCTGTCGCGGACTCTCACGTCCGCGGCAGGGTTTCTGCCTGCGCGGCGGGCGCCGACGAGGCTAGTAGGGTGCGGGGCGTGGAAGCACTGCAGCGGTTGGCCGACTGGCCGGTGGACAACGTCTCGGCGGCGATCCTGGCGCCCGGCCTGCCGCTGGCGACCTACGGCGATGTGGATCGGGTGTATCCGCTGGCGTCGGTGACCAAACTCCTTGTGGCCCAGGCAGTTCTGGTCGCGGTGGAGGAGGGGGCACTCGAGCTCGAGGACCTCGCCGGGCCACCCGGAGCCACGGTGACGCACCTGCTGGCGCACGCCTCGGGCCTGGCCTTCGACAGCCGTGACGTCGCCGCCGCCCCGGGCATGCAACGCATCTATTCCTCCGCCGGTTACGAGGTGCTGGCCGAGACGGTCGAACGAGAAACGGGGATCGTCTTCGCCGAGTACCTCGCCCAAGCGGTGGCCGAACCGCTCGGGATGTCGCGGACCGCGCTGGTGGGCCCCGCCGGACACGGGGCGTCGTCGAGCGTCGCCGATCTCGCCCGATTCGCCGCGGATCTGCTGGCGCCGCAACTGCTTTCCGCTCAGACCGCGCAGGCGGCGCGGTCCGTCCAGTTCCCCGGCCTGGACGGTTTCGTCCCGGGCTACGGCAAGTTTCGGCCCAACGACTGGGGCCTGGGCCCGGAGATCAAGGGGCACAAGGCCACCCACTGGACGGCACCGGATCATTCGCCGACCACGTTCGGTCACTTCGGCCAGGCCGGCACCTTTCTGTGGGTGGATCCGGAGCGTCGTGCCGCCGCGGTGGTGCTCACCGATCGGCCGTTCGGCGCATGGGCCAAATCGCTGTGGAGCGGCTTCAATCAGGAAGTACTGGCCGAGTTGTCCTCGCCGTAGGCCAGGGCTTGCGCCTGGATCTGCTCGAAGCGAGCGCCCATCTCGCGGGCGAGGGCCTCGGCGGCGCGCAGCGGGCGCACCATCACCATGAAGTCGACGATCTTGCCGTCCTCGTCGTAGGTCAGAAAGTCGCATCCGGTGATCGCCAGGCCGTCGACTTCGGCCTCGAAGACCAGGGCGTGGTCGCCCCCTGGATCGGCGATCTCCCGGACATAGACGAAGTTCTCGAAGACCTCGGTCACGGCCCGCAGAATCGCCGAGGTGATCGCCTTGCCGGGGTAGGGGGAGAAGGCGACTGGGCTGCGGAAGACGGCGTCGTCGGCCAGCAGGGCGTCGACGGCGTCCATATCGCGCGCTTCGATGGCTTCGCGGAAGGTCGGCATGGGGATCTCCTGGAACGGTCGGGGTGGGCCACAGCCGACTCTAGGCGCTCGGGCGGCCGGCGCGTGGGTTATGGTCGCGCTGGATTAGTGCCCGCGCGGAAGGGGAGATGCGATGCGGGATTTGACCGCGGACGACCTGGGTTTGCTGCTGTCGTTGTTCGCCGTGCTCCTGTTGGCCTTCTCGGCCAACTTTCACTTCTCACGCAAGTCGGTGCGCAGGCACCGGCGCGCCGCCGTCGCCTTCGTGGTGATCAACTTCCTCGGCGAGCTGTCCACGGTGATCGCGCTGTGCCTGACCTGGGTCGCGCTGTGGAGCCCGACGGCGTGGGAACAGATCGACGACCTGCTGGTCTTCATCCCGGGCAGCGTCGCGGTGGGCTGCGCGGTGGTGCTCACCATCGAATCGGTGTACGCGCGGGCGGCACACATCGTGCGCGACGAACGCGCGGCCGCCACGAACGGCGACGTCCGGGCCGGGTGATCGCCCGGCCGACCCGATCGGGCCGGCCGCACGTTCCTATCCGACGCGCTGGCGCAGCCAGGTGACCTCGGCGCCGACGCCGCCCATCCGGTACGGCTCCAGGGCTTCGTCCCAGGCGGTGCCCAGGGCGGACTCCAGCTCGCCGGCGAGGCCGAAGCTGTCCGGCTGGGCGTCGAGCATGGAGCGCAACTGCATCTCGCCGAGGATCACGTCGCCGTTGGCGCTGGTCGACCCGCGCCACAGGCCGAGGCCGGGCGCGTAGGCGAACCGTTCGCCGTCGACGCCCTCGCTCGGGTTCTCGGTGACCTCGAACAGCAGACCGGACCACTCCCGCAGGGCGTTGGCCAGGCGCGCGCCGGTGCCGACGGGGCCGACCCAGTCGACGGTCGCACGCATGCGACCGTCTTCGGCGGCCTGGGCGGACCACTTGAGGTCCGCGCGGGCGTTCAGCGTCGACGACAGTGCCCACTCCACATGCGGGCACAGCGCGACGGGAGCGGCGTGGATGTACACCACACCGCTGGTCAGATCCGCAAACTGGTTCAGATTGCGCACGTTGTTTCACCTCCGGTTCGACGAGGAACGTCTTCCCCAACGCCTAGTCGGCCCGGATAGCACACTGTTGATACGAATTATGCCCTGAGTGGTACGTGTTGCGCCAGTGGTTGGGTGAGATTACCGGCGTGTCGTGCGACGGGAGTGTCGCCGGCAGTGGTATCGAAGTGGCTGCTGTTGCATATGTGGCAGGTGGGACTTGCTGTCGGACTGCTCGATCAGAGCGGAATGTTCCGGTGGCGTCCGCGCCGAATGGGCGTCGCGGCGATCACCTCGGCCACCCGGCTGCGGGTGGAGGCCGGATCGATGATCTCGTCGACCACGCCGATCTCCTGGGCGCGCGCTACCCCGCCGGCGATCTGCTCGTGTTCGACGGCGAGACGATCGTGCAGCGCCTCCCGCTCGTGATCGGCCGCGGCGGCGAGGGTCTTCTTGTGCAGGATGCCGACGGCGGCCTTGGCGCCCATCACCGCGACCTCCGAGCCCGGCCAGGCGAAGACGGCGGTGGCGCCCAGCGCCCGCGCATTCATGGCGATGTACGCGCCGCCGTAGATCTTGCGCGTCACCAGGGTCACGCGGGGGACCGAACAGTCGGCGAAGGCGTGCAGCAGCTTGGCCCCCCGGCGAACCACCCCGCCCCACTCCTGGTCGACGCCGGGCAGGTACCCGGGAACGTCGGTGATCACGATCAGGGGAATGCCGAAGGCGTCGCAGAGTCGGACGAACCGAGAGGCCTTCTCGGCGGCCTCGGAGTTGAGGCAGCCGCCCATGCGGATGGGATTGTTGGCGACGAGGCCGACGCTGTGGCCGGCCAGTCGGCCGAAGCCGACCGAGATGTTGGGCGCCCACTTGGCCTGCAGCTCTTCGTAGGTGCTGATCCGTGCGGTGCCGGACGCATCGAGCTGGGTGTCGAGCAGGCCCTCGATCACCGGGCGCACGTCGTAGGCGCGCCGATTCGAGGCGGGCAACAGGGCCTGCAGGTCGGTGTCGCCGGCCTCGGCATGAGCACGGTCGATGATGCCGGGCCGAACGAAGGTGGTCACCAGCCGTCGGGCGCGCCAGTAGGCGTCGGCCTCGGAGGCGGCGGTGATGTGGCTGACGCCGGACTTCTTGCCGTGGGTGTGCGGGCCGCCGAGCGACTCCATGTCGACGTCCTCGCCGGTGACGCTGCGCACCACGTCCGGTCCGGTGACGAAGACTCGGCCCTCGGGGGCCATGATCACCACGTCGGTGAGCGCGGGCCCGTAGGCGGCGCCACCGGCGGCGAAACCGACGACGACGGAGATCTGGGGGACGACGCCGGAGGCGCGGACCATGGCCTCGAAGACGCAACCGACCGCGTGGAGGGCTTCGACGCCCTCGGCCAGTCGTGCGCCGCCGGAATGCCAGATGCCCACCACGGGCGCCTGGTCGGCGATCGCGGTATCGATCGCCGCGACGATGTGCGCGCAGCCCGCCACGCCCATGGCGCCGCCCATCACGGTGCCGTCGGTGCAGTAGGCGACGGTGTGCACGCCGTCGACCAAGCCGGTCGCCGCCTGCACCCCCGAGCGATCTCGGGGGTGCAGGAGCGCGACGGTGCCCTCGTCGAAGAACTGGGTCAGACGTAGCAGCGGATCTCGGGGATCGGTTGCTTCCTCGTGGCCGGGGATGGGAGCCAGAGCGGTCATCGCGTTCTCCTTGCGAGGGGCTGGAAGGTCAGTAGCGTCCGAACGCGAGCGCTACGTTGTGACCGCCGAATCCGAAGGAGTTGCTCAGGGCGTAATCGATCTGCCCCTTGCGCGGTTCGCCGTGCACGACGTCGATGTCGCCGCATTCGGGATCCAGGGTCTCCAGATTCAGTGTCGGCGGGATGATTCCCTCTTCCACCGACTTGATGGTCAGGACCGCTTCCAGGGCGCCGACGGCGCCGATCGAGTGGCCCAGCGCCGACTTCGGCGCATAGATGGCGGCGTGGTTGCCCACGGCCGCCTGAATACCCAGCGCTTCCGCAGTGTCGCCGATCGGAGTCGACGTCGCATGCGCGTTCACGTGGGTGATGTCCGACTTGGACAGTCCGGCGGTCTGCATCGCGCGAGCCATGGCCCGCGTGTTGCCCTGTCCGCTGGGGTCGGGGGCGACCAAGTGGAAACCGTCGGACGTGATGCCTGCGCCCATGACGCGAGCGTGGATGTGCGCACCGCGAGCCCGGGCATGATCCTCACGCTCGATGATGAGCATGGCGGCGGCTTCACCGAAGACGAAGCCGTCGCGCGAGGAGTCGAACGGACGCGAGGCGGCCGCCGGATCGTCGTTGCGGGTACTCATCGCACGCATCATCGAGAACGCTGCGATCGGCACCGCGTCGATGTGTCCTTCCACGCCACCGGTCAACACCATGTCGGCGTCGCCCATCACGATGTGCCGCCACGCATGCGCGATGGCTTCGGCACCGGAAGAACAGGCCGACACGGGGGTGATCACACCGGCGCGGGCGCCGATGTTGAGGCCCGCCACGGCCGCGGGGCCGTTCGGCATGGCCATCGACACCGCCAGCGGCGAGACCTTGCGGTAGTTGCCCGACGACTCGATCGCCTTGACCGCGTCGATCATGGCGTCGCCGCCACCCTGGCCGGTGCCGATCACGACGGCGAGCCGCTCGGGATCGACCTCGGGGGTGCCGGCCTGCGCCCAGAGGCGCTTGCTCATCACGTGCGAGATGCGCTCGACGTACGCCATCCGGCGCGCCTCGACGCGGGTTACTTCGTTCGCCGGATCCTCGAGGAGGCGTCCGCCGATGCGGCAGGGAAGCTCACCGTACTTGGTGACGAAGTCGTCGGTCAGCTCCCGGATACCGGACTGGCCGGCCAAGAGCCCCTGCCAAGTGGAGTCGAGGTCGACACCCAGGGAGGTGGTGGCGACCATCGAGGTCACGACCACACTGGGGAACTCTCCACCTCGGGTGGAAAAGTCACGCAGTTCGGTCATCAGTTGTCCTTGTCGGCCTCGATCTGGGCGGCGATCGCGGCAGCGGCCTCGGGGTTCTCGGCCTCGAGCTTCTGGATGTAACCGACCGCGTCGCCGACGGTGCGCAGGTTGGCCAGATCCTCATCGGGGATCTTCACGCCGTACTTGTCCTCGGTCTGCACGGCGATCTCCACCATCGACAGCGAGTCGATGTCCAGGTCGTCGACGAAGGACTTCTCCATGGTCACTTCCGACGGCTCGATGCCGGTGACCTCTTCGATGATCTCGGCGATGCCGGAGATGAGTTGTTCCTGAGTTGCAGCCATGGGGCTCTCCTTCGTGTGGGTTGCGTCGTTATTCGTAATCCGGAGTGCGACGAGACGCCGCATTGGACGAGCCGCGAGTGCGGCTCTCCGGGGTGGGTCGGGGTTGCCGACCGCTATCCAAGTCCTGGGAGGTCCTCCAGATCTGCGGGGACCTTGACGGCGCGCGAGGGCACGCCCTTGAGTTCGCGCTTGGCGATTCCGACCAGCGTGCCGCCCGGGAGCAGCTCGACGATGGCGTCGGTGCCGGCCTCGCGCATGGCCGCCGTGCACAAGTCCCACCGCACCGGACTGGTGACCTGGGTGACGAGCTTGCTCAGCGCGTCGGCGCCGGAGGCGACCGGCGCGCCGTCGGCGTTGGACAGCAGGGTCAGCGACGGGTCGCGCGGGGTGATGGTCGCCGCGGCGGCGGCCACGGCCTCCTGCGCGGGGGCCATGAACGCGGTGTGGAAGGCGCCGGCGACCGCGAGCTTGCGGATGCGGGCCTTCTCCGGGGCGTCCTCGATCAGTTTGTCGATGTTCTCCACGGCGCCGGCGGCCACGATCTGGCCGGTGGCGTTGCGATTGGCGGGGATCAGCTCGTACTGCTCGAGCTTGGCGAGCACCTGGGCTTCGTCGCCGCCGAGCACCGCGGCCATGGTGGTGGGCACCAGCGCGCAGGCCTCGGCCATCTCGGCGCCGCGGATCGCGGCGAGGCGGACCGCTTCGTCGTCGGTGATGACCCCGGCGATGGCGGCCGCGGCGAGCTCGCCGACCGAATGGCCGGCCACGACGGTGTCGGCGGGCAGGTCGCCGTACTTCTCGCGGAGCAGTCCGTAGGACAGCAGTGCGGAGGCCACGACGAGTGGCTGCGTGATCGCGGTGTCGGTGATCTCCTCGGCGGTGGCCGAGGTGCCGAGGCGGACCAGGTCCAGGCCGATGGCGTCGGACCACGCGGTGACGCGGTCGGTGGTTCCGGGCACGCTCAACCATTCGGTGAACATGCCGGGAGTCTGAGAACCCTGTCCGGGCGCAAGCAACGAGAGCACGTGACCAGAGAACACCTTTTGGGTGCCTCTCCGTGGGGTTGAGCGGTCCCAACCTTTGGGCGTGTTTTTGTAGGTTTCCTACAAAGGGGTGACGAGCGACCCCCGGGCCTTGGCCCCATCGTTGTCGTGTCGAGATCCGTTACACAAAAGTTGCAAGATTGCTTCTGCCTGCACGTATGGGGCCGTCACTCGGGGCCGGTGTTACTCAAGTGGCCTGAGGTTCCGATTCGTCGCCGAATCGTGTCAATCGACCGACGGTGGCCGCGACACGCAGGACGTAGGCATCGCGCGGGTGACTTGGGTCACGACCGGTGGCGTCGGCGATCTTTTTCAGACGGTACCGAACGGTATTTGGATGAACGTACAACGTGCGGGCCGCCGATTCGATGGAGCCGCCGGCGTCCAGAAAGGCCGCGAGAGTGGTCGCCAAGGTCCCCGCCGGATCGGCGAGGGGCAGCACCAGGGTGTCGGTCATCGTCCGCACGGCGCTGCGGTCGCCGTTGAGGGCGCGTTCGGGAAGCAGATCGGAGCTGTAGGTGGGACGCGGCGCACTCGGCCAGCCGACGATGGCCTCGATTCCGGCGATCGCCTCGGTGGCGCTGGCCGGTGACGTCGCGAGGTTGGGCATCGTCGGGCCGATCACCACCGGGGCGTCGGCGAAGTGCTCCAGCAGGTCGCTAAGGAAGCGCTCGGTGGGGTTGATGGTGCCGCTGACGATGGTGACCAGTCGTCGTCCCTGCACCACCGACAGCGCCGCGCGGTCGTACTGCTTGGCGGTGTTGTGGATCGCCAGCGGTACCGAGACGTTCTGTTCCGGCGGCGGCGAGCCGACGATCACCGTCGCCGGCGCCGCCGAATCCCAGTTGAGCGCGGCGGCGCGCGACATCAACTGTGGCCCGGTGTCGCCGCGGACCACGCCGTCGACCACGAGCGCCTCCAATCGCGAATCCCAGGCGCCCCGGGACTCGGCGGCGGTGGCGTAGATGGCGGCCGCGGCGAAGCCGATCTCGCGGCCGTATCGCAGCACCGCCTCGGTCAGTGCGCGCAGCTGCGCGTCGTCGCGGGCCAGCAGCGGGAGCCACTTCTCGAAGAACTCCATCGCGACGCGCACCATCTCCACCGTCTGCAACAGTGTGATGCGACGCGCCAGGTCCTGCGGGACCACCTGGAAGGCCTGCACGGTGAACTTGATGTTGCCTTCGGGATCCTGGATCCAGTCGACGAAGTTCACCACCGCCGTCTGGACCACCAGCTGGACACTGGCGCGCTGGGATGCGTCGAGATCACCGAAATAGGGGAGTTGATCGGACATCGAGGCGACCGCCTCGTTGGAGAGGCGGCCGCTGTACTGCTTCACTCGTCGCAGCAGCGTGTCGGGGAGCGCGTCGTGGACCGACGGTCGAGTCGGCACGTGCGTCTGAAACACGCTCACGATGTTCTCCGGGTGCTCCGGACTTCCGGGGCGTTCCGGTTCGGCGACGTCAGGCACCCCTCCAATCTATGCCAGGCCGGGGTCGGCGGTGCTCTTCGGCGCGGCACTGACCTCGGTGATCTGATACTTGGCGGCGGCAGCGGCGGCGACGGACCGGTCGATCTTGCCGTCCCGCGCCAAACCGACGAGCACCGCCACCGCGATCGAGGCGGCATCGACGTTGAACACGCGCCGGGCCGCCGAGCGGGTGTCGGAGAAGCCGAAGCCGTCGGTGCCCAGCGTCAGGTAGGTGCCGGGGACGTAGGCGCGAATCTGCTCGGGGACGCCGCGCATGTAGTCCGAGGCCGCGACGAACGGTCCCGAGCTCTGCGCGAGCAGGCCGGTGACGAAGGGCTGGCGGATGGTGCTCTCGCGCAGCTCTTCCCGGTCGCACTCGATGCCGTCGCGGGCCAGCTCGGTCCACGAGGTCACCGAGTAGACGTCGGCGGCCACGTTCCAGTCGGCGGCCAGCAGGTCCTGCGCGGCCAGCCCGTCGCCCATCGTGACGCCGGAGACCAGGATGGCCGCCCGATGCTGCTTGGGTTCCGGGGCCGGGCGGTAGAGGTAGCCGCCCTTGATCAGCGAGGCCACCTCCACGTGCGCGGGCTGAGCGGGCTGATGAATCGGTTCGTTGTACACGGTGACGTAGAAGAACACGTTCTCCGGATCCGGGCCGTACATCCGCCGGAGCCCGGAGTCGACGATGTGCGCCAACTCGTAGGCGAACGCCGGATCGTAGGACACGACGCCGGGGTTGGTGGCGGCCAGCAGGTGCGAATGCCCGTCGGCGTGCTGCAGTCCCTCACCGGTGAGGGTGGTGCGGCCCGCGGTGGCGCCGATGACGAAACCGTGCGTCATCTGGTCGGCGGCCGCCCAGAAGCTGTCGCCGGTGCGCTGGAAGCCGAACATCGAATAGAAGATGTACAGCGGGATCATCGGCTCGCCGTGCGTGGCGTACGACGTCCCGACCGCGGTGAAGCTGGCCGCCGAACCGGCCTCGCTGATGCCCTCGTGCAGGATCCGTCCCGAGCTGTCCTCCTTGTAGGCCAGCATGAGTTCGGCGTCGACCGAGGTGTACATCTGCCCGGACGGGTTGTAGATCTTCAGCGTCGGGAACCACGAGTCCATGCCGAAGGTACGGGCCTCGTCGGGGATGATCGGCACGATGCGCTTGCCGATCTCCTTGTCGCGCAACAATTCACGGAACACGCGCACCAGCGCCATCGTGGTCGCGATCTGTTGCTTGCCGGATCCCGCCGAGACCGCCTTGATCGCGGCGGAGGTGTCCGGCGCCAGCGGCTTGGGCGTGAAGTGCCGTCGTGGCAGGAAACCGCCGAGGTCGTTGCGTCGGCTCAGCATGTATTCGACCTCCGGGGAGGCCATGCCGGGGTGGTAGTACGGCGGCATCGCCGGATCCGCCTCCAGCTGTGCGTCGGTGATCGGCACGTGCGTGGTGTCGCGGAAGGCCTTGAGGTCGTCGAGCGTCATCTTCTTCATCTGGTGGGTCGCGTTGCGGCCCTCGAAGTGCTCACCGAGCGTGTAGCCCTTGATGGTGTGGGCGAGGATGACCGTCGGCTGGCCCTTGTGCGCGAGCGCCGCCTGATAGGCCGCGTAGATCTTGCGGTAGTCGTGGCCGCCGCGCTTGAGGTTCCAGATGTCCTGGTCGGTCATGTCGGCGACCAGTTCCTTGGTGCGCGGGTCGCGGCCGAAGAAGTGTTCGCGGATGAAGCCGCCGTCGTTGGCGCGGTAGGTCTGGTAGTCGCCGTCGGGCGTCTTGTTCATCAGGTTCACCAGGGCGCCGTCCTGGTCGGCGTGCAGCAGCTCATCCCACTCGCGGCCCCACACCACCTTGATGACGTTCCAGCCGGCGCCGCGGAAGAACGACTCCAGCTCCTGAATGATCTTGCCGTTGCCGCGCACCGGCCCGTCCAGTCGCTGCAGGTTGCAGTTCACCACGAACGTCAGATTGTCCAGATGGTTGATGGTGGCGATCTGCGCGAGGCCCCGCGATTCGGGCTCGTCCATCTCGCCGTCGCCCAGGAACGCCCACACGTGCTGCTGCGAGGTGTCCTTGATGCCGTTGTCGTGCAGGTACTTGTTGAACCGTGCCTGGTAGATCGCGTTCATCGGGCCCAGGCCCATGGAGACGGTGGGGAACTGCCAGAACTCCGGCATCAGCCGCGGATGCGGGTACGACGGCAGGCCGCCGCCGAGGCCGGCGTGGCTGTGCTCCTGACGGAAGCCGTCCATGCGGTTCTCGTCGATCCGGCCCTCGAGGAAGGCGCGGGCGTAGATGCCGGGGGAGGCGTGACCCTGAATGAAGATCTGGTCGCCGCCGCCGGGGTGGTCGAGGCCCCGGAAGAAGTGGTTGAAGCCGACCTCGTACAGCGAAGCCGAGGACGCGTAGGTGGAGATGTGGCCGCCGACGCCGATTCCGGGTCGCTGGGCGCGGTGCACCATGATCGCGGCGTTCCACCGGATGTACGAGCGGAAGCGGCGTTCCATGTCCTCGTCGCCGGGGAACTGCGGCTCCAGGTCGGTGGGGATGGTGTTGACGTAGTCGGTGGAGGTGAGCGACGGCAACTGCACGCGCTTGTCATCGGCGCGCTCGAGCATGCGCAGCATCAGGTAGCGCGCTCGCTCAGGGCCGGCCGCGTCGAGCATGGCGTCGAACGACTCCAGCCACTCGTCGGTCTCGCCCGGGTCGGAATCGGCCAGATAGGACGCGACTCCGTCGCGAATCACCTGAACTCGATTGGAACTCGTCGGAGGCCCTGCGTTGACGTCGGCCTGATCAGTCACGTGTCACCTGTCTCTCATCGCGCGGCCTCGCGGGGGTCGGCGAGGCCGGTGGTGGTGCGGCCGCGAAGGGGTGGTGCGGCCGGCGCGGCGTACCCGTTCGTGAAGCACGCCGCACTCTCCATCGTGCACCATGTCACAGGCGACGGCAGCGGATGTGTCCAGTCACTCATGCGCGGATGTCCGGACAGTCCCGGTGGTCCGGAGTAGCGTTCGGCGGGGAGCAAGCCGTCGTCGTGCGGTATGTGCGACGGGGGTCGCGGCTTGGGGAGGAGTGGGCACGTGCGTGCTCGGATGCTCGGCGGGGCGCTGCTGGCGTTGCTGACCGTGACAGCGGTGGCCGCCTGCGGCGGTGAGCGGGCCGCGCCGGACGGTCCGTCGGTGAGCGTCACGACGGTGACCACCGAATCGCGCACGGAGATCGATGCGGCCGTCGGCGTGTGCCGGCAGTCGATCACCTCGGCGGCGGTGATGGTGCGCGACTACAACGCTTTCGTCGCCCGGTTGAACCAGACGCACGACTACCGGCGGATCGACACCGAGGACCGATACGCCCGCGACACGCTCGACACCGGCGCCGATCTGATCCGCCAGGCGTTGACCCCGGACGTGCCGGACGACCTCGCCGCCAGGGCGCACGATTTCCTGACCGCGACCGAGCAACTGTCCGAGCAGATCGGGCAAAGGCACAAGCTGGCGCTGAACAAAGCGATGGACGATTGGGGCGCGCGGCGCACCGAATTGCTCGATGCCTGCGGTGAATTCCTGCCCACCGGCGTCAACTGAATCGTCGTCCGCAGGTCGGTGAAGTGACCGATTGCGGGTAAGGCCTGTTCGTCGCGCCGATCGACCCTCTACGCTTAGCTTCGATAGTCGAACAACGATTTCGGGGGGTGCTCGTCGCGACGAGCCCGTCGAACTGGAACGAGGAGGTCACAACCGGTGGTAGCCACCACAGACGGCGGCAACGCCAGCAAGCTCGGATTCGTCAAGGGGATGGTGATCCAAGAGCTCGGCTGGGATGAGGACACCGACGACGAGCTGCGGATCGCGATCGAAGACGTGATCGACGACGAGATGCTCGACGAAGACGCTATCGATGTGATGGACGCAGTCCTCCTCTGGTGGCGCGACGGTGACGGCGATCTCGTCGACGCCCTGGTCGATGCGATCGGGCCGCTGGCCGAAGGCGGCTTCATCTGGGTGGTCTCGCCCAAGACCGGCCAGGACGGCTATGTCGACCCGACCGAGATCGCCGAGGCGGCGCCGACCGCAGGCCTCAGCCAGACCAAGGTGATCAACCTGGGTGAGTGGTCCGGTTCCCGGTTGGAATCGCGTCCGCGCGGCAAGCGCTGATGACCGCCCCGATCCCGGTCGGTGCCCTCGCGCCCGACTTCGTGCTGCGTGACCAGAACAACCAGGAAGTGGGCCTGGCCGCGTTGCGCGCCCAGGGCCCGGTGCTGCTGGTCTTCTTCCCGCTCGCCTTCACCGGCACCTGCGAAGGCGAACTGGGCTACCTGCGCGACAACCTGCCGCAGTTCGAGGCCGCCGGCCTGAGCATCGTCGGCCTCTCGGTGGGCCCGCCGCCCACGCACAAGGTGTGGTCGTCGGCGCAGGGCTTCCTGTTCCCGATCCTCGCGGACTTCTGGCCGCACGGCGGTGTGGCCGCCGAATACGGGGTGTTCGACGCCGAGCGCGGCATTCCGAACCGTGGCACCTTCGTCGTCGACGCCGACGGCACCGTCGTCTTCTCGGCGATGGTCGGCCCCGGCGAAGCACGCACCGAGGAGACTTGGGCGGCGGCCTTGGCCGCGCTCACGCCCGACTCCTGACGCGCTCCTACTTCTGCTCGCCGGCCGGCGGCTCCACGGCGTCCACCGACCGCAGGACGCAGCTCTGCGGCGCCAGGTCGTCGGCCGGATAGAGGGTGGCCAGCGCCGTCGCCAGCTTGTTCGCGCGGGCTGCATTGCCCTCCGGCGTGAAGTGCACGCCGTCGAGGAACCAGGAATCGTCCACCTCGCCGGACAGGTCGTACACGCGCAGATTGGGGTACCGCTTGCAAGCCCGGATCAGGGCGCGGTTGAAGCGCTGCATGGCTCGGTTGTTGTAGGCGGGGTTCTCGTTGAGACGGTTGGTCGAGATGGTGGGCCACAGCACGGGCTGATCCTTGAGCGGAGCCATGAGCCGGTCGATGCGCATGTCCACCGGACCGGGTCCGCCCACCTCGACGTTGGCGGTGTCGTTGATGCCCTTGGCCATCACCCAGCAGCCCTTCCAACCGCGCGCCAAGTCGGATTCGATGGACTCCACGGCATTCGGTTCCCCGTCGAGTCGTTCCAGGCTGGACCGGCCTCCGGCGATGTCGGAGTGGTAGGTGGCGGCCCCGACGCGCTGGTACTGGGCGCCGATCCGCAGCGCCGGGTCGGGCTGCATGCCGGGATCCTCCATGCCGATGGACGTCGAGTCGCCGACGTGGATCACCTCGGTGCAGCGGGTGCGTCGCTGCGCGGCGGGCAGTGTGGGCCCGACCGGTTCGGTGGTGGGCGCGGCGGTGGGGTCGGCGGCCTCGTCGTCGATGGCCGACGTGGTGAACGCGCGCACCATCGCCATGTCGGGGTTCAGCAGGTTGGCGCCGACCAGCATGACCACGGCCAGCGACACGATGCCCGCGACCGCGCCGACCGAGCGCCAGCCGCGTCGGGTTCGCCGCCGGGCCCGGGTGTCGGGGATGAGGACGACGAGTCGCTCGTCGGGCGCCGGGTCGTCCCCGAGCTGATCCTCGCCTGTCTGTTCGCCGTCCGGCTGCTCGTCGTCCGGCTGCTCGTCGTGCGGCTGCTCGTCGTCCGGGTAGTTGAGCACCCACATCGCCAGCGAGGGGGAGGCGGCGGCCTTGTCGTCGGTGTCGGTGCGGCCCAGGACTGCCGACAGGTCGACCGGGTGCTCGACGATCGGCCGCGGCTCGAGCGGTGCGGCGGCGTCCCAGCCCGTCGCGGGGACTGACTCGGGCTCGGGGTCCGCGGCAACGGCGGCGGGCGGGGCCGGCTCGGGTGTGTCATGGCGACCGGTGAGGGCGTTGACGAAGCCGTATCGGCGGATCGGATCCTCCACGTAGCGCCACGACAGCGACGCCAGCAGGGTGGTGACGGCGATGACCAGCAGGGCGCTGAACCACGGCGAGTCGGTGCGCACCGCCAGCGGCAGGAACGCCACCACGGGCATGTGCCACAGGTAGAGCCCGTACGAGCGTTCGCCGATCCAGCGCAGCGGCGCGAGGCTGAGGATGCTGGCCACCAGCGTCTGCGGTGCGACGGCGGCGGCCAGGATCCCCATGGTCGCCAGCGTGAGGACGAGCAGTCCCCACGAGTACAGGCTCATCGAATTGTCGTTGGTGGTGACCACCAGGTAGACGATGGCGGCGACGCCGGCCAGGCCGGCCACGTCGAGCCAGCAGCGCTGCGTGTGGGTGACGCGGTGTTTGCGGGCCGGCCACCAGAAGGCCAGTGCGGCGCCCAGCAGGAGCCCGCCGGCCCGGGTGTCGGTGCCCTCGTAGGCGCGGGTGTTGTCGAAGGCCGGGGAGGCGAGGTCGTACAGCAGATAGAACGAGGCCAGTGCCATGCCGACGATGACCAGGGTGATGCCGAGGCGACGCTTGATCACCAGGTACAGCCCGGCCAGGATCAGCGGCCACAGCAGGTAGAACTGCTCCTCGATGGACAGCGACCACAGGTGGCCGAGGGGACTGGGACCGCCGAACCGGTCGAAATACGAGGTGCTCGAGGCGATCGTATACCAGTTGTTGACGTAGAACAGCGCGGTCAGCGACTCCCACAGGTAGCCGGTGAACTTGTCGGGGACGGCGATGGCGGCGGTGATCAGCGTGGCCGCCAAGACCAGAACCACCGCGGGGACGAGGCGACGGAATCGCCGGATCCAGAAGGTGCGCAGGCCCAGGCCGCCGGTCTTCTCATGCGAGGAGATCAGCAGCGACGTGATGAGAAAGCCCGACAGCGTGAAGAACATGCCCACGCCGAGTAGGCCGCCGCTGAAGCCGGGCACGTCGAGGTGATAGAGCACCACGAAGACGACGGCGAGCGCGCGGAGACCGTCCAGGGCGGGTAGGTAGCTCGCAGAATTGTGAATCGGGCGGGGCATGTGGCTGGTGCGCTCCTGGCGTCGTCGTCGACAAGGTTCACGCGGCCCAGTCAACCGAACAACGCGGGGTGATACCCGTGCCGCAGCCGTTCATAATACGGGTAATTCCGTACCGGTCCCGTCGGGCAAACGGATTAACCTACGCGTATCTCCGGCAATTGTCGGGTGATGGTGCTCACAGCGGCGTACGCTGCGCGTCGGTTGTCACCGGGCGACGGTGCGCGGTGTCCCGGTTAGGGCGGGGAAGGCGGTCGCCAGGGCGGTGGCGAACAGCCGGTTCCGCTGCGAGGTGCCGGTGGCGTTGTAGTGGATGCCGTCGTCGCTGAACCAGCCCGGCTGCGCCTCGGCCGCGAAGTCGTAGACGCGCAGGTTCGGGTACCGGGCAGCGGCACGGCGCAGCGCGGTGTTGAACGAATCCATGTTGGCTTCGTCGTAGCCGCGCACGGTGGCCCCGCGGGTGGCGACGGTCGGCCACAGCACCTGCTGGCCGTCGACAGCCGCCATCACCCGGTCGATGCGTTCGTCGGCGGCGACGGTGGAGCCGACGCCGATGTTGGCGGCGTCGTTGACACCCATCGCGATCACCCAGCAGCCGCGGCGGCCGCGTTCGCGTTCGGTGGCGATGGCGTCGATCGCGTTGGGCTGGCCGTCGACCCTCTCGACGATCGAGCGCCCGCCGGAGGCGTTGAGGACGGTGCTGTCGGCGCCGACCCGCTCGTACTGTGCGCTGAGTCGGTCGGCGGGGTCGGTGAACTTGCCGGCGTCGTCGATGCCGACGGAGGTGGAGTCGCCGATGTGGATCACCTGGCGGCACGAGGTGCGCCGTTGGTCGCTGGGCGTGGACTGTTCCGGGCCGCCCGGGATCAGCAGGGTGAACAGTGACGGCAGGTCGCTCGACAGATTCGACGTGCCCGGGAGCTCCCGCAGGATCTGGCCGGCCACCCCCATCAGGTCGCTCACCGGGTCGGCCTGGGCCGGTGTCGGAGCGAGCGCTGCGGCGGTGGCGGCGACGGTGACGCCGGCCAAGACGGCGGCCGCCCGGCGGGTGCGGTCGGGGCGGCGGAACATACGAATCCGTTTCGTCTCAGTAGTCACAGTGGTTCTATTGCACCCCACTGGTAACACTGCGGGCAACCGGGAACGGCCACGGATCGGTCACAATGCGGCTCGGTCGGGTCGAGCCGGTTCGATCAGATCAGATAGTGCAGGTTCGCGACGATCCGCTCGCCCAGGTCGGTGTCCCCGTCGATCCGCACGGTCGACGGGTCGGCCGTGGTCCGGCCGCCGATGAGTCGGGCGTACTCGACCAGATCCACCTGCAGGGTCACGTCGGCGGGGCCGTCGAGCTCGGGCACCACCGTGGCGCGCTCGGACACGACGACGTGCACCGGTCGCGGGGCGACACCGGTGAAGTCGATGGTGACCGCCGAGCCGGCGGGTGCCGCAGCCTTCTTCCCGATCAGGAACGGCAGCGTTGCGACCATCTCCTTGCGGGCCGAAGTGGCAGGCAGGATGTCGGTGGGTGTGCCGAGGCCGAGCGAATCGCGGATGTCGACCTCGTGAATCCAGCTGTCGAACACGCGAATGCGCATGAACCGGCCGTAGGAGTCCGGGCCGGCGGGGGTGAAGCCCTCGGCGTCCCATTGCTGTTCGGGCATGCCCGCCAGCATGTTCAGTCGCTGGTCGGTGACGCTGCGGAAGTCGTCCATGAGTTCATCGCGGGTCCGGAGGCGGTAGTAGTCGAGCCAGCGCTCGTTGAGCTCGCCGATCGGATTGCGAACGTGGGCCAGCGCGCTCACATCTCGGCTGGCCTCCACCTCGCGGCCGGTGAGCGACCATTCGGTGCCGGTGATGTGCGCGATGATGTCGGCGACGCTCCAGCCGGGCAGGATCGACGGAGCTGCCCATTCGTCGTCGTCGAAACCGGACACCAGCGCGTCGAGAGTGGCCCATTCATCGCGCAACGCATCGATAACGGGCTTGCGGGGAACGAAAGTGACCATGGGAGGCCTCCTCTGCGTACTCGGGACTCAACGCTAACCCTCCGCCGCTCGGAACGAGGGGATTATCGCCCGGCGTGCCAAGGCATCCGCGGGCCGGTTTGGGCGCCCGCCTCGTCGGCCGGTATCTTCACCTCTGTCGCCGGTGTGATCGACGACGACGCGCGCGTATAGCTCAGCGGTAGAGCACTGGTTTTACACACCAGCGGTCGTAGGTTCGATCCCTACTGCGCGCACCTGAAGTGTGAGTGCGGCCCACTTAGAACGGTGGCTCGTCGTAGTCGAATTCTTCGCTGAAGAGTTCTTCGCTGAAGAGTTCTTCGCTGAAGAGTTCTTCGCTGACGGGTTCCGGTTCTGGGATCGGCTCAGGCTGCTCGGTCAATCGGCGCGCGCGGTTCGCCTTGCGTTCCGCGCGCCGTCGGGCGTGCTTGGCCGCGGTGCGGGTGCGGGTTCGTTGCGGGCCGTCTTCGACGGTGCCGCTGGCGGTCCCGGTCGCATGTTGGCCGGCGAGTTGGTGGGTGCAGCGCAGGTCGGCCAGTCGCGGGATCAGCCACTGGTTGGGTGCGAGCACCTCCACTGTCTGTCCCATCGGGGTGGTGACGCTGGAGTGATAGCGACCATTCGAGTCGATCCACAAGTCGTCGACGAAGCCCTCCAGATTTGTTTTCACCAGGTGGTGATAACGGCACTTGGGAAGCAGATTGCAAACGCAAGTGGGGCCGCCGAGGTCCGGACGGACGTTGTCGTACTCGGCCACATGGTCGAGATCGCAGGCGAAGGCTGCTCGTTCGCAGCCCGGTATGGAGCAGGTGCCCCACAGGAACCGCGCGATGAGGTCGGTCAGCAGATTCGGGCGATACGGATCGCTCGGCAACGACGTTTTCGCGATCACCGCGGCGGGTTCGTCGCCGGTTCCGACCTCGGGCCGTGGGCCATCGCCCCGGCGCTCGTCCGGGGTTTCGGAGCGGGGCGCTCGTCGATGCAGCGCAGCCTCATCGGGACGCTCCTGCGCGCCGGAGGCACTCGCGGGGTTGGGTTCGAGCAGGTCGTCGAGGCGGTGCTGGTGAATCACGGCATCACCGCGGGCGGCGATCTCCCGAACGTGCTCAGCGGAGATCGGGCCGTGGCCGTCGAGATAGCCGCACTTGTCGCCGCCTTCCAGCGTCGTGGCATCGCACAGGACGTGCACCACGATGCGGGCCGCGCGGGCGTCGAGTTCGACGTCGCTGATCGCCGCGGTGCAGCCGTCGCTGTCGCATTCGCAGGTGAACGGTTTGCGCTGCAGCAGCGCGATCGCTGCATCGGAGCGGGCTTGAGTTTTGGTGCGGGGGTCGTCGGGGCAGCGGCCGGCGATGACCGCGTCGAGCATCTGTCGTGCGAGGCGGACGTCTTCGGCGGTGGCGGTGAGGAACAGTTGTGCCATGCCGGCTTCGAGGTTCTGGTGGCCGAGGCTGCGGCCGTCCTTGGCGCCCTCGCGTTCGCGGCGCACGGCATCGGGATCCTGTTCGGCGACATGGCGGCGGGCCATTGCACCGGTCTTGGTGACCGAGATGCAGGTGTAGCCGTGTTGGGCGCCCACGATTTCCGCGGCGATCAGGGCGTCGATCTTTCTCATGATGGCTTCGTCGAAGACGATGCGGGTTTCATGGGCGATGCGGTGGAAGCGGTCGCGGTCGATCAGGCCCAGGCGCATGGTCGCGTACACGCGCGGGAGCCGATCTCGGGCGTCGAGGGCGTCGAGGAGTAGGACGCGAGCGGCGTACTCGGTGCTTTCCAGGCTCATCTGTAGCTCGAGCGTGGTCTGGGCTTCCAGATCCAGGATCGACTTCTGGGTCGCCGCCACATTGGTGCTGGAGGCGCGGACGCGGGAATGCATCGACAGCGCGAACTGAAAGAGCTGCCAGTCGAGGAAGCAGTGCCCGTTCTTGGTCGCGGCGATCGCGCCGACCACACGCGAAGTCGGCAGGCTCGCGAGGTCGGTGCCGGGGGTGGGGAGGCCGCAACTGGTCAGGTCGGCGTCGGGCCACCTCGAAGCGGTTCTCTGCGCCATGGCTACTCACCTCCCCAAGCGAGTCAGCACACCTTTGACTAGTTCTGGTGTTCTACTCCCATGGTATGCCCGACCCCCGACAAGAACGGGACGTGTGCGCCGCTCGATTCACGAACGATCGGGGTTCTCGGTGGCCTGACGGTTGGGCGGTTGAATATCGCGGTATCGGTAGGAGGCGAGTCGGATGTCTTCATCGGCGGTCCGCGGGTCGTAGCCGGCCGGTTTGATCACGAAGATGCGGGCGTCGGCGCTGCCCTCGGCGACGAGGTCGATGCGGGTGTCGTCATCGAGCTCGACGCCGGTGGTGACCGCGTAGTCCATGTAGCGGAGCCAGGAGGCGAGTTCGGCGAGAGCCTCGCGCTCGGATCTGCCCAGCAGCGGCAGGCGGTCGATTCCGCGCGCTCCGCCGCCAGGCAGCATGCGCATGCCGATGGCGAGCCAGTGGTAGTCCAGCGCTACCGGGTCTCCGTCGAGGAGGGAGAAGTACGGCGGTCGGTCTATTCGTGCTTCGTCGGCGTCGGGCATGGGTTGAATGGTAATTCCGCATTCCTGCTGTCAGCAGCAGGTCGCGAGCACCCCGCGCAGGGCCTCCAGGTTGGTCGGCTCGGCGCGATAGAAGTTGTTCACCCCGCGCTTGGCGGAGGTGGCGAGTCCGGCGGCACGCAACTGGTTCAGGTGGTGCGACGCAGTGCCCGCCGAAACGCCGACGGCGCGCGCCAGGTCGCTGGCCGCCATCTCGCCGGTGTCGGCACCCATGAGCAGCGCCATCATCTGGAGGCGCACCGGGTCGGCGAGGGCTTTCAGGCGCAATGCCAGTTCGACGGCATCGTCGGGGTCCATCGGTCCGGAGGCCAGGGGGGCGCAGCAGATGGGTGCGCTGATGTCGAGGACGGGCAGCGGCTTGGGCATGAGCGCCATTCTAGCGAATGCTTTGACATACATCAAAGGTTGGCGTAGAACGGAACCCGCAATACTTCGACATCCGTCAAACTTCCTGGAGGCTGCCATGTCCCGCGTTCAACTCGCTCTCAACGTCGACGACCTGCAGGCGTCGATCGACTTCTACAGCAAGCTCCTGAACACCGCACCCGCCAAGGTGAAGCCCGGCTATGCGAACTTCGCCGTCGCCGAACCGCCGCTGAAGCTCGTGCTGCTGGAGAACCCGGGGCAGGGCGGCACCCTCAATCATCTCGGTGTGGAGGTGGAGAGCAGCGACACCGTGCACGGCGAGATCGCCCGCCTGAGTGCGGAGGGGCTGTTCACACAGGAGCAGATCAACACCACCTGCTGTTTCGCGACGCAGGACAAGGTGTGGGTCGGGGCGCCCGACGGAGAGCAGTGGGAGGTCTACACCGTGCTCGCCGACGCCGACTCCTTCGGCGAGGCCCCCGCGCTCCTCGCGGAGCCGACCGTTGCCGAGGGCGAAGCGGGTTCGGCGTGCTGCACGCCGCAGTGAAGTGCGCGGCAGTGAGGTGTGTGGCGGCCCCGATCTCGCGACCGGAATAGACGTCTGTCAATATCGACACATGTCTAATCCGAGAGACTTGGAAATATCGCCCGCGACCGCGGAGCGGTGTTCACCGCTGGTTCGCGATCCGCTCACGGTGGACCAGGCCGATCAGGTGGCGTCGGTATTCAAGGCGCTCGCCGACCCGGTGCGGCTGCGCTTGTTCAGCCTGATCGCGTCCCATTCGGGTGGGGAGGCGTGTGTCTGCGACATCGCACCCGCGGTCGACGTCTCCCAGCCGACGATCTCCCACCACCTCAAGGTCCTCAAGACCGCCGGCCTGCTCGAATCCGAGCGCCGCGGCTCCTGGGTGCACTACCGCGTGGTGCCGGATTCCTTGGCTGCCCTCAGCGAGATCCTGGCCCCCGCGTCGTTCGCGCCGCTGCCGACCACCGTGGGTGCGCGGTGACCGCGCCCGGCGAGCCGGAGGTCGGCGGGAGACTCTCCACCCTGGACCGCTTCCTCGCGGTCTGGATCGGCGCGGCCATGGTCGCGGGTCTGCTGCTGGGACGCCTGGTGCCGGGCCTGGACACCGCCATCGAGTCGGTCCAGATCGACGGGGTCTCGCTGCCGATCGCCCTCGGCCTGCTGATCATGATGTACCCGGTGCTGGCGAAGGTCCGCTACGACCGACTCGACACGGTCACCGGCGACCGTAAGCTCCTCGTCGGATCGCTGCTGCTGAACTGGGTCCTGGGACCGGCGCTGATGTTCGCGCTCGCGTGGCTGATGCTGCCCGACCTGCCCGAGTACCGCACCGGCCTGATCATCGTCGGCCTCGCCCGGTGCATCGCGATGGTCATCATCTGGAACGACCTCGCGTGCGGAGACCGCGACGCGGCCGCGGTCCTGGTGGCGATCAACTCGGTGTTCCAGGTGTTCATGTTCGCCGTCCTCGGCTGGTTCTACCTGTCGGTCCTGCCCGGCTGGCTAGGCCTGGAGCAGGCGACGATCGACGCCTCACCGTGGCAGATCGCCAAGTCGGTGCTCATCTTCCTCGGCCTTCCACTGGTGGCCGGCTATCTGTCCCGGCGACTGGGCGAACGCGCCAAGGGCCGCGCCTGGTACGAACAGTCGTTCCTGCCCAAGATCGGCCCCTGGGCGCTGTACGGACTGCTATTCACCGTCGTCATCCTCTTCGCGCTGCAGGGCGAGCAGATCACCTCCAAGCCGTGGGACGTCGCGCGCATCGCACTGCCGCTGCTGGCCTACTTCGCCCTCATGTGGGGCGGTGGATTCCTGCTCGGCGCGGCGATGAAGCTCGGCTACGCGCGGACCGTGACCCTGGCCTTCACCGCCGCGGGCAACAACTTCGAACTCGCGATCGCCGTGGCGATCGGCACCTACGGCGCCGCCTCCGGGCAAGCGCTCGCCGGCGTCGTCGGCCCCCTCATCGAGGTGCCCATCCTGGTGGCTCTGGTCTACGTCTCCCTCGCCTTGCGCAGGCGTTTCCCGGCCGCCTTCGACGCGCCCGGACCCGGCACCACCGAATCCGGCACCACCGAATCCGGACCGGCCGAACCCGGAGCGCAGCACCGATGACCGCACCGGCACCGCGACGCCCCGCCGTCCTGTTCGTCTGCGTCAAGAACGGCGGCAAATCGCAGATGGCCGCCGCGCTCGCCGCACACCTCGCCGGAGACGCACTCGAGGTGCACTCGGCGGGCACCCGACCGGGCCCGGCCGTGAACTCGCTGTCGGCCGAGTCCCTCCGCGAGATCGGTCTGGACATCAGCGGCGAGGTTCCGAAGGGGATCGACCCGGCGCTGTGTGAACGCGTGGACATCGTCATCACCCTGGGGCGCGAGGCCGTCGTCGAGGCGCCCGGTGTCCGAGTGATCAACTGGGACACCGAGGAGCCCTCCGAACGGGGGATCGAGGGTATCGAGCGGATGCGAATGGTGCGCGACGACATCGCGGGCAGGGTGCGTGCTCTCGTCGACGAGCTGGTCGACGGTCGGGGGTCCGCGGAGACGGCAGGCTAGGCTGATGGGCGAGGTCAGCGGGTCGCTGGTGAGTTAAGAGGAGCTTTCGGGTTGGCCAGGCAACGCGTGTGGAGTCGTGTCAGCAACATCGTCGTCGGTTTGGCGGCGGGAGTGGTCGTCGCCGTCATCATCTGGTTCGACGTGACGTCGGCCATCTGGCAGGAGGTGGTCATCCTCTCCGGCCTCGCCGCAGGCTTCGTCACCTTCCTGCTGACGGTGTTCGTCCTGGACAAGGTACTGGCGCGGTCCACCGCCCGGCGTTGGGCGCCGGTGAACCGATTGGCCTTCACCGAGTTCCTCCACGCCCTCGCCGATGAGGACCGCAGCGAGATCACGCGCGGGCAGGTCACTCCGCGGACCATCGACGAGCCCCGGTTCCACGCCGATCGTCGCCGCTACGACGACGAGTTGGAGCGGCTCCGCGAAGCGGTGGTCACCGAGCGGCGCAGACTCGCCGACCTGCTCGGACGCTGGGCGCCGTTCCTGGCCTCCAGCGGCGCCAACGAAGTGGTCCTGCTGCACGTGGCCGACATCGCCCTGGCACTGGACCGGATTCGGGACATCTCCCTGGAAGCGGAGTCGGCGCACACCGAGGAGTCGCACCGCGAGCTGTGCGCCGAGGTGGCCGGCTGCAACGCGCGGATGGGCATGCTGACCGACGAACTGCAGACGCGGCTGGCTCCGCAGCGGTTCCTCATCGAGCTGGAAGGGCCGTCGGACACACCTGAGCGGTCGGCGCCGCCGGTATCTGGCGAAGCGGCCGCATCGCACGAACCGGCCGGATTCGGGCGGTCCGCCCGATCGGGCAGCGGGGCCGGACGCAGCGCGCCATAATCGGGCCCATGGCTTCTGGGTGGCGGGTCCCGGTCCGACGTCGCGCTGCGGTCGTGGTCGCCGCTGCGACCGTGGCGCTCGGCATGGTCACGGCCGGCGCCGGACTCGCCGCTGCGGCACCGCGCTACCCGGTCGTCACCGACGCCGGGATCGCGTCGGTCACCGGCGACATGCAGCCGGCGCACGTCTCGCCGCCGGGCTCCAACGTGCCGGGCTGCCGCAGCGACGCGCCGCCGGTGGTGCTGTTGCACGGTACGGCCCAGAATCAGATGTCCGCATGGCAATATCTCGCGCCGATGCTCGCCAACCGCGGACGCTGCGTCTACAGCCTCACCTACGGCCAGACCAGCTGGAGTGCGCAGATCGGCGGCCTGGGACGCCGTGAGACCTCGGCGGTCCAGGTGGCCGCCTTCGTCGACGGGGTGCTGCGCAGGACGGGGGCGCGGCAGATCGACCTGATCGGGTTCTCCCAAGGCAACGCTGTCGCCCAGCTGTTCACCCAGCTCCCGGGTCGCGCGACCCAGGTCCGGCACCTGATCGGCCTGGGGCCCTCGAACAAGGGCGTCTCTCGGCTCGGCGCGATCACCGATCGGCTGCCGGCTCGGGCGCCGGGCGAGAACGACTGGGGCCCGCTGCACCCGAACATCCGCTACCTGATGGTGATGACTCGCCGAGACGAGGTGAGCCCGCCCTACACCAACGGCTACCTGCCGGCGGGACCGAACGTGCGCAACGTGGTGGTGCAGGCGCACTGTCCGGCCGACACCGTCGGACACGTCGGTCTGCCGTACGACAGCTGGGTGGGCGGTCTGATCGACGCGACGCTCGCCGGTCGCGCCAACGCCGCGCGCTGCACCGTCGGCTACCCGCTCTGAATCGCTCCCCGTGCCATGTCGACACGCATGCTGAACTGCGAATACTGTGATCGCACATCGCGTGGTCGAATAGGGTCGGGGCATCCGCAACGAAGCGATCCGGACCGATCGGTCCGGCTTTGCGTGGGGGCGGAGGCCGCGGGGGAGGAATCCTCCCACCGGGGCTCCGCCGGGAGGCCGTGAACTGGTGAATCTCTGGGGGTATGTGCAGGGCCGCGGCGGCACGCTGGCGTTCCTGACCTATCAGCACGCTTCGCTGTCGCTGCAGACCGTGCTGGTGGGGACGTTGATCGCGCTCGCCGTCGCGATGGCCGTCTATCGGCTTCCCGTCCTGTCGGCGCTCACGCTGACGTCGAGTCGGGTGGCGCTGACCATTCCGTCGCTGGCCCTACTCGCACTGCTGATCGTGCCGCTCGGCCTGGGCGTGCCGCCGTCGTTCACCATGCTGGCGTTCTTCGCCGCGATGCCGGTGATCGGCAACGCGGTGGTGGGTCTGCGGTCGGTGCCGCCGAGCCTGGTCGAAGCGGCGCGCGGGATCGGATTGCCGCGTTGGCGCATCCTGCTCAGCGTGGAACTGCCGATGGCGTGGCCGGTGATCCTGACCGGCATCCGGGTGTCGACGCAGATGATCGTCGGTGTCGCGGCCATCGTCGCCTACGTCCTCGGACCGGGACTCGGTTCGCTGATCTTCAACGGCCTCTCGCGGCTCGGCGGCGCCAACGCCCTGGAGATGGCGTTCACCGGAACCGTCCTCATCGTCGCCATCGCGCTCGTCTTCGACGCGCTGCTGGTCCTGCTCGGACGGCTGACCATCCCGAAAGGTTTGAGATGACCACCACCGATACGCCCGGTCCCGGCACCGCCCCGGAGATCACCGGCGCCTCGATCCGGCTCGACGGCGTCACCAAGCGGTATCGCGGCCAGACCGAACCGGCCGTGGCCGCCCTCGACCTGACGATCGAGGCCGGCGAGATCGTCACCTTCGTCGGACCGTCCGGGTGTGGCAAGACCACCACCCTGAAGATGATCAACAGGCTCATCGAACCGAGTGCCGGACGTATCTTCATCGACGACCGTGACATCACTCGCGAGAATCCGGACAAGCTCCGGCAGTCGATCGGCTACGTCATTCAGTCCGGCGGCCTGTTCCCGCACTGGAGCGTGGAACGCAATGTCGGCGCGGTGCCGCGCATGCTGGGCTGGGACCGCGCGCGGATCGCCGAGCGCACCGAATACCTCCTCGATCTGGTCGGGTTGGATCCGGAGGAGTACGCCAAGAGGTTGCCGCGGGACATGTCCGGTGGCCAGCAGCAGCGGGTCGGTGTCGCCCGCGCGCTCGCCGCCGACCCGCCGGTGCTGCTGATGGACGAGCCGTTCGGCGCCGTCGACCCGATGACGCGGGTTCGGTTGCAGGACAGCCTGCTTGAGATCCACCAGGAGCTGCGCAAGACGATCGTGATCGTCACCCACGACTTCGAGGAGGCGACCAAACTCGGCGACCGGGTGCTGATCCTGTCCAAGGGCGGACACGTCGAGCAGTTCGCCACCCCGGCGGAGATCCTGGCCAACCCGGCCACGGACTTCGTCGCCGACTTCATCGGTTCGGGCGCCCGGTTGGCGCAGCTGACGTTCACCCGGGTGCGCGACGTCCAGATCGACCCGGTGGTGACCGCCCGGGTAGGGGAGTCGTCGGCGGAAGTGACCGCGCGCGCCCGCGCGGCCCGGACCCGCTGGGTCACGGTGCTGGACCGGCACGGCAGGCCCATCGCCTGGCCGAACCTGGACGAGATCGCCGCGGCGCCCGAGATCGCGCCCTTCGTGGAGCCGCGACTGCCGGTGGTGGCGCCGTCGTCGACGCTGCACGACGCGCTCGACGAAATGCTCGCCGCCCGGCAGAACGGTGCACTCGTCACCACCGTCGGCGGCAAGCTCGTGGGATTCGTCGGTTTCCGCACCGTGGTCGAGACACTGCGCAACCAACTCGACGAGGCCTATCCGGACGAGCAGGCCTACGCCGACTTCGTCGAAGCCACCGACGAGGGGGCCGGATGATCGTCCAGGCGCCCTCCGCCGCCCCCGCTCGCCTCGGACTGTGGCGACGCCTGCGCGGTCTGCCCGTCGACGTTTGGTTCGAGCCCCTGCTGATCGTGGTGGTGGCCGCGGTGTTCTTCGCCTGGTACGGCCTGTCGGACTTCACCGAGACCGAGTCGGCGCAGCTGGAGTGGGCGGTGCTCGGCGAGACCATCGTCGATCACGTGATCCTGACCGTCACCGCGGCGCTGATCGTGCTGGCGGTCGCGATTCCCTTGGGCATCGCGCTGACCCGGCCCGGTCTGCAGCGGCTGTCGCCGCTCGCGGTGGGCATCGCGAACATCGGACAGGCCGCGCCCGCGGTCGGGCTGTTGGTGCTGTTCACCTTTGCTTTCGGCACCGGTTTCCGCACCGCCGTGGTGGGTCTGGTGGTGTACGCGGTCTTGCCGATCCTGCAGAACACCATCGTGGGCCTGCGACAGGTGGACCAGCGGGTGGTGGAAGCGGCCCGCGGTATCGGCTACTCCGCGGTGCGCACGCTGGTGCAGGTGGAACTGCCGCTCGCGGTGCCGGTGATCCTCAACGGGGTGCGTACCGCGCTGGTGATCCTGGTGGGCACCGCGACACTGAGCACCTTCATCGGCGCGACGAGTCTGGGCACGCTGATCACCACCGGCATCACGCTGTTCCTGCCGAAGCTGCTGATCGCCGGCGCGGTGCTCGTCGCGCTGCTGGCGCTGGTGGTGGACTGGTTGGGCCGCCTGGTGGAACTGTTCGCGACACCGCGGGGGCTGCGATGATCGCACGGGGAACGGGCCGCGGCCGAGTCGCGATTCGGGGACTGCTGGTACTGGTGGTGGCCGCGTTGCTGGCCGGGTGCGGCCTGGTCAGTTCGTCGGGTACCTACCGCCCGGCGCGCCTGCCCGACGGGGCACAGCCGCTGGACGGGGCCGACCTGACGGTGGTGTCCAAGAGCTTCACCGAGCATGTCATCCTCGGCAAGATCACCGCGACCTACCTCGCGGCGGCCGGCGCGACCGTGACGGATATGACCGGGGCGCCGGGTTCGGCCTCGGGACGGCAGCTGTTGCTCGACGGCACCGCCGACGTCAGCTGGGACTACACCGGAACCGCCTGGCAGGCGTACCACGCGCAGACCGAGGTGGTGACCGATCCGCAGGAGCTGTGGCAGCGGGTGGCCGACCTGGAACTGCAGCAGAACGACCTGGTGTGGCTGCCGCCGGCCGACTTCAACAACACGTACGCCTTCGCCACGTCCCGCAGCAACGCCGACCGACTGGGGGTGACCACCCTGTCGGAGGTGGCGGCGCTGCCCGTCGACGAGCGGACCTTCTGCATCGACGACGAGTTCTTCAGTCGCTCCGACGGTTTCCGACCGATGCTCGACGCCTACGGCATGCCGTACAACAAGCCGGACGGGGTACCGCAGAACAACGTGACCAGCATGGACACCGGCGTGGTGTACCAGGCGACGGCCGTCGGAAACGCCTGCAACTTCGGCATGGTGTACACCACCGACGGCCGGATCAAGAACCTCGACCTGCAGGTCCTCGAGGACGACCGCGGGTTCTTTCTGCCCTACAACGGCGCCGCGATCGTGGGCCGCGAGACGCTCGAACAGTATCCGCAGCTGCGTGACCTGCTCGGGACGATCACCGCGAAACTCACCGAGCCGATGCTGCAGCAGCTCAACGCCCGGGTGGACATCGACGGCGAGGACCCCGCGGACGTGGCCTACGACTGGCTGGTGGCCGAGCACCTCGTCGTTCCGGCCTGACGGCCGAGGGTGCGGATCTCGCCGGTCAGCCGGGCTGGTCGTGCAGGGCCGGTGCCCGCCGCGCGAACTCGACGGCGGCGTCCCCGGCGATCAGCCGGGACGGCTCGGGGTCGCTGCGCAGGATCCGCTGCAGCTGCGGCGAATCCGGCAGCGGGCCGTCGCCGGCGACGACGACGATGTTGCCGCTGCGCCGCCCGTTGAACATCGACGGGTCGGCGATCAGTTCGACCCGGGGGAACACCTCGGCGATGGTCGAGATCTCCCGGCGCACCGACTTCAGGTCGCGGCGGTCCCCGCAATTGGCCAGGTAGAGGCCGCCGGGCGCCAGCAGCCGCCGGACCGCAGCGGTGAACTCGACGGTCTTGAGATGATCGGGGGTGAGACTCTCGGCGAAGACGTCCCGGATCACGATGTCGCGGGTGTGCTCGGTGAGCGACTCGACCACCTCGCGCGCATCGCCGACGCGGATCCGCAGGCGCGGGGCGCGGGGCAGGTCGAACCATTCGCGGGCCAGGCGAGCCAGTTCGGCGTCGATCTCGACGGCGACGTGCCGCGATCGCGGATAGCGGTGGGCAAGGGCGGCGGGCAGGGCGCAAGCGGCCGCGCCGAGGTGCAGGACGCGCAGCGGGGTCTGCGGGTCGGGGTGTGCGTCGTCGATGACCGCGGTCATCTGCCGCATGTACTCGAACTCGAGCGTCGTCGGATCGAACGGGTCGATGTGGCTGCTCTGCGCGCCGTTGACGGTGAGCAGCCAGCCGCCGACGCCGTCGTGGGTCAGTTCGGCGGTGCCGGTGGAGATGTCGAAGCTGCCGGCCTCGGGTTTCGGTACGTGAGCCATCGGAGACGATGGTAGCTCTGCAGCCCCACCGGACGACCTCACCAGGGCCTAAAGTCCCTGAAACGCCGAAAGTCCCAGGTGAAAGATTGTGAGGATTGTTACCTCTTGGCGAACCGCACAGAAAGTGAGAACACGGGATGAAACGCACGATATCGCTGGTGGCAGCGGCGGGATTCGGGTTGACGGCGGCACTCGCGGGCGGCGCGCAGGCGGAGCCGTGGAATCCGGGACCGGTGGCGCCGGGCAAGCCGGAGGGACCGCCGAGCACCGGACGATGGTGTCCAACCGCGCACCGGTGACCGCGACGTACGTGCAGAACCTGAAGGAGCCGACGGGTTCCTGGAACCCGCCGCTGCCCAACCCCACGGCCGCCACCCACAAGGTGTCCTACCGGATGGTCCTCGGCCCGCCCGGAAACAACGGCCAGACGGCGTCCGGAATGCCCGAGTGGATCGGGAACCGCGAGTGGCGGCACATCACCGTCACCGGCTGCGGCGAACCCTCGCACGGTGGCTCGTTGGATTGGGGTTCGCTCGACTTCGGTCCGCTCGGACGCCCCTGAGCGGAGCTTGCGCCCCTAGGACGTCAGCGGCCGTAGCGGCGGGCGAGCTTGGCCTGGACGGCCTCGTCCGTCGCTGCGGTCGGACTCTCCTCGGCGTTCGGCACGTTCGGGCCGCTGGCCTCGCGTAGTTCGTCGCGAATCCGGCGCTTCTCGGCGCCACGGGTGGCCTCCGTCGACACCTCGACGGGGGCCGCACTGCCGTCGGAGTCCTTGCGCAGCGCACGACGGTGCTTGATTTCGGCCCACACGAAGTACGCCACGCCCAGCGGCACCATGATGCCGAAGGCCAGCCACTGGAGGCCGTAGCCGAGGTACGGGCCCGATTCCAGCTGGGGGAGTTCGATGGCGCCCAGGCCGCCGGGCTGATCGGGAACGAGCTGGACGTAGAACGGGTCGAGGGCCAGCCCCGAGTCGGCGCCGAGAGCTGCGGTGTCGGTGGTGTAGGCGGTGAGGACCTTCTCACCGGTGCCGTCGGGGGTCAGCGGCTCCATCCGCGGTTCCTTGCCGGGGCTGGTGCCTTCGGAGCGGCGCAGCCGGGCGTGCACGGTCACCTGCTCGCCGGGGGCGGAGGGCAGGATCACCGCGCCGTCGGCCTCGGGGCGAACCCAGCCGCGATCGATCAGGACCACGCGGTCGCTGCCGGCGATCCGGAACGGGGTGAGCACTTCGGCGGCGGGCCGCTGGGCCACCGACCGTAGCCGCAGCACGATCTGCTGATCGGTGAGGTAGTTCCCGGTCAGGGTCACTTCTCGCCACTGGTCGTCGTTGTCGAGGGTGCCGCCCGGCGGGACGAGTTCGTCGAGCGGGACGGCGTCGGTCTCGGTGGCACTGCGGATCAGGTTGTTGCGGTGTTCGGTGTCGGTGTTCTTGCCGAGCTGCCAGGGCGCCAGAATCACGAAGCAGAGGGCGACGAAGATCGCGGCCAGGACGGCCGACAGGATCCACCCCGGGCGCAGGAAGACTCGCAGCAGTTGCACATCTTCCAGGGTACCGAGCGCGCCGGAGTCAGCCCCGTTCGGCCAGCGCGGTCCGGGCCCAGGTCACAATGCCCGGCGCCGCGGCCTCGATCTGTGCTCGCACCGCGGCGAAGTCTTCGGGTCCGCCGTAGAACGGATCGGGGACGTCGTCGGTGTCGGCGCTCGGGTCGAAGCTCCGCAGCAGGCGAACCCGGTCGCCGAGGCGCTTGCGGGCCAGTTCGCGGACGTGTCCGGAATCCATCGCCACCAGCAGGTCCGCCGCCAGATGCCGGGAGTCGAGCTGCGCGGCGACGTGCGCGTCGCTGTAGCCGTGGGCCAGCAGCTCGGTGCGGGCGCGATTGTCCGCGGGCTCACCGATGTGCCAGCCGCCGGTGCCGGCGCTGCTCACCGTGACGCGATCGGCCAGGCCAGCCTCGCCGATCGCCGATGCGATGATCGATTCGGCCATCGGCGACCGGCAGATGTTGCCGGTGCACACAAAACAGATGTGGAGTTCTTCGGGGTTTTCAGACACCCAGTACCTCGCGCAGTTTCGGGACCGTCGAGACGGTCCACATGGCTTCATCGACCTCCCCGGGTCGAGCGTATCCCCAGGCGACGGCAATGGTGCCGAGCCCGAAGGAGGCAGCGCCGACGACGTCGTGTGAGCGGTCGCCGATCATGACGATCGGGGTGGTACTCGGGTCCAAGTCTAGTGCGTTCAGCGCTCTGGCGATCACCTGCGCCTTACTTCGGCGTGTGCCGTCGGCGCTGGCACCCGCGATGAACGCGAAGTGATCGGTCAGACCGAAGTGATCGAGGATGAGTCGGGCCATCTCCTCGTTCTTGCTGGTCGCTATCGCCAGGGTGCGTCCGCGCGCGGCCAGGTCGGCCAAGAGTTCGGCCATTCCGGCGTAGACCGAGTTCTCCTTCCAGCCGATCATGTCGTAGCGCTCGCGGTAGGCGCGGACGGCGCGTTCGGCGTCGTCGTCGGAGAATCCGTACGCGCGCATCGAATCGAGCAGGGGCGGTCCGACCACATCGGCCAGAAACTCCTCCGACGGGGCCGCGGCGCCCATCGCGTCGATGGCGTGGCGGAAGGACGCGGTGATCCCAGGGAAGCTGTCGGTCACGGTGCCGTCGAGATCGATCAACAGCACGGTGTCCGGGTGCGACGGATCGGGGTGTGCGGGGGCGGGGGTGGGCTCAGCGGTCACGACCCCATGATGCCCGTACGCTCGGCTGCAGCGGCCGCCACGCCGGAATCGGGAGAACCCGGCGTCGGTGCGGTGCAGGATGTTCACAACGGGTGCGCCCGCCCGGCGGCGGGCGACGAGACGACAGGGAGAGTTCAGATGACTGCAGACCTGGGGCAGGTGGTCGACGCCCTCGACCGGGCCTATCCGCCGGGCCTCGCCGAATCGTGGGATGCGGTCGGGCTCGTCTGCGGCGATCGCGCGGACCCGGTGACCTCCGCGCTCGTCTGCGTCGACGTCACCGAAGACGTCGTCGAGCACACGCTCGCCCACGGGGTCGACCTGATCGTCGCACACCACCCGCTGTTGCTGCGCGGGGTGGAATCGGTGGCCGCGCACACGCCCAAGGGGCGGGTGCTGCACCGGCTGATCAAGGGCGGCTGCGCCCTGTATTCGGCCCACACCAACGCCGACAAGGTGGTCGGGGGCGTGTCCGACGCCCTGGCCGACGTCCTGGGACTGCAGCACACGCGACCGCTGCAGCCGGAACCGACCGCGCCGCTGGACAAGTGGGTGGTGATGGTGCCGGAGGGCAACGCCGATCAGGTGACCGAGGCGATGTTCGGCGCCGGCGCCGGTGCTCTCGGCGAATACCGGGACTGCATGTGGACCGTGGTGGGCACCGGCCAGTTCCTGCCGCTGGAGCGGGCGCGGCCGGCCCTGGGTGCCGTCGGCGCGCTGACCCGCGTCGACGAGGAGCGCGTCGAGATGGTGGCGCCGAAGCGGGTGCGCGGCGAGGTGCTCGCGGCGCTCCGGGGTGCCCATCCGTACGAGGAACCGGCGTTCGACGTGTTCGAGCAGGTCCGGTTCGACGGGGACGTGGGGCTGGGCCGCGTGGGCAGCCTGGCCGCGCCGATGTCGTTGCGCGAGTTCGTGGCACACGCGTCGGCCGTGCTGCCGCGGGCGGCGTGGCCGATCCGGGCGGCCGGCGATCCGGACGCCACGGTGTCGACGGTCGCGGTGTGCGGCGGGGCGGGGGACTCGTTGATCGGTGCGGCGACGGCCGCGGGCGCCGACGTGTACTTGACCGGTGACCTCCGGCATCATGTGGTGGACGAGGCGCTGCGCGCCGGGAGTCCGGCCCTGATCGATGCCGGTCACTGGGCCACGGAGTTCCCCTGGTGCGCCAGCGCCGCCCAACTGTTGACCGAAATCGGTTGTCCGGCAACGGTTTACCAGCCCTCCACCGACCCGTTCAACCTCGCCCCATCCTGATCTTCCCGTCCTGATTCGCCCAACGTGATCCGCACGTCCTAACGAGAGACCACACATGAAAGCCGCGCCCGCGCAGCAGCGCCGATTGCTCGACCTCGCCGATCTCGACGCCGAGGTGGCCCGCTCCCGTCATCAGCTGACTCGGCTGCCCGAAGCCGCGCGCGTGGCGGAGGTGACCGAGCAGCTGACGGTGGCGGAGGGGGACGTGGACCGCGCCGAGGCCGCGGTGGCCGAGATGCAGCAGCAGTACGACCAGACCGACCGCGAACTGACCGGCATGACCGACCACGTCAAACGCGATCAGGCGCAGCTGGATTCGGGCCTGCTCAGCCATAAGGCACTCGCGGAGTTGCAGCACGAGCTGGCCGGCCTGGAGAACCGCCGCGACCTGCTCGAATCGGACCTGCTGGCCATCATGGAACGGCAGGAAGCGCTGGGCATGGAGCTGGAGCGGGCACAGGGCACCGTCCTGCATCAGCGTGAGCTGCTCGCCGAGGCGGTCACCGCGCGCGATCACGCGACGGCCACCACCGAGAACACGATCACCGAGTTCCTCAGTCGGCGGGAGGCCATCGCCGCCGAGGTCGCCGCCGACCTGCTCGCGGTCTACGATCGGCTCCGCGAGCAGGGGCGCGTCGGCGCGGGCCTCCTGCGCCAGCGCCGCTGCGGCGCCTGCCGGATGGAAGTCGATCCGCGTACGTTGTCGTCGATCGCTGCGGCCGCCGACGACGAGGTGGTGCGGTGCGAGGAATGCGGCGCCGTCATGGTGCGCACCGAGCAGTCGGGTCTGCCGACCCCCGGGGCGGGGCAGTGACCGCACCCGACTGGCAGGGCCAGGTGGATCGGCCCACCCGCATCACACTGCTCCGGCACGGTCAGACGCCGCTGTCGGTGGATCGCCGATACTCCGGTCACGGGGATCCGGAACTGATCGAGCTCGGCCGGGCGCAGGCCGCGGCCGCGGCGCGGCGGCTGGGCAGCCGCGGTGAGATCGACGTGATCGTGTCCTCCCCGTTGGCCCGCGCGCGGGCCACGGCGCAGGCCGTGGCCGACGTGGTCGGGCTGCCGGTGCACGTGCACGACGGCCTGATCGAGACCGACTTCGGCGCCTGGGAGGGGCTGACCTTCCGCGAAGCGGCCGAGCGTGACCCACAGCTGCATCGGCAGTGGCTCGGCGACCTCGAGGTGGCGCCCCCGGGCGGGGAGAGCTTCGCGCAGGTCGGCGCCCGCCTGGCCGCCACCAAACTCGAGCTCCTCGAGCAGCATCGGGGCGCGCGGATCCTCGCGGTGAGCCACGTGACCCCGATCAAGACCCTCCTGCGCGATGCCCTCGGGGTGGGACCGGAACTGCTGTTCCGGCTGCATCTGGACCTGGCCTCGCTGTCGATCGCCGAGTACTACCCCGACGGCGGCGCCGTGGTGAAACTGGTCAACGACACCGGTCATCTGAGCTGAGCCGACCGCCGCGTCACCGCGCGTGGTCTTCTCGCGCGCTCGCAGCGGCTATCGTAGGGAGCGCGAACGAGTCGGTCGGACGGCCGCGGACTCGGAACCGCGCGGATCCCCGCGCAGGCCGAGCGTCGAGGAAAGTCCGGACTCCACAGAGCAGGGTGGTTGCTAACGGCAACCCGAGGTGACTCGCGGGACAGTGCCACAGAAAACAGACCGCCCGCTGCGTGCAGCGGGTAAGGGTGAAACGGTGCGGTAAGAGCGCACCAGCGCTGCGGGTGACCGCGGCGGCTAGGTAAACCCCACCCGGAGCAAGGCCGAAGTCCGCACCGTCCGCGGTGCGGATGCGCGAGTGATCGAGGACGGCTCGTCCGAGCTCGCGGGTTGGCTGCTTGAGGTACCCGGCGACGGTGTGCCCAGATGGATGGTCGTCGCCGACCTTCGGGTCGGCACAGGATCCGGCTTACAGACCGGCTCGTTCGCGCATATTCGTGGCCGCCGCGGAAGGTGAGGCAGACATGGTCGACCGCAGGGTGTTCGCACCGGGAATCGATTTCGGCAAGCTGCGCGCCGAACTGGGACTGGTCGCCGAGTTCGGTTCCGAGGTCGAAGCCGCGGCCGCGACCGCCGTCGACCGCTATGCCGACGCACGGATCGATCGCAGCGACCTGGAGCTGGTGACCGTCGATCCGCCCGGCTCGATGGACCTGGATCAGGCCCTGCGCGTGGTGGCCGACGACGACGGCTACCTCGTGCACTACGCCATCGCCGACGTGGCCGCGCTGGTGGAGCCCGGCGGCGTGGTCGACGAGGAGAGCCGCCGACGCGGCGCCACCATCTACTTCCCGGACGGGAATGTGCCGCTGCACCCGCGGGTCCTGTCCGAAGGGGCGGGCTCGCTGCTGCCCGAGGTGGACCGACCCGCCGTTCTGTGGACGGTGCGGGTGGCCGCCGACGGCGAGGTGGCGGACGTGGCCTGCGCACGCGCGACGGTGCGGTCGAGGGCCCGGCTGGACTACGCCGGCGTGACCGCCGACGCCGCGGCCGGGCGCCTGCACCCGGCATTGTCGGCGCTCCCGGACTTCGCCGCCGCGCGGCAGAGCTGGTCGCTGGCCCGTGGAGCGGTGATGCTGGACCTGCCGGACCAGGACGTGATCGCCAACGACAACCCCGAGCATCCGCGCGCGTGGACGCTGCGGCTGGCGCCGCACACCCCGGCGGACGGGTGGAACGCGCAGGTGTCCCTGCTGGTGGGCCTGTGCGCGGGCGCCCTCATGCGGCAGGCCGGCATCGGCTTCTTCCGCACGCTGCCGGCGGCCGAGCCCGCCGCCGTCGACGAACTGCGCCGGATCGCCGCCACGCTCGACGCACAGTGGCCGCACGGCGCCACACCCGGGCAGTTCCTGGCCACGCTGGCGCCCGACGCGCCGTCGACCCTGGCGCTGATGAGCGCCGGGGCGCGCCTGATGCGGGGCGCGGGCTATCGGGCGATCGGCGCCGAGGGGGCCGACAGCGCCGAGTCGGTGACCGACGCCGAACTGGTGCACGCGGGCGTCGGCGGCCTGTACGCGCACGTCACGGCACCGCTGCGCCGTTTCGCCGACCGATACGCCACCGAGATCTGCTTGGCGGTGACCGCCGGGCGTCCGGTCGACGAGTGGGTGCTGGCGGCACTGCCCGGTCTGGGCAAGGTGATGAGCGGCGCCGATGCGGTGGCCAACACCGCCGCCCGCAACAGCGTGAACCTCACCGAAGCGGTGGTGCTGGCCGATCAGGTCGGCGCGCGCTTCTCCGCGACCGTGCTGCGCGATGCCGCGGGCCGTCGCCCGGCGGAGATCTTCGTCGCCGAGCCGGCGGTGATCGCACCGTGCACGCCCGCTCCGGCCGCCGGTCAGCGTTGCGTCGTGGAGGTGACCGAGGCAGATCCGGTCGCGGGTGTCGTGGCCTTCGCGGCGGTCGGCGACGCGGCCGACGCCTGAGGCCGCAGACCGGGATTGGGCAGACCGGGCTCGGGCAGAGCGGGCGCTACCGCCCGGCGTAGACGGCGACGGGCAGGCCCTCGAGGGTGTGCACGTCGACGGTGGTCTCGAAGATGTCCGACAGCAGTTCGCTGCGCATGATCTCCGCGGGACTGCCGCTGGCGACGATGGTGCCCTTCTTCAGCGCGATGATCCGGTCGGCGTAGGCGGCCGCGAAGTTCAGGTCGTGGATCACCACGACGATGGTGCGTCCGAGCAGATCGGCGGCGCGGCGCAGCTGGCCCATCATGGACACCTGGTGGCGGATGTCGAGATTGTTCAGCGGCTCGTCGAGAAGGATCACCGGGGTGTCCTGGGCCAGCGTCATCGCGACGAAGGCGCGTTGGCGCTGGCCGCCGGAGAGCTCGTCGAGGAAGCGGTCGGCGAGGTCGTCGAGTTCGAGGAAGGCGATGGCCTCGGCGACCAGGCGTTCGTCCTCGGCGTCGAGGCGGCCGCGCGAGTGCGGGAACCGGCCGAAGGACACCAGGTCGCGCACGGTGAGCCGCGCATTGACGCCGTTCTCCTGACGCAGCACGGCCAGCTTCTTGGCGGCCTCACGCGGCTTGAGCGAGGCGATCGCCACCCCGTCGAGAGTCGCGGTGCCGCTGGTGGGCGTGAGCAGGCGACCGATGATGGTCAGCAGGGTGGATTTGCCCGCGCCGTTCGGTCCCACGAGAGCGGTCAGGCCGCCGTCGCCGAAGTCGCCCGACACCGGTCCGAGGACGACGTTCTCGGCGTACGACTTGGTGAGTTGGTGGAACTCGATCACAGCGATCCCTTTCGCAGCAGCAGCACCCCGAGGAAGACGACGCCGCCGCAGAACTCGATGACGACCGTCAGCATGACGTTGGTGCCGAAGAGGTTGGTGTTGACCAGTAGTTGGCCCGCCGCCAGCGTGACGATGCCGATGAGGATCGACATCGGGAGCAGTGCGCTGTGCCGCCAGTCGCCGGCCACCTGGTAGGCGAGCGTGGCGATGATGAAGCCGAAGAAGGTCAGCGGGCCCACGAGCGCGGTGCTCACCGCCATCAGCACGGCGATCATCACCAGGGCGAGGGTCAGTTCGCGGCGGTGATCCAGGCCGAGGCTGGTGGCAGGCTCCCGACCGAGCAGGAGAACGTCGTAGATGCGTCGGCGTCGCCAGACCACGACGGCGACCACCGCGACCAGGGCGCCGGCCACCGGCAGCAACTCGGCGTTGACGTCCGAGACTCGGCCGTACATGTTGAGGAAGAGCGCGTCGAAGTCGGTGGGCGAGAGCAGGCGTTGCAGGAACTCGGCGACGGACCGGAAGGCCAGACCGAGCACCACGCCGGTCAGTAGGAGCAGGAACAGGCTGCCGAACCGACGACCGGAGAACAGCCAGCCGTACAGCACGAGGGCGAACACCACCATCGCGCCGGTCTGCATCAGGAACTGCGGGATGCTGTCGGAGTTGGCGACGAAGCTCGCTCCGGCGACGCTGACGGCCACCGTCTGAATCAGCACGTACAGCGAATCGAAGCCGATGATGGCCGGCGTCAGAATCCGGTTGTGAGTGACGGTCTGGAACAGCACGGTCGCGATGCCCTGGCAGACGGCGGCGATCACGATCGCGAGGGCGGTGTTCACCCGTCGACCGAAGGACAGTCCGAAGATGGTTTCCACCTCCAGACCGTGAATCCCGTTGCGCAGCAAAAGGAATGCGGTCAGGGCGGCGGCGGCGAGGAGGGCGGCGATCACCAGCCGCCACGTCGACGACACGCGGGTGGCGCGGCCGCCGGTGATCGAGGGTGCGGCGGTGGCCAGATCAGAGGGCGACACGGTTCCTCCCGGACAGCAGGATCGCGAGGAAGGTGACCGACCCGAGCACGCCCATGGTCACCGACACCGGAATCTCCATGGGGCGCACCACCAGTCGGCTGATCAGATCGCATCCGACGATCATCACGATGGACAGCACGGCGATCCACGGCAGGTTGCGTCGCAGATCGTCGCCGCGCAGTGCGCTGATGAGATTGGGCACCACCAGGCCGAGGAACGGGATGAAGCCGACGACCACCGAGGTCACGCCGGTGGCCAGCGCCACCATGGTGACTCCGAGGGTCACCACCACGCCATAGCGCAGCCCGAGGCTCACGGCCACGTCGCGGCCGAGACCGGCGATGGTGAAGTAGTTGGCCAGCGCGAAGCAGGCGATCGCGATCAGCGCGACGGCCCACAGCGGTTCGTAGAAGCCGCGCACCACGCTGTTGAAGCCGCCGGACCGCCAGGCGGTCAGCGACTGCAGCAGTTGGTGTTTGTTGGCCAGGAAGGTGGCGAAGGCGCCGACCACGGCGCCCATCATGATGCCGACCAGCGGGACCACGGCCGAGCGACGAGCTCGGATTCCGGAAATGATGCCCAGGAAGACGAAGGTGCCGATCAGCGCGGTGGCGGTGGCGACCAGCATCTTCACCAGCGGCGACGAGGCGGGGATCAGCAGCCAGGACAGCAGCACCCCGAGTCCGGCCCACTCCGCGGTTCCGGCGGTGGTGGGTTCGACGAAGCGGTTCTGGGTCAGCCGCATCATGATGACGCCGGAGAAGCTCATGGCGATGCCGGCGAAGACCAGCGCGAGGGTGCGCGGCACCCGCGAGATGAAGAACATCTCCCACATGTCCGCGTCGCCGGTGATCAGGCCGCCCAGGGTGATGTGGTACTCGCCGACCATCAGCGAACCGGCCAGCAGCGCGACGGCGGCGATCACCATCGCGGGCATCGGCCAACCGCGACCCGTCGCCGGGGAGGCCGGGGGACGGGTCGCGGTGGTGGTGGCCTGCGCGGTCAAGGAACTACTTCGCGGCGCCGAGCGCGTCGGCGATCTGCTGGTAGCTCTGGCCGTAGGACTGGATGCCCTCGCGGAGGTAGAACTCCGGATCCAGGTAGATCACGTGGTTCTCGCGCATGAACTCGGTGTTGGCGAAGGCTTCCTGCGCGGCGAAGACGGCGGCCGCGGGCTGGGTCTGCTCGCCCTTCTCGGCGGTGGCGGCGTCACGATCCATGACGATCACCCACTGCGGGTTCGCCTGGGCGATGGCTTCGGGTGTCAGGCCCGAGTTCTGGTGGTGATCGCCGGCTTGGCCGCCGAAGACGTCCTTGAGGTCCAGCGGTGCGACGAGCGGCTGCATGCGCTTGGCGCCGTTGTCGATCTTGCCGCCGCTGACGATGGACAGGAACACGGTCTGACCGGTGCTCACGGCCTTGGCGGCGTCGAGGTGACCATTGAAGGTCGCTATGATGTCGTCGGCCTGCTGCTGCTTGCCGAAGATCTCACCCAGCGTGGTGGTCTGCCGGATCATGGCCTCGACCCGGCCGCCTGCCGCGTCGTCGGACGCCGCGATGTCGATGGTGGCGCCGCCGGTCTGATCGGTGATCGCGGTCAGGTCGGCGGTGTACTTGGCGAACCGGTAGCCCGCGATGATGAGGTCGGGATCGACGTCCTCGATCACTTCCATCTTCGGTTCGTTGTGGGTGCCGACATCGGCGATGTCGGGGTTGTCGATCCAGTCGCCGAACTTCGACGGGGCGAGCAGCCCCTTGGGCACGGCCACCGGGGTCACGCCCATCGCCTGCACGGTTTCGGCCGCGGTGTTGTCCAGCAGCACCACGCGCTGCGGATCGCGCGGAACTTCGACGGTGCCGTTGGTCGCCTCGACGGTGATGGTGTCGCCGGCGGTGGCGGTATCGGTGGAGGAGCAGGCGGTGAACACCAGGCTCACTGCTGCAAGGGCGGCCAGGACCGGTGCGGTCCGGGCAAGACGACGGGACATGGGGGAGCCTGCTTTCGCCGAGGGGAGGGAATGCTTCCAACTAAATACTTAGCGGAGGCTACCCTATGTAAACGGCGTGGGCGAACCCGTGTGAAGTGACTCTCAGACGCGGTCGAGATAGGCCTGCACGGCCGCTCGTCCGCGTGTCTGCTCGCGCGCATCCAGGCGGCCGAGGACGAAGACGGCCGCCGGAGAGAGGCCCGGCAGGGCCGCCACGCGGGCGATCTGTTCCCGGTTGACCACCGTGTCCTGGAAGTCGCCCAGGTGGCTCTGAATGACGGCGGCACGCTTGGCCGTCTTCTTCGCCGCCTTCAGCCGCAGTGGCTTCGCGGCGTCGGCGGTGTACCGAACGGCCTTGGCGCGCTTGCGGATGCGGTGCACCTGCTCCACCCACTCGTCGGACCAGGGGTCCAGCAGGTCCAGGCGCTTCTGCGCCTTCCGCAGGCGCTGGCCGGCGTGCTCCATGCCGGCCAGGGCCACGTCGACGGCGCCGCGGTCGGCATCGGGGCCGGGTCGCGGGTTGGCGATCGCGTCGTCGAGGTCGTCGAGCAGCTTCAGGTAGCGCGCCGACGAGAGGGCGAAGCGCAATGTTCGCAGCGACCGCTCCTGGCGGGCGATCTCGTCGTCGATCAATGCCTTCCGCAGGTCGTCGGGCACCCGGTCCTCGAGGGCCAGCAGGCCTCGATTGATCTCCAATTGGACCTCACGGTCGCGCGCCTGGCCGAGGACTTCACCGAGTTCGCGCAGCTCGTCGGCGAGGCCGGCGATGGCGGCCGGGTCCAGAATCTCCGGAAAGGACGTGAGAATCGAGCGCAGCTTGCGGGCGGTGACTCGCATCTGGTGTACGGCGTCGAAGGCGTTCTCCCGCACCAACGGATCCCAGGTGAGCAGCGCATCCCGGTGGGTGGCCAGCGAATGCACCATCAGGTCCAGTGCTGTCGGCTTCTTCGGCAGGCGGGCGGGCTTGTGGGCGCGCGGTTCGGCGCCGATCGCTCGGGCCAGTTTGGAGGCGCTGGATGCCTTGCGGGCCCCGGCCGCGCGGAGTCGCTTGCGGGCGACGGTCAGCAGTTCCGCATCGCCCTCGACCAGTTCGAACTCCCACTCGGCCCACTCCTGGGTGAGTTGGCTCTGGTGTGCGTGGGCGATCACGCGGTCCTGGCAGAACTCGGCGAGCACGGCGCCGTCGGCGGCGTGCACGAGCGTGACCGTGCGTTCGGTGGTGATCTCGGCGACCGGGATCAGGGGACGATCGCGCACGATGACGGTGATCGCCTCGCGAATGGCTTGTGGCACACCGCCGTCGGCGGGGGCGTCGGCGAAATCGATCGCGAGCTCGCGGCGGGCATCCGGGTGGTGGCTCGGCCGCTTCAGGTGCCAGCCCGCGTCGGTGCCGCCGGTGCGGCGTCGCAGGGTGATCCGGTGTGCGGCCAGATCATGTCCGGGCGTGTCCAGGTAGGTGGCGTTGAGCTCGTACACCGCCGGAGCGGCAGTGGTGGCGCCCGGGGCGATACCGGCGAGGTCGGGTGCGGGCTGGTCGGCGTCGACGTCGAGCTTCAGCTCCACTTCGATCGATTCGCGTGCGCTCAACGGTGGCCCCCTCGGGTTGCGTGGTCGGAAGTGGCGAAGGCGTCGGTGGCCGTGACCAGGGCCTCGGCGATACCCGGTTCCAGCGAGGCGTGACCGGCGTTGTCGACGATCACCAGTTCGGCCTCCGGCCAGGCTCGGTGCAGGTCCCAGGCGCTGCGCATCGGGCACACCACGTCGTAGCGGCCCTGCACGATGACCGCCGGAATGTCCCGGATGGCCCCGACGTCGGTCAGGAGCTGGCCCTCGTCGAGGAAACCGCGGTGGACGAAGTAGTGGTTCTCGATGGTGGCGAAGGCCAGCGCGAAGCGGTCGGTTTGATCCGAATCCTGCTGCGGCAGAAGGTGACTGGTCTTGTTCTCCCATGCCGTCCAGGCGCTGGCGGCGCGCTGGGCCGCCGCGGGATCGGGGCCGGTCAACAGTCGGTGGTACGCGGCGACCAGGTCGCCGGACCGTTCGGCTTCCGGGATGGGTGCCAGGTAGCGCTCCCAGACGTCGGGGAAGATGTGTGCCGCCCCGCCGTTGTAGTACCAGTCGATCTCGCTGCGTCGCAGCAGGAAGATACCGCGGAGCACCAACTCGGTGACCCGCTCGGGATGGCTTTGCGCATAAGCCAATCCGAGGGTCGACCCCCACGATCCGCCGAAGATCTGCCACCGCTCCACGTCCAGATGGACGCGCAGCTTCTCCATGTCGGCGATGAGAGCGGCGGTGTTGTTCACGCTCAGGTCGGCGCCGTCGGCGATGTGCGGGCGGGACTGACCGCAGCCGCGCTGGTCGAACAGGATGATCCGGTAGCGCTCCGGGTCGAAGAAGCGGCGCTGGGCGGGTGCGGTGCCGCCGCCGGGTCCGCCGTGCACGAACAACACCGGCTTGCCGGAGGGGTTGCCGGACGACTCCCAGTAGATCTCCTGACCGTCGCCGACGGCGAGGTGTCCCCGGGCGTGCGGCTCGATCGGTGGATACAGCGCTGCCATGGCGACCACCCTAGTGCTTGGTGGGCGGGGCAGCGGCGCGTACGTCGTGCTGCTCGCGGAGTCGCTGGTCGCTGTCACCGACTCGGTACATCGCCGGTTCGCCTCCTTCTCGGTTCGACGACGGCAACTCAGCGCTCCACGGCGTCATATCGCCGTCGTGGAGCGTCCCGCTGCCGTTGTTCTACCCCGGTGTCGTCGTTGTACCCCGGTGCGAGTCGGCGCCACGGCTCGTCCGACTCGTCCACGAGGACAACGGAAATGCGGTCGCACTATTGTGCGGTGTGATAGTGAGGCGTATCATAGAGGCGAGCGAGAGGGGATGACCGTCCCGGACTCGCGGAACAGGACCACGGAACATGAGTGGCCGGGTGACCGATCGTCACGCGGCTCGACCGGTTCCCTCGCTATCGGCTTCTCACGACCTGAGGAGTGCGTCATGGACGCAACAACTCTCACCGCCTTCGCTGATCTGTTGAGCGATGACCTCACTATCCCCGTTGGTACCGACACTGCTGGACCGGTGAAACTCGGGCAGTTCCTGGCTCGCGCGCGGGCGGTCGACGATGACCGCGAGCTCCTGGCCGCAGCCGCGGCTGTTCTGAGGCTGCGCAATGTGGCCGACTACTCCGTCGTTGCGGCGTGCGCCGCGATCGAACGAGTGGGCCTGCCCGCCCGGAAGCATGTGCGGTCCGCCGCGGCGATTCTCGCCGAGTTCGGGGCGGCACCGGCGGTGGCCTACCGCGCCAGCCGGCTCGGGCAGGCGATCTCCGACCAGAACCTCGTGCCGGTGACCCGCGGACTACGTGATGGTGCGGTGTCGGCGGAGCACGGTGATGCCGTGGCGACCGGTCTCGGCCACGTGGCAGGTCGGGTGGAACTGTCCGAGGCGGATCGCCTCAGGATCGTGCATTCGTTGATGGTGCAGACCTCGCCGGCGCGGGTGAAAGAGAAGGCCCGAGCCTGGGCGATCAAGCTGGCCCCGGAGGTTCCGGCGGACGGGGAGGTTCCGGTCGCCGAGCGTGACGATCTGAACGAGATGACGCTGAATCGGACCGATGACGGTCGGGCGGCGGTGACGATCGATTTCGACATCGTGGCGGCCGAGGAACTCAGTGCGGCGTTGGATCCGTTGACGCGGCCGGTGCCCGAGCCGGACGGTTCGTCCGATCGGCGGTCGGCCAAGCGGCGCCGAGCCGACGCGATGGCCCAGGTGATCCGCACGTATCTGTCCCATTCGGAGCGGCCTGAATCCGGTGGAGTCTTGCCGCACGTCACCTTGTCGGTGCCCGCAGCGGTGGTGATGAACGGGCAGGTGCTCGATTCCGGCGTGGGGCTTGGTGCGCGGCAGGCGATTTCGATTCCGATGTCGGAGGACGGCGCCGGCGAGGACGACACCGCCGTGCCGTGGCTCGGGTTCGGCGGCCCGATCTCGGCGCGGACCGCGGAGCTGATCATGTGCGAGGCGTCCCTCGCCTTGGCGCTGCTGGACGGCAATGGTGTGCCGCTGAGTGTGGGCCGGGAGAAGCGGCTGTTCACGCCCGGTATCCGTAAAGCACTGGTCTTGCGGGATCGTGGTTGCGCCTTTCCGGGTTGCGGTGTGCCGCCGTCGTGGTGCGACGGGCACCACGTCGAGCATTGGGAGCATGGCGGGGTGACGAGTTTGGACAACGGTGTCCTGCTTTGCCGTCGGCATCACACCGTGATTCATCACGGTGGGTGGGAGGTGTTCGTCGGCCGTGATCGGCAGCCGTGGTTCATTCCGCCGGCCGATCCCGACCATCCGAAACGTCGTCGTGAACCTGTTCGGTCGAATGCGCGACGAACCTTGACCTTGTCAGCCAGCGCCGCGTGAGGCGCGTGAAACGAGTGCCGGGAACGGTTCCCGACGCGATGTGTTGTTTGAAAATTTCATAGTGGGGGCCTGTCGCAGGGCTGGCCTGGGTGGTCACGGGGACCACCCAGGGCCTGCCGAATGATCGGCCGCGGCACCGGCACCGACCGGTGGCGAGTCCCGACGTTGGGTACGCCGGAATCTCGTGTCAGTAGGAGTGTTCCGGGCCGGGGAAGGTCGCCGAGGCGACTTCGGCGGCGTAGGTGCGTGCCGCGCGAGAGAGTTCCTCGCCGACGTTGCCGTAGCGCTTGACGAACTTGGCGGTCTTGCCGTGCGTGTAGCCGGCCATGTCCTGCCAGACCAGGACCTGTGCGTCGGTCTCGTTGCCCGCGCCGATACCGACCGTCGGGATGGTCAGCTTGCGGGTGATCTGGGCGGCGATCTCGGCCGGGACCATCTCCATGACGACGGCGAAGGCGCCGGCCTCCTGGACGGCGATCGCGTCGGCGATCAGCTGGTCGGCGCCGTCACCGCGGCCCTGAACGCGGTAGCCGCCGAGGGTGTTCACGCTCTGCGGAGTGAAGCCGACGTGACCCATCACCGGGATGCCGGCGGCGGTCAGTGCGGCGATCTGCGGGGCGATGCGCTCGCCGCCCTCGAGCTTGACGGCGTGCGCGCCGCCCTCCTTGAAGAAGCGGATGGAGCTCTCCAGGGCCTGCTGCGGACTGACCTCGTAGCTGCCGAACGGGAGATCGGCCACGACCAGGGCGTGCGGGGCGCCGCGAACGACGGCGCGGACCAGGGGGAGGAGCTCATCGACGCTGATCGGCACGGTGGTGTCGTAGCCGTACACCACGTTCGCGGCCGAATCGCCCACCAGCAGCACCGGGATCTCGGCGGCATCGAAGATGCGGGCGGTGGAGTAGTCGTAGGCGGTGAGCATCGGCCACTTGCGGCCTTCGGCCTTCCATTCGGCCAAGTGCTGCAGTCGGGTGACGCGGCGCGGTGCGGCCGGGGCGGCGTCGGTGGATCCGTAGATCGGTGCGTGGGACATCGCGGTCTCATTTCTGCCTCGAGTCCCGCTCTGCGGGTACCCGGGTCGGTGTGGACAATCCCGATTGTTCCACCGGCGGGCGCCGGGCGACACCGGCGGCGGCGGTGGTCTTGGTCACACGCGTGTCAGGCCGAATCTGGCCGGTCGTCGCAGGTGTAACACGGGCGTAACAGGGTGCGCATAGGGTCGGGCCATGGATCGCCAACAAGAGTTCGTGTTGCGCACGCTGGAGGAGCGAGACATTCGCTTCGTCCGTCTCTGGTTCACCGACATTCTGGGCTATCTCAAGTCGGTGGCGATCGCCCCGGCCGAACTCGAGGGCGCCTTCGCCGAGGGGATCGGCTTCGACGGCTCGGCCATCGAGGGTTTCTCCCGGGTGTTCGAGGCCGACATGGTGGCCAAGCCCGATCCGTCGACCTTCCAGGTCTTGCCCTGGGAGACCGACGGACGTAACTACTCGGCACGGATGTTCTGCGACATCGCCATGCCCGACGGCACGCTCGCCTGGGCCGATCCTCGGCACGTGCTGCGCAGGCAGCTGAGCAAGGCCGCCGACCAGGGGTTCACCTGCTACGTGCACCCGGAGATCGAGTTCTACCTGCTCAAAGACATGCCCATCGATGGCAGCGAGCCCACCCCGGCCGACAACGGCGGCTACTTCGATCAGGCGGTGCACGACGCGGCCCCCAACTTCCGGCGCCATGCCATTGAGGCGCTCGAGGCGATGGGCATCTCGGTGGAGTTCTCCCACCACGAAGGCGGCCCCGGCCAGCAGGAGATCGACCTGCGCTACGCCGATGCGCTGAGCATGGCCGACAACGTGATGACCTTCCGCTACCTGGTGAAAGAGGTGGCGATCAACGACGGGGTCCGGGCGTCGTTCATGCCCAAGCCGTTCGGTCGCCACCCGGGTTCGGCGATGCACACGCACCTGAGCCTGTTCGAGGGAGAGTCGAACGCCTTCCACGACCCGGACGATCCGATGCAGCTGTCGGACACCGGTAAGCAGTTCATCGCCGGAATCCTGACGCACGCCAACGAGATCAGCGCGGTGACCAACCAATGGGTCAACAGCTACCGGCGCCTGGTGCACGGCGGCGAAGCGCCGACCGCGGCGACCTGGGGCCGGGCCAACCGGTCGGCCATGGTGCGGCTGCCGCTGTACACCCCGAACAAGGCCTCGTCGCGTCGGATCGAGGTGCGCAGCCCGGACTCGGCGTGCAACCCGTACCTCGCGTTCTCGGTGCTGCTCGCCGCCGGTCTCAAGGGCATCGCCGAAGGCTACGAACTGCCCGAGGAAGCCGAGGACAATGTCTGGGCGCTGACCCCGGCGGAGCGGCGGGCCATGGGCTACCGTGAACTGCCCAACTCGCTGGCCGACGCGCTCGGCGAGATGGAGCGCTCGGAGCTGGTCGCCGAGGCACTCGGTGAGCACGTCTTCGACTACTTCCTGCGCAACAAGTGGTCCGAATGGTCCACCTACCGCGCCGAAGTGACGCCCTTCGAGCTGCAGAACTACTTGCCGCTGTAGGCCGTCGCCGCCCGGTAGCGAAACGATAGGCTCGACCACGTGACTGCGATTCGGGGACGCTCGGTGGTGCCCAGCCCGGGGCGGCTGGGCCTGATGGAGCCGACCGCACGCGAGGACCTCGACGTCCTCGGGTGGAACCGCGAAGATTCGGTGGACGTGCAGTGGGCGCTGTCGCGGGCCCCCGACGCCGACCTCGCGCTGCGTGCGCTGGTCCGCCTGCGGGCCGCGGTGAGCGACGCGGACTGGGTCGAGATCGACCGCCTGCTGCGCTCGAACCGCATGTTCCGCGGCCGCCTGCTGGCGGTCCTCGGAGCCTCCGATGCGCTGGGTGATCATCTCGTCGCCGAGACGGACGCCTGGCGCCTGCTGCTGATCGAAGAACTGCCGACCGCCGAGCAGGCGCGCGCGGAGATGCTGGCCTCGGTGCAGGCGGGCCCCGAGCCGGAAGCGGCCGGCGGTCTGACCTACCGCGCCGGGGTGAGCGGACCGGCCGCCGTCGGAGCACTGCGGGTCGCCTATCGCGACCTGGTGCTCCGCCTGGCCGCACAGGACCTGGCGCCGGTGGTCGAAGACGAACCGGTGCTGTTTCTGGCGGAGGTGGGCAGGCGGCTGTCCGACCTGGCCGACGCCGCGCTGACCGCCGCGCTCGCGGTGGCGGTGCGCGAGGTGCTCGGCGACGACCCGCTCACCGGGCGGCTCGCGGTGATCGCCATGGGTAAATGCGGCGCGCGCGAACTGAACTATGTCAGCGACGTGGACGTGGTGTTCGTCGCCGAGCCCGCCGACTCCACCTCGGCGCGGCTGGCCGGCGAGATGATGCGCATCGGGTCCCTCGCCTTCTTCGAGGTCGACGCGGCGCTGCGTCCGGAGGGCAAACGCGGTGCCATGACCCGCACGCTCGACTCGCACCTGGCCTACTACCAGCGGTGGGCCAAGACGTGGGAGTTCCAGGCGCTGCTCAAGGCACGCGCGATGACCGGCGATCTGGAGCTGGGCGCCGAGTACGTGGCCGCGACCTCGCCGCTGGTGTGGTCGGCCGCCGAACGCGAAGACTTCGTGGTCGATGTGCAGGCGATGCGCCGCCGGGTGGAGGCGCTGGTTCCCGAGAACGAGCGCGAACGCAACCTGAAACTGGGCCGCGGCGGGTTGCGCGACGTGGAGTTCGCGGTGCAGCTGATGCAGATGGTGCACGGCCGCGTCGACGAGACGCTGCGGGTGTCGTCGACCCTGGACGCGATCGACGCGCTCACCGACGGCGGCTACGTGGGCCGCACCGACGGGGCCAACTTCCACGCCTCCTACGAGTTCCTCCGCGGCCTGGAGCATCGGCTGCAGTTGCAGCGGCTCTCGCGGACCCACCTGCTGCCGGACCTGCAGGATGCGGCCGCGCTCCGCCCCTTGGCGCGGGCGGCCCACATCAGGCCGGAGGGCCGCAGCGACGCCACCGAGGTGCTGCTTCGGGAACTGCGCCGCCAGCGCACCCGCGTGCGCCAACTTCACGAGAAGCTGTTCTACCGGCCGCTGCTGGAGGCGGTGACCCGCTTCGACGCGGACTCGCTGTATCTGCAGAACCAGTCGGCGCAGCGTCAGCTCGCCGCTCTCGGGTACGCCAAACCGGAGCGGGCGCTGGCGCACATCAAGGCGCTCGGATCGGCGCGCGGGCGGCGCGGACAGATTCAGATGCTGATCCTGCCGGGACTGCTGCAGCACATCAGCGACACCCCGGACCCGGACGCGGGTCTGCTGAACTACCGGCGGCTGTGCGACGAACTGGTCGACGCCGACTGGTTCCTGCGGCTGCTGCGCGACGACGGGGTGGTGGCCGAGCAGCTGATGCACGTGCTCGGCACCTCCGAGTACATCGCCGACCTGCTCATGCGGTCGCCCGATGTGATCGCGCTGTACTCGTCCGGGGCTTCGGGGCCGAAGCTGTGCGAGGTGACCAGCGACGACGTGGTGAAGGGTCTGATCGCCTCGGTGCGCCGCCAGGCCGACCCCCGCAAGGCGATCGCGGTGGCGCGCTCACACCGGCGGGCGGAACTGGCCCGGATCGCCTCGGCCGACCTGCTCGGCCTGATGGATGTGCGGGAGGTCTGCCGGGCACTGTCGACGGTCTGGGCGGCGGTGATCAACGCGGCGCTGGAGAAGGTCATCGACGCGATGGCCACCGAGGCCGGGGCGAGCGCGCCGGCCCGGATAGCGGTGATCGGCATGGGTCGCCTCGGCGGCGGCGAACTCGGCTACGGTTCGGACGCCGACGTGCTGTTCGTGTGCGATCCGCTGGACGGGGAGGACGAGACCGCGGCGCTGCGGTGGGCGCAGAGCGTCGCCGACAATGTGCGCGCGCTGCTGGGCACCCCGAGCGCCGATCCGCCGCTCGAGGTGGACGTGGGGCTCCGGCCCGAGGGTAAGAACGGCCCGATCGTGCGGTCGTTGGCGTCGTACCGAGCCTATTACGAGCAGTGGGCGCAGGCGTGGGAGGTGCAGGCGCTGCTGCGTGCGCACGCCGTTGCCGGGGACCCGGAACTGGGCCTGGAATTCTTGCACATGGTCGATGCGATTCGTTACCCCGAGGGCGGGGTGTCGGCGGAGGCCGTGCGCGAGATCCGGCGCATCAAGGCCCGCGTCGACTCCGAGCGCCTACCGCGAGGCGCCGATCCGACGACGCACACCAAGCTCGGGCGCGGCGGTCTCGCCGACGTCGAATGGACGGTGCAGCTGTTGCAGTTGCGCTTCGCCCACCGCTACCCCCAGCTGCACCGCACGTCGACGCTGGAGGCGTTGGCGGCCATCGAGGAGGCCGAGCTGCTGCCGGCCGAGCAGGTCGCGATGCTCACCGAGGCATGGCTGACGGCGACGCGAGCGCGCAACGCGCTGGTTCTGGTGCGCGGCAAACCCGTCGATCAGCTGCCCGGACCGGGCCGGGAGCTGCGGGCCATCGCCTATGCGGCGGGCTGGCCGCAGGACGAGGCCGCCGAGTTCTTGGAGCACTATCTGCGCGTCACCCGACGTGCGAAGGGCGTGGTCACGGAGGTGTTCGGAGAGTAATGGTCGACGCGCGCCGGAGAATGCTCAGCCTTTACAGTCGGGCCCTGCGCACGCTGGATCGGGACATCGTGGGTCGGGCGCTGAGCGATGTGGTCACCGTTCCACTGGTGGTGGGCCAGAAGCTGGCGCAACCGGCCCTGGTCGTCGGGCACGCGCTGTTCCGGCGGGTGCCCTGGGAGACGCTCATCGCGCTGCGACCGGAGCACCAGCGCGCGCAGAGCCGGGTGGTGTACGACTTCTTCTCCGGTCTCGCGCCGGAGATCGCGCATCCGGGCGGCAGCCTGCCGGGCGCCAACCGCTGGGACGAGCCGCTGGATCCGGCGCATCCGGTGCCGGTGATCCTGGTTCACGGCACCGGCGGCGGAGCGCAGACCAACTGGGGTACGTATGTCCCGCTGCTCACCGAGGCCGGGTATTCGGTGTTCACCCTCACCTACGGTGCGGTGCGGCACGCCAACTGGCCGATCTCGGCGCTCGGCGGGATGCGCCGACTGGAGGTCAGCGCCGCCGAGGTCGGGGATTTCGTGGAGAAGGTGCTCGCGGCCACCGGCGCCGAGCAGGTGGACGTGGTGGGGCATTCGCAGGGCACGCTGATCCCGAACTATTGGGCGCGTTTCCTCGGCGGCGACGGCAAGATCCGCAAATACATCTCGCTGGCGCCGCTGTGGCAGGGATCGGCGGCACTGGACGGCACCAAGCACGCGATGGCCACCCTGCGCGATCGGCTGGGGGTGGATCCGTCGCTGGTGGTGCCGTGCGAATCGCTGCCGCAGATGATGGACGGCTCGGCGTTCATCGAGCAGATGAACAGCGGTGGTCACCCGTACCTGCCGGACATCGAGTACACGAACATCTCCACGCTGCACGACGAGTTGGTGCGGCCGTACACCTCCGGGCAGGTGCCGGGGCCGCCCGGCTATCGGGTGCACAACATCGTCGTGCAGCACGGCTGCACCAAGGACCTGTCCGATCACCTGGGAATCTGCGGATCGCGCCGGGCGGCGGCGTTCGTGTTGAACGCGCTCGACGACCAGCCGGACCGCGTGGTGCCGTGCGACCTGGTGGCCCCGTTCTTCGGGAGTTCGCTGGGCGGCCGCAACGGCGGCGCGCCCGAACTGATCAAGCCGTTCGTCGCTGCGCCGTGGCACAGCGACGACGACTCCTGACGATCAGTTGTTGAGGATCTTCAGCGCGAAGACGATGGTGTCGCCCGGCTTGATCGAGCCGTCCGGGGTGCCCTGCGGGTAGCCGTCGGCGGACGGGATCACCACCGCGACGGTGGAGCCCTTCTTCTGGCCGACCAGTGCCTGCGCGAAGCCGGGGATCACGCCGCCGGCACTGAAGTCCGCGGCCTCGCCGCGCTCGTACGCGCTGTCGAAGACCTCGCCGGTGGCGCCGTTGACGCCCTGGTAGCAGACGCTGATCTCCTCGGTGGCGGTGACGACCGCGCCGTCACCCTCCTGCAGCGTCTTGACCTCGGTCTTGTCGACGGTGAAGGGCTTGTCGTTGACGGTGATCAGCGGGGCGGAGGTGTCGGTCTGACCCACCACGTCGATGGACCCGGTGGGGCCGGTGACGGTCCACTCCGGTGCGGTACCGGCGGCCGGGGCGGCGGTCGGGCAGGACTTGTCGGTCGCGGCGGTCACGTCGCTCGCCTCGGAGCCGGCGGCGTCGGTCCCCTGGGTGACGACGGAGGTGTCCGAAGCGCTCGTCGAATCGTCGGAAGAGCAGCCGACCAACAGGACGGCGGACGCGGCGATCGGCAGCAGAAGCATGGGCTTGAGTCTCATGAGAAACCACCATACCGAACGATTTGCTAAGGTCAGGAGGCCTGTTGGTGCGGGAGTGTGGAGCGCTAGCGGTCAAAAATGGGGACAAACGCCCGGGAAGACCTCCTGTTTGTGCGGTCCCGTCGCTTGGCCTGACCACGGCCGCGGCCGCTATGTGTACCGCTTCTCGTCACCGAATTATTCGAGTTGATGCAGAACGCGAGGTTGATATGTCCCGGATTGCGATCATCGGTGCCGGTCCGAGTGGGTTGGCGATGCTCCGTGCCTTCGAAGCGGCACGCGAAGCGGGAGCCGAAGTCCCTGAGCTGGTGTGTTACGAGAAGCAGACCGACTGGGGTGGACAGTGGAACTACAGCTGGCGCACCGGTCTGGACGAGTACGGAGAGCCCGTGCCGTCGAGCATGTACCGCAATCTGTGGTCGAACGGGCCCAAGGAGGGCCTGGAGTTTGCCGACTATTCGTTCGACCAGCACTTCGGTCGACCCGTTTCGTCCTATCCGCCCCGCGAGGTGCTGTGGGACTACATCGCCGGCCGCGTGGAGGCCAGTGACGTCCGCAAGTACATCCGGTTCGAGACCGCCGTGCGGTGGGTGTCCTACGACGAGACCACCGAGCAGTTCACCGTCAGTAGTCAGACGCTGCCGACCGGAGCGGATTCGGTGGAGACGTTCGACCACGTGGTGGTCGCCAGCGGACACTTCACCTACCCGAACTTCCCGAGCTTCCCCGGTATCGAAACCTTCCCCGGCATGCTGACCCACGCCCACGACTTCCGCGGCGCCGAAGGGCTCAAGGACCAGGACGTGCTGGTCATCGGTGCCAGCTACTCCGCCGAGGACATCGGCAGCCAGGCCTACAAGATGGGCGCCAAATCGGTCACCGCGAGCTATCGCACCAAGCCGATGGGCTACGACTGGCCCGACGGCTTCTCCGAACGTCCCGGCATCGAGCGTTTCGACGGCTACACCGTGCACTTCATCGACGGCACCAGCAAGGACGTCGACGCGGTGATCGTGTGCACCGGTTACCTCCACAAGTACCCGTATCTCCCGGAGTCGCTGGGTCTGCGGTCGCCGAATAACGTCTATCCGGACGGCTTGTACCAGGGTGTGGTGTGGAACGCGAATCCGAAGCTCTTCTATGTGGGCGCCCAGGACCAGTGGTTCACCTTCAACATGTTCGACGCGCAGGCATGGTTCGTCCGGGATCTGATCCTGGGCCGCATTCCGATGCCCACGCAAAGTGAGCGGGACGCCTCGATCGCCGACTGGCGTGCACGCTTCGAGACCATCGCCGATGCCTCCGACGAGATCCGTTTCCAGGGCGACTACGTGCGGGACCTGATCGATCAGACCGACTACCCGAGCTTCGACGTCGACGGTGTGGTGGAGATCTTCCTGTCGTGGAAGGAAGACAAGGCCGCCGACATCATGGGCTACCGGGACTACACCTACAAGTCGGTGATGACCGGCACCCGAAGCGTCCGACATCACACGCGCTGGATGGACGAATTGGACGACAGCATGGAGCGGTACCTGCAGACTGCCAAGTAGACGCCGACGGCGACGGAGGGAGCGGTACGCAGATGGTGTGGGTCTTCCTCGGTGGGCTCCTCGGCGCCCCGGCCCGCTATCTGCTCGAAGCCGCCCTTCCGTCGACCGATTCCGGTTTCCCCGTGCCGACCTTCGTGGTCAATGTCCTCGGGGCGCTGGCGCTCGGGCTGCTCCTGGAGTCGTTGGTGCTGGCCGGAGGCTTCGACACCGGGGTGCGTCGACGCCTGCGGCTGTTCCTCGGTATCGGCTTCCTCGGTACCTTCACCACGTACAGCAGCTTCGCGGTGGAGATCGAGCTGCTGCTGCGCGGTGATCGGATGTCGCTCGCGGCCGGATACGCCGCGGCGAGTCTCGCGGCCGGGCTGGCGGCGGTGGCGCTCGGCATGTGGGCGGCGCAGCAGCTCCGACGACGACGCGGCGATGCCCGATGAATGCCTGGGTGCTCCTGGGCGTGGGCGTCTTCGGCGGCCTCGGCGCAGTGGCCCGCTACGCGCAGGACACTGTCGTGCGTGCGTGGGTCGGTTCCGCGCACCCGTGGGGCACGATGAGTATCAACGTGATCGGCAGCTTCGTGCTCGGTTTCCTCACGGGGCTGGCCGTCTTCAGCAGCGAACCGAACGCGTGGAAGATCGTTCTCAGCTCGGGGGCCTGCGCCGGCTACACCACGTTCAGCACGGCGATGTTCGAGGTCGCGACCTTGGCCCGAACCGGGCGCTGGGGCGCTGCCGCGGCAACGCTGTTCGGCACCCTCGTGGTCTCGGTCCTGGCCGCCGCCGCCGGCGTGTGGCTGGCCGGGGCCTTCTAGTCGGGCCCGCAGTTCTGGTGCCGAACACGACGACGCCCCGGCCGAAGCCGGGGCCTCGTCGTCACTGCGGGTGAGCGTTACCGCTGATCAGCAGTCGTAGTACAGGTTGAATTCATACGGGTGCGGGCGAACCTGCACGGGCATGATCTCGTTCTCGCGCTTGTAGGCGACCCAGGTCTCGATGAGGTCCTCGGTGAAGACCCCGCCGGCGGTCAGGTAGTCGTGATCGGCCTCGAGGCGATCGATCACGGCCGCCAGCGACGTCGGCGCCTGCGGAATGTTCTTGGCCTCCTCGGGCGGCAGCTCGTAGAGGTCCTTGTCGACCGGCTCGTGCGGCTCGATCTTGTTCTTGATGCCGTCGAGGCCGGCCATCATCATGGCGGCGAACGCCAGGTACGGGTTGCCGGAGCTGTCCGGGCAGCGGAACTCGATGCGCTTGGCCTTCGGGTTGTTGCCGGTGATCGGGATACGCACGCACGCGCTGCGGTTGCGCTGGCTGTAGACCAGGTTGATCGGCGCTTCGTAGCCGGGGACCAGTCGCTTGTACGAGTTGATCGTCGGGTTGGTGAAGGCCAGCAGGCTGGGGGCGTGGTGCAGGATGCCGCCGATGTAGTAGCGCGCCAGATCCGACAGGCCGCCGTAACCGGACTCGTCGTAGAACAGCGGCTTGCCGTCCATCCACAGCGACTGGTGGGCGTGCATGCCCGAGCCGTTGTCGCCGAACAGGGGCTTGGGCATGAAGGTGACCGACTTGCCGTGCTGCCAGGCGGTGTTCTTGATGATGTACTTGAACAGCTGGACGTCGTCGGCCGCGTGCAGCAGCGTGTTGAACTTGTAGTTGATCTCGGCCTGGCCGCCGGTGCCGACCTCGTGGTGGCCGCGCTCGAGGGTGAAGCCCGAGTTCTGCAGCGTCGTCGACATCTCGTCGCGCAGGTCGACGTAGTGGTCGTACGGGGCGACCGGGAAGTAGCCGCCCTTTTCGCGAACCTTGTAACCGAGGTTCGGGGTGCCGTCCGGGTTGGTCGCCTTGCTGGCGTTCCACCAGCCGGATTCGGACTCGACCTTGTAGAAGGTCTCGTTCATCTCCGAGCCGTAGGAGACGCCGTCGAAGATGTAGAACTCGGCTTCGGCGCCGAAGAAGCAGGTGTCGGCGATGCCGGTCGAGGTCAGGTAGTCCTGAGCCTTGCGGGCCACGTTGCGCGGGTCGCGACTGTAGGCCTCGCGGGTGAACGGGTCGTGCACGAAGAAGCTGACGTTCATCGTCTTGGCCTTGCGGAACGGATCGATCCGCGCGGTGGCCGGGTCGGGCAGCAGCATCATGTCCGACTCGTCGATCGACTGGAAGCCGCGGACGGACGAGCCGTCGAAGGCCAAGCCGTCTTCGAAGACGGACTCGTCGAACGCCGAGGCGGGGATCGAGAAGTGCTGCATGGTCCCGGGGAGGTCACAGAACCGAATGTCGACGTACTCGACGCCTTCGGCCTTGATGCCCTCGAGTAGTTCTTCGTTCGTGTTGTACACGGTCGTCGTACTCCTTACTGGGGTGGGCCAGAACCTCTCTGGCCCGCAATCCACCCTGCCATTGTCTCGCGTGGGAGGGGTGGATCGTTGGATTAGACGGTATGGAGGCGAGATTGCCCGCTCGTCAAGCCAATGTTTCCCCCGTGTTACACGACAGGGCCGCCGGGGTGGGCCAGGTCACGGCCTAGAATGGAGTAATGGCGTCGAAGAAGAGTTCACAGGGACCGTCTATGCGTGATGCGGCCGGTTCGTGGCTCACCGGGCCGTATCAAGCGAAGACCGACGTCGAGTACCGCGGTGAGGACCTCGGTCTGCCCGAGACCGGACCCGGAGCACTGGCTGGCGGCTGGCATCGCGTGCTCGCGCTGCTCCTGGACTGGCTCATCGCGGCCGGCGTGGCCTTCCTGATCGTCGGCGCGCAGCCCGCCCGCGAGGTCGGCGGGCAGGTGTACAGCGCGTTCGAGATGACCTCGCGCGAGATGGCCTGGCCGCAGTTCGCCATCTGGTTCGTCCTGGGCGTGGCGACGGTGGTGTTCTTCGGTTTCACGCCGGGGCAGTACCTGGCCGGGGTGCGGGTGGCGCGCGTGGACTTCGGCGCCGAGCGCGGCGCGGCCGAGGCCGCCGGTACCGAGCCGCGGGCCGCGGTCGGGCTGGTGCGGGCCTTCTTCCGACAGCTCATCATTCTGTTCGTGGTGCCCGCGTTGATCAACGATTACAACGGACGCGCCATGCACGACCGGGCCACCGGCACGGCAATCGTCCGAACCCGCTGACACAACTTACCGGGCGGTAAAGAATGCTCCCATGGGAGCGTTCCATCGAGGTCCGGGCCGCCTTCGCCTCGAAGACGCGGTAGTGCTCATCAGCGGCGGCGCCCGCGGCATCGGGGCGCAGACCTCGGTGCCGCAGTGGGTGTCACCGGCGTGCGGTGGGCCGACCTGCTGACTCCGGAGCCGCTGATGCGCCTGGCGCGCGGCGTGGCCGACGACGACCAGGCCCTGCGGATCAACGCGAACTCCAGCCGCCGGGCCTACCTCGACCGCCTCGCCGCGCAGACCCGGGCGCACGCCGACACCGAGTCGCAGACCGGCCGGTGAGCACCGCGACGGCCGCCACGGTCGCCCACGCCCTGCACCGGAGCTGAGAATCGGGGAGATTCGCCGGGTCGAGGGGCCTCCGACGGCAGTAAAATCGAGGTATGTGCCGAAACATTCGAACCCTGCACAATTTCGAGCCGCCGGCGACCACGGACGAGGTGCACGCGGCGGCGCTGCAATACGTCCGGAAGGTAGCGGGCACCAGCAGACCGTCGCAGGTGAACGCCGAGGCCTTCGACGCGGCGGTGGAGGCGGTGGCCGCGGCGACGCAGCAACTGCTGGACGCGCTGGTGACCACCGCGGCGCCCAAGGACCGCGAGGTGGAAGCCGCGAAGGCTAAGGCGCGCTCGGCGGCACGCTACGGCTAGCCCCGACTCGGGTCAGGCACGACTCGGGGTCAGGCGCCGCCACCGCTGCGGCGGCGGGCCGTGCGGGCCACGTTGCGCATCTTGGCGCCCTGCGGCATGGGGCCCTTCGGCATCGCCGGGCCGGAGGCGCCCTTGCTCTTGAGCGCGGCCAGACGGCCGTCGAGCGACTCCATGCGCTTGCGGTCGATGTTGCCCGGGAGCTTCTTCAGGTGCCGTTCGAGCTTGGCCAGCGGGATCTCGCCGTCGCCGTTGCCGACCACGATCTCGTAGATCGGGGTGTTGCCCACCACGCGGGCGGCCTTCTTCTTCTCTTGCGACATCAGCGGGCGCACGCGCGAGGCGGAGCCCTCGGCCACCAGGATGATGCCCGGCTTGCCGATCACGCGGTGCACGGCATCGAGCTGGCTGGTGCCGGCGACGGCCTGCTGCACGCGCCACTGGCCGCGCATGTTGCTCAACGCCCAGCCTGCCGCGCCCGGCTGGCCTTCGGCCTTCTTGAAGACGGTCGCCGACACGCGACGACCGAACAGAATGAACGCCAGGAGCACACCGACGGCGATGCCGAGCGGCAGCATCAGCCAGAGGCCGCCGAAGGCGTACTTGCCGATCAGGGCGAAGACGGTGGTCGACACGGCCACCACGCCGAGCATGAGCGGGATGAGCGCCTTGTCTTCCTTGCGCTGCATGTTGAAGGCCTGCCAGATCTGCTGGCGCTGCTCCTTCGAAGCCGCCTTGCGGGCGGTCTTCGCGGCCTTCTTGGCCTCTTTGCTCGCGGTGTCTTTCGCCTTTGCCATGCTGCCCAGTCTACGGTGCCATGCGCGCCAGGACCGACGAGGCCTCTTGCGCGGTGGTGCCCTCGTCGGCCAGGTGCGCCATGGCCGGGGCCAGTGCGCGGCCGTGGCGGGCCATGGCCTGTGCGTAGAGTCGTCCGGCCCGGTACGAGGAACGCACCAACGGCCCGGCCAGCACGCCGGCGAAGCCGAGTTCGGTGGCGAAGTCGGAGTGCTCGACGAACTCCTCCGGCTTCACCCAGCGCTCCACCGGATGGTGGCGGGGCGTGGGCCGCAGGTACTGGGTGATGGTGACGATGTCGCAGCCGGCCTCATGCAGGTCGCGCAGCGCGTCGCGCACCTCCTCGGGCGTCTCGCCCAGGCCCAGGATCAGGTTCGACTTGGTGACCAGCCCGAAGTCGCGGGCCTGAGTCAGCACGTCGAGCGAGCGCTCGTAGCGGAACGCCGGGCGGATCCGCTTGAAGATGCGCGGCACCGTCTCCAGGTTGTGCGCCAGCACCTCCGGACGGGACTCGAAGACCTCGGCGAGCAGGTCGGGCTTGGCGTGGAAGTCGGGGATCAGATTCTCGACGCCGGTGCCCGGGTTGTACTCGTGGATCTTGCGGACCGTCTCGGCGTACAGCCAGGCGCCTTCGTCGGGCAGGTCGTCGCGGGCGACACCGGTGATCGTCGAGTAGCGCAGACCCATGGCCCGCACCGATTCGGCGACGCGGCGCGGCTCGTCGCGGTCGAGCGCGCTCGGCTTGCCGGTGTCGATCTGGCAGAAGTCGCAGCGCCGGGTGCACTGCTCGCCGCCGATCAGGAAGGTGGCCTCGCGGTCTTCCCAGCACTCGTAGATGTTCGGGCAGCCGGCTTCCTCGCAGACGGTGTTCAAGCCTTCGCTGCGCACCAGGTTCTTGAGCTCGGAGTACTCCGGACCCATCGTCGCGCGGGTCTTGATCCACTTCGGCTTGCGTTCGATCGGCGTCTGCGAATTGCGCACCTCCAGGCGGAGGAGTTTGCGGGGAGCGGGCGATTCGGGCTGAGCGGTCACTGCACAGATCCTACGCTGTCCAGGCATCGCTGCACGTGAGAGGCGACGGCGTCGAGGGTTTCGGCGACGGCGAGGGGTCGACCGGTCTCGGCGACCACCGAGGTGACGCCCGCGTCGGGGATCCCGCACGGCACGATCGCGGAGAACACCGACAGATCGGGATCGACGTTGAGCGCGAAACCGTGCAGGGTGACCCCGCGCGCCACCCGAATGCCGATCTGGCCGAGTTTGCGTTCGCCGGCGTCGTCGCTCACCCAGACGCCCGAGCGGCCTTCCACCCGGCCGGTGGCCAGTCCCTGATCGGCGCAGTAGTCGATGAGGGCGGCCTCGATGCGGCGCACGTACTCCACCACGTCGAGCGGCTCGGACAGCTTGATGATCGGATAGCCGACCAGCTGGCCCGGGCCGTGCCAAGTGATCCGGCCGCCCCGGTCCACGTCGATGACGCGTGCGCCGTTGACCGGGCGGTCGCTGTCCTCGGTCCGCCGACCGGCGGTGTAGATCGACGGATGCTCGAGCAGCAGCAGCAGGTCGTGATCGAGTTCACCGGAGGCGCGCTCGGCCGCCAACCGATGCTGCAGCTCGTACGCCTCCTCGTAGTCGACGACGCCGAGCTTGCGGACCTCGAGCGGTGCAGTGCTGGCCCGCAGGGGACGAGCACGGCGGGGGCGATCAGGCACGGGTGTACTCCAGGGCGGCAGACAGGGTGGGATGGGCGAAGACGAAGCCGCGCCCGGTGAGCACCGTGGGCTCCACCCGCGAGGACGTCAGGATCAGTTCGTCGACGAGCTCGCCGCCGACCGCCCGAGCGAGCCGGGCGGGCACCGGGAGCATGTCCCGCCGCCCGACCAGACGCGCCAGGTGCGCACTGAAGTCGCCGTAGCGCACCGCCTGCGGCGCCGCCAGATTCACCGGTCCGGACACCGCGGCGTCGTCGAGCAGGTGGCCGATGGCACGGATCTCGTCGGCCAGGGTGATCCAGGAGAAGAACTGGCTGCCGTCCCCGATGCGGCCGCCCAGGCCGAGCCGGTAGATCGGCCGCAGCCGTCCGAGCAGTCCGCCGGAGCCGGACAGCACCGGTGCGGTGCGCAGGTGGACCACACGCGCGGATTCCGCGGGTGCGGTGGCCGCCTCCCAATCGGCGGTGAGGTCGGCGAGGAAGCCGCGGCCCACCGGGGAGTCCTCGGTGGCGGCGTCCTCGCCGGTGTCACCGTAGAACCCGGTGGCGCTGGCGCTGAGGAACACCGGGACGCCCGCCTGCTGCACGGCCTCGGCCAGCACCCCGGTCGGGGTGATCCGAGAGTCGCGCAGGCGCTGCTTGACCATCCCGCTCCAGCGGCGCGAGCCCAGGCCCACGCCGCCGAGACCGACCACGGCGTCGACGCCGTCGAGGGCGCCGGGCGGCACACCGAAGGTCTCCGGATCCCAACGGATCTGGCGGTCGCCGGTCACGGGTCCGCGCACCAGGCGCAGGACGTCGTGACCGGCGCCGACCAGCGACTCGGCCAGGGCCGAGCCGATCAGACCGTGGCTGCCGGCAACGGCGATGCGCAAACTACAGACCCAGGTCAGCGGCGAACTCGCCGGCCTCCAGGCGCTGACGCACCGTGGTGAGGAATCGGCCGGCGTCGGCGCCGTCGATCAGCCGGTGGTCGTAGGTCAGCGGCAGGTAGACCATCGAACGCGCGGCGATCGACTCGGTGCCGTCCTCGGCCGTGAGCACCACGGGGCGCTTCACGATCGCGCCGGTGCCGAGCATGGCGGCCTGCGGCGGCACCAGGATCGGGGTGTCGAACAGGGCGCCCTGGCTGCCGATGTTGGTGATGGTGAAGGTTCCGCCGGAGAGCTCGTCGGGCTTCAGGTTGCCCGAGCGAGCGCGCTCGGCGATGTCGGCGATGGCGCGGGCCAGTCCGGCCAGCGACAGATCGTCGGCGTTGTGGATCACCGGCGACAGCAGGCCCTGCGGGGTGTCCACGGCGATTCCCAGATTCACCTGACCGTGGTAGGTGATCTCCTTCTTGCCCTCGTCGATGGAGGCATTGATGTTCGGGTGCACCTTGAGCGCCTCGACCACCGCCTTGGCGAAGAAGGGCAGGAAGGTGAGGTTGACGCCCTCGGCGGCGCTGAAGCCGGCCTTGGCCTGTGCCCGGAGCGTGGCGATCCGGGTCATGTCGGCCTCGTGGACCTGCGTCAACTGGGCGCTGGAGGCCAGCGACTCGCGGGTCTTCGCGGCGGTGATCTGCCGGATCCGGGTGATCGGCTGGACGGTGCCGATCAGCGCCGACAGTGCGGAACCGACCGCTGCCGCGGCCGGGCGTGCGGTCTTCGCCGGAGCGGCCGCAGCCGCCGGGGCGGCAGCCGAAGCCTTGGCCGCCTCCGCTGCCGCGAGCACGTCCTGCTTGCGGATGCGGCCGCCGACGCCGGTGCCGGTGAGGGCACCCAGGTCGACGTTGTGCTCGGCTGCGAGCTTGCGCACCAGCGGCGTCACGTACGGGGTGGACTCCATGTCCTTGGGTGCGCTTTCGGTGGCCGGGGCCGGAGCAGGTGCGGCCGGAGCAGGAGCCGGGGGAGCCGGGGGTGCCGGTGTCGGAGCGGGAGCAGGCGTCGACGGGGCGGGTGCGGCGGGGGCGGGTGTCGCGGCGGCGGGGGCCTCGGCGGCGGGGGCCGCGGCACCGGCCTCTCCGATCACGGCGAGACGGCCGCCGACCTCGACCACGTCGTCTTCCTGCGCGAGGATCTCCAGCAGCACACCGGCGAACGGCGAGGGGATCTCGGTGTCCACCTTGTCGGTGGAGATCTCCAGCAGCGGTTCGTCCACCGCGACCTCGTCGCCGACCTGCTTGAGCCACTGGGTCACGGTGCCCTCGGTGACCGACTCGCCGAGCTCCGGCATCGTGACGTCGTTCCCGGAGGCCGGGGCGGAGGCGGCGGGGGCAGCAGCGGCGGGGGCTGCAGCAGGCTCGGGCTCGGGGGCGGCCTCGGGTTCCGGTGCCGCCTCGGGCTCGGCGGCGGGAGCGGCCGCAGCCTCGCCCGCGGACTCGCCGGCCTCGCCGATCAGCGCCAGCTGGCCGCCGACCTCCACCACGTCGTCCTCGTGGGCGAGGATCTTGACCAGGACTCCGGCGAACGGCGACGGGATCTCGGTGTCGACCTTGTCCGTGGAGATCTCCAGCAACGGTTCGTCCACCTCGACGGTGTCACCCTCGCTCTTCAGCCATTGGGTGACGGTCCCTTCGGTGACGCTTTCACCCAGTTCGGGCATCTCGACGGAGAAGGCCATTGCGTGTTGCTCCCTAAATCCAGTGATGAACTGTGCCGGTCGACGGTCCTGCCGGATAAACCCTACCCTTTCGGCTCACCGGCTTCGCGGCACTGACGAGTTACCTGCGGGTACGAATTATCCGGCGGTGGCGATGTCCTCGAGGACCGCGATCAGCGTGCGGACCGGCACCCCGGTTCCGCCCTTACCGGTGTACCCGAACGGGCCGCCGGCGTTGAACGCGGGACCGGCCACATCGATGTGCGCCCAGCCGATGTCGTCGGCCACGAACTCCTTCAGGAACATGGCGGCCGACAGCATTCCGCCCCACCGGTGGTTGGTGACGTTGGCCAGGTCGGCCACCCGGGAGTTCAGGTCGGCGCGCAGCTCCGCGGGCATCGGCATGGGCCAGCCGTGCTCGCCCACGCCCTGCGACAGGGCGGCGACGCGGTCGCGGAACTCGTCGGTGCCCAAGACACCCGGGGTGCGGGTGCCCAGGGCCACCATCTGGGCGCCGGTCAGGGTGGCGGTGTCGATGAGGTAGTCCGGCTCGTCCTCGCAGGCGCGCACGATCGCGTCGGCCAGGATCAGCCGCCCCTCGGCGTCGGTGTTGAGCACCTCGACGGTGGTGCCGCCGTACTGGGTGAGCACGTCGCCGGGGCGCTGCGCGGTGGACGACGGCATGTTCTCGGCCATCGGCACCGTCGCGGTGACGGCGACGTCGAGGCCGAGCTCGGCGGCGGCCACCACGGTGGCGATGACGGCGGCGGCACCGCCCATGTCCGAGGTCATCTGCTCCATGCCCGCGGCGGGCTTGATGGAGATGCCGCCGGTGTCGAAGGTGACGCCCTTGCCCACCAGCGCCACCGTCTTGGCGGCACCGGACGGGGCGTACGACAGGCGGACCAGGCGCGGCGGGCGGGAACTGCCCTGCCCGACGCCCAGGATGCCGCCGTAGCCGCCGTCGGCGAGGGCCTGCTCGTCGAGGATCTCCACGGTCAGACCGGCGGCGGCGCCGACTCGCTTGGCGCGCTCGGCGAACTCGCCGGGGAACAGGTGGCTCGGGGGAGTGTTCACGAAGTCGCGGGCCAGGGCGACGGCGTCGGCGACGACCAGCGCGTGCTGCAGGTCGGCCTTGGCCTGCTTGGTCTTCTGCGACACCAGCAGCGACACCTGGCTCGGCGGGCGACGATCGGACCGCGACTTCGCCGATCGGAACTCGTCGAAGCGGTAGGCGCCCAGGTAGAAGCCTTCGGCGGCGGCGCTCAGGTTCGCCGCGCCCAGGGTGGCGGCGACGGTGTCGACGCCGTCGAGGGCGCGGACGGCGTTGCCCGCGGCCTGCCGGACGTTCTCGGCGTCGTCGGCGTCGTCGGCGCTGCCCAGACCCACGGCCACCAGCAGGCGCACCGGCAGTCCGGCCGGCGCCGGCACGGTGACCACCTCGCCGGCCTTGCCGGTGGCGGCGACGGCGCGCAGCGCGTGCATCACCGCCTCGGCGGTCTCGTCGTCGAGGAGGTCGTCGGTGACGAGCAGAGTGGGCTCGGTCTCATCACCGTCGGAATCGGCGGTGATCAGTCCGATCACCAGGGCGTCGTCGGTCTTGGTCAGGGCCGTCGCCAGCTCGATGCGCGGGCCACGGTCACGGTCGAGGATGTCGTTGCTGCTCACGCCGATCCACTCTACGGTGGTCCGCATGACTGCACTGCTCGCCGGCCCGATCGCCGACCGTCACGCCGCCCTGGGCGCCTCCTTCGCCGAGTTCGGCGGGTGGGACATGCCCGTCTCGTATTCCGGCACCGGTGCCGAGCATCAGGCGGTGCGCGCCGCGGTGGGTCTGTTCGACGTGAGTCACCTGGGCAAGGCGCTCGTCACCGGTACGGGGGCCGCCGAACTGATCAACAGCACACTGACCAACGATCTGACCAAGATCACCCCCGGCAAGGCGCAGTACACCCTCTGCTGCAATGACGCGGGCGGCGTGATCGACGACCTGATCGCCTACCTGGTCGGCGACGACGAGGTGTTCCTGGTGCCCAACGCCGCCAACACCGCCGCCGTGGTCGCCGCGCTGACGGCGGCCGCTCCGGACGGAGTGACGGTGACCGATCAGCATCGCGACTACGCGGTCTTCGCGGTCCAGGGTCCGCAGGCGCCGGCGGTCCTCGACGCGCTGGGCCTGCCGTCGGACATGGAGTACATGGCGTTCGCCGACGGGGAACTGGTGCTCGGCGACGCGCGCTACCCGGTGCGTATCTGCCGCAGCGGTTACACCGGAGAGCGCGGCTACGAGGTGCTGCCGCGCTGGGACGACGCCGGGCCGGTCTGGGATGCGCTGCTGGCGGAGGTGACCGCGCGCGAGGGTCTGCCCGCCGGCCTCGGCGCCCGCGACACCCTGCGCACCGAGATGGGCTACGCCCTGCACGGACACGAACTGAGCGAGGACATCACGCCGCTCCAGGCCCGCAGCTCGTGGGCCGTCGGCTGGGACAAGCCCGCCTTCTTCGGACGCGAGGCCCTGCTCGCCGAGCGCGCTGCGGGCCCGGCCCGCCGCCTGGTCGCGCTCAAGGCCACCGGACGCGGCATCCTGCGCGGCGGCTGCACGGTGCACTTGGCGCCGGGCAGCGAGCAGATCGGCGTGTGCACGTCGGGCACCTTCTCGCCCACGCTCAAGGTGGGCATCGGGTTGGCGCTGGTGGACACCCTCGCCGGGCTCTCGGTGGGCGACGAGGTGACCGTGGACGTGCGCGGTCGCGGTGTGACGGCCACCGTGGTCAATCCGCCGTTCGTCGACAGTCACGTCTGAGGACTCCCGTCGGCGTCGGTAGGCCGTAAAGCGATTGCGGGCGATCGGTATTGTTGAACCCATGACCCTGGAGTTCGTCCGCACCGATCACCCCCATCCCGTCTCGGACGGCCGTCGTGCCGAGATCCTGGAATCGCCGGGCTTCGGTCGGCACTTCACCGATCACATGGTGTCGATCGACTTCGACCGCACCCGCGGGTGGCATCGGGCCCAGGTCACGCCGTACGGGCCGATCGCCCTGGATCCGTCGGCCATGGTGCTGCACTACGCGCAGGAGATCTTCGAGGGCCTCAAGGCCTACCGTCAGCCGGACGGCACCATCGCCGCGTTCCGTCCCGAGGCCAACGCCGAACGGTTCATCGCCTCGGCGCAGCGACTGGCCATGCCGCCCCTGCCCGTCGAAGACTTCGTCGGCTCCTTGCGGGAGCTCCTGGCGGTGGACCACCGCTGGGTGCCCGCGGCCGGCGGTGAAGAGGCGCTCTACCTGCGCCCGTTCATGTTCGCCACCGAGGCCAGCCTCGGCGTGCGCCCGGCCGACGAGTACCGCTTCGTGCTCATCGCCTCGCCCGCCGGCGCGTACTTCTCCGGCGGCGTCAAGCCGGTCAGCGTCTACCTGAGCACCGAGTACGTGCGTGCCTCGCCGGGCGGCACCGGCGCCGCCAAGTTCGGCGGCAACTACGCCGCCTCGCTGTTGGCGCAGGCGCAGGCCGCCGAGCAGGGCTGCGACCAGGTGGTCTGGCTCGACGCCGTGGAACGTCGCTACATCGAGGAGATGGGTGGCATGAACCTGTTCTTCGTGATCGGCAGCGGCTCCGACGCCGAGATCGTCACCCCGGAACTGTCCGGTTCGCTGCTGCCCGGCATCACGCGCGACTCGCTGCTCACGCTGGCTTCGGATGCCGGTTACCGGGTGACCCAGCGCAAGATCACCACCGACGAACTGCGCCGGGGTGCGGCCGACGGCACCATCACCGAGGTCTTCGCGTGCGGCACCGCCGCCGTCATCACCCCGGTCGGTCGGGTCAAGGGCGCGGCCGACGACTACCTGATCGGTGACGGCAGCACCGGCGAGGTGACGCAGGCCCTGCGCGACACCCTGACCGGGCTGCAGCGCGGCACCTTCGCCGACACCCACGGCTGGATGACCACCCTCCACGGGTAGGTCAGACGAGCACGACGATCAGCGCGAGCGTCGTCGACAGTTCGATCGTGGCGCCGAGGACGTCGCCGGACACCCCGCCCATCCGGCGCGCGCAGTGCCGGGTGAAGGTGTAGGCGAAGACGGCCACCGCGAACACGGCCGCCACTGCGCCGGCGACCGCCCCCGGAATCGGGTCGTCGAGTAGGCCGACGCCGACCGCGGCCGCGGCGGCGACCGCCAGCCAGACCGGAATCGACAGGCGCTGGCTGCCCGCGACCAGCGCACCGAAGCCGTCCGCGTTGGCGGCGGGCAGGCCTCGACGGCACGCGACGAGTACCGCCACTCGGCCCAGGAAGATCACCAAAGCGATGGTCCACCAACGACTCTCGTCGATGAGCGCGCCGAACCCCAGGCTCTGGACCAGAAGCACGAGGGCGAGGGTGGCCGCGCCGAACGGTCCCACGTCGCCGCTGCGCATCACCGCGCGCACCCGGTCGGGATCGCCGTAGCAACCCAGGCCGTCCGCGGTGTCGGCTACGCCGTCCAGGTGCATACCGCGGGTGGCGAGGGCCCCGAAGGCCACGCAGAGGGCGCCGATCAGGGCGTCCGGCAGGTCGGTGAGACTCAGGCCGAGCCCGATGGCGGCGGTGGCCGCGCCGAGCAGCAGGCCGACCACCGGCAGCGCCGCGATCACCGCGCCGCCGACCCGGGCATCGGGTGCCGTTCGGGGCTGTGGAGCCGGCAGCACCGTCATCCAGCTCAGTGCCACATGGAGTGCGCCCACCGGCGACTCACGCTTGGTCGACACCGGCTTCGCCGAAGGTGGCCATGTCGATCATGATGTCGACGGCGTCGACCACGATCGGCAGGGCGGTGGCCGCGCCGGAGCCCTCGCCCAGGCGCATGGACAGGTCCAGGATCGGTTCCAGGCCGAGTTCGGCCAGCGCGAAACCGTGGGCCGGTTCGGTGGACCGGTGGCCGGCGCACCACCAGGCGACGGCGCCGGGAGCGAGCACGTTGGCCACCAGGGCGGCCGAGGTGACCACCATGCCGTCCAGGATCGCGGGTGTCTTCCGCAGAGCGCTCTGTGCGAGGAAACCGGCCATCGCGGCCAGATCCGGGCCGGCCACGGCGGCCAGCAGCGACAGCGGGTCGTGCCGGTGCCGGCGACCGTGACGCAGGCCGTCGCGGATCGCCGCGGTCTTGCGGATCCAGCCTGCGTCGTCGATGCCGGTGCCGCGGCCCACCACGACCACCGGTTCCTTACCGGTGACGGTGCCGGTGAGCACCGCGGCCGGGGTGGTGTTGCCGATGCCCATGTCGCCGGCGATCAGCAGATCGGCGCCGGCATCGATCAGCTGATCGGCCACGGCGCGCCCCACGGCGACGGCCTTGCGGGCGTCGGCGAGCGACATGGCTTCGCCGCGGCGCAGGTCGCCGGTGCCGCGACGCACCTTGTAGCGGGCCACGTGCGGGTCGGCGTCGTCGACGTCGACGGAGAGATCGAGGACCTGCACGGTGGCCCCGGCCCGGCGCGCGAGCACGTTGATGGCCGCGCCGCCGGTGGCGATGTTGGCCACCATCTGCCTGGTGACCTCGGCCGGGAACGCGGACACGCCGTCGCGCGCGACGCCGTGATCACCGGCGAAGACCACCACCTGCGGATCGGTGATGGGCCGCGGCGGGCACACGCCCTGACAGGACGCGATCCACACCCCGAGGTCCTCGAGGCGACCGAGGGAGTTGGGGGGCTTGGTGAGGGTCAGCAGTCGAGCGCGGGCCGCCTCGGCGACGTCCTCGTCGGGCAGTTCGATGACGTCGAAGACCTCGGCGTCGGTGGGATCGGGCAGCGCGGTGCCGCTCGCGTCCGCCGGTGTCGGTGAGGCCGGTGTCGGCGCGGCCGGTGTCGGCACGGGAGCGGCCGGAGGGGGAGCGGGCGGGGTCGGCGCGGTGCGGGCGGCGACGGCGCCGGACGGCGTGAAGATGCGACCGGCCACCAGGAACTCGACGTGCTCGCAGACCTCGGCCACGGCGCGGTTGGCCTCGGCCTGGTCGTCGGTGTCGACGCTGACGATCACCAGGTCACCGCGGAAGGCTGCGATCGCCGCGGACACCGCCTCGACGTCGCCCGGCCAGTGGCCGAGGTGATCGATCAGGGTGGGGGTGTCCGGGTCGTCGAGCAGGGCGGCCGCCAAGGCAGGCGCCTGTGCCGGGGTGAGGCGTCGGACGTCGTCGTGGCCGGCCAGGAGTGCTTCGGCACGGGCGGATTTGCCCGATCGGGTCCCGCCCAGGACCAGCGTGCGCATTCGGCGCTAGACCTCGTCGCCGACGGAGACGCGGGGGCGCGGTGCCCGCATCATCCGCAGCTGCATGGCGCGGGTGAACGCGTAGAAGCCCAGCCGGATACCGCCGTCGGTGGAGTCGGGGTAGCGCTCGCTCACCCGGTTGTTCACCATGCGGCCCAGAATCACCGAGTCGATCAGCATGAACACGACGAACGCCAGCATCAGGAAATTGATGTAGAAGGCGAAGTCCGGGACCATCATCGCCACGATCAGCACGATGGCGAACGGCATGAAGAGGCCGGCGAAGTTGCGGCGCGAGTCGACGAGGTCGCGCGCGTAGGCGCGGACGGGACCGCGGTCGCGGGCGATCATGTACTTCTCGTCGCCGGACATCATCTTCTCGCGCTGCTCCGAACGCGCCTTGTTGCGCTCGGCGCGCAGTTCCTTGCGCTCTTCCTTGCTGAGGGTGGACTTCTCCGCTTTGCGGCGGGCCCGAGCCTCGGCGCGGTTGGTCGGCGGCGGGGCCACCGGGCCCTGCTTGCGGGCCTGGGCGTCGCGACGCTTCGGGGTCGGACGGCCCTTGCCCGGCGTGGTGGCGCCGGAACGGGCCGATACGCGTGCGGAATCGGTGGTCGCGGCGTCGTCGACGCTCGTCTCGGAGGATTCGTCAACCGGTTCGGCACCGGATTTCCAGGGCAACTTCACGCACTCGAGCTTAGGCCATCGGCAAAGCCCGGTTCGACGGCGATCGCGCTACTAAGGTCGGGGCATGAGTGGTGGGGTGCGGGTGGCGGTGATGCCGGATTCGTTCGGGGGGACCCTGGATGCGGTGGAGGCCGCCGCGGCGATCGGCGCGGGCTGGCACGCGGGGCGACCGGAGGACACGGTGGTGCTGGCGCCGCAGTCCGACGGCGGCCCGGGATTCATCGAGGTGCTGGCCACGGCGTTCGGCGGCGAGGTGCGCACCCAGACGGTCACCGGCCCGCTCGGCGAGCCGGTGCGGGCCTCCTGGTTGCTGCATTCGGGGGTGGGCTACATCGAAGTGGCCCAGGCCTGCGGTCTGCACCTGCTGGGCGGCGACCCCGATCCGGGCACGGCCGTCGCGGCCACCACCGCGGGTGTGGGCGACCTCATCTCGGCGGCCCTGTTGGCGCGCTGCCGGACCATCGTCGTGGGCCTCGGCGGGTCGTCGAGCACCGACGGGGGACGCGGCGCCTCCGAGCGGCTCGGCGGTTGCGGCGCGGCCCGTCGTCTGCTGGCCGACGTCGACCTGATCGTCGCCACCGACGTGGACAACCCGCTGCTCGGCGAGCACGGCGCGGCGCGCGTCTTCGGTCCGCAGAAGGGGGCCGATCCGGCGACGGTGGCGCGGCTGGAACAGCGGCTGGCCGACTGGGCCGAGCAGTTGGCCGTCGAGTGCGGCGTCGACGTGGCGGACACCCCCGGCGCGGGCGCGGCCGGCGGGCTGGGGGCGGCCCTGCTGGCCTGGGGCGGACGTCGCGTCTCCGGTGCGGCCCTCGTCGCCGAGCAGACCGGGCGTCTGGCGAAGATCGCCGACGCCGATCTGGTCATCACGGGGGAGGGGCGGTTGGATTCGCAGACCCTGCGCGGCAAGCTCGTCGCGGTGGTGGCCGCGGAGGCCCATCGGGCGGGCGTTCCGGTGATGGTCTTCGCCGGGCAGTCCACCCTGCCGGTGCGGGTGCTGCCCGACCTGGGCGAGGTGCATTCGCTCGTGCACCACGCGGGTTCGATCGAAGAGGCGCTGGGTCAGGCGGGACCGCGGTTGACCGAGCTCGCCGCGGAGGTGGCGGCCGCCTGGGCGGGTCCGGCGGCGCCGGGCGCCGCGGGGCAGCCGCTCGCGGAGAACGGCGCCGGGGAACCGGACGCCGGGGAACCGGACGCCGGGGACCGGGATGATGAGGAAACGGGCGCTGGGGAAAAGTACACAGTGGGGGAATAACCGGGTACGGAGTACCGTTGTAGCGAACGGTTGGAGAAGTATCGCCGTTCGCGCCACGACTAGAGGGAGCATCCATGACCGTCCAGAATGAGACCGCCCAGACGGGCGTGGTCCTGACCGATTCCGCCGCCGCCAAGGCCAAGGCACTTCTCGACCAGGAGGGCCGCAACGATATGGCCCTGCGCATCGAGGTGCAGCCGGGTGGTTGCGCGGGCCTGCGCTACCAGCTGTTCTTCGACGACCGCACCCTCGACGGCGACGTCGTGACCGAGTTCAGCGGCGTGAAGCTGGCCGTGGACCGCATGAGCGTGCCGTACATGCAGGGCGCCACCATCGACTTCGTCGACTCGATCGAGAAGCAGGGCTTCACCATCGACAACCCGAACGCGACCGGCAGCTGCGCCTGCGGCGACTCGTTCAACTGACCTGAATCGACACCGGCCGCCTTCCCCAAGCAGGGGGAGGCGGCCGGTGTCGTCTGTGTGCCGATTATCGTGGACGAATGTTCATTGCTGTCTGCGGGTCGCTGGCGACCGACCATCTGATGAAGTTCCCCGGAAAGTTCTCCGAACAGTTGCTCAGCGACCAGCTGGAGCACATCTCGCTGAGCTTCCTCACCGAGGATCTCCTGGTCCGGCGCGGTGGCGTCGGCGGCAACATCGCCTTCGCGATCGGCGCACTCGGCGGCAACCCGCTGCTGATCGGTGCGGCTGGCGAGGACTTCGGCGACTACCGCGAGTGGCTCACCGAGCACGGCGTCGACTGCCGCGGCGTTCGGATCTCCCGGACCCAGCACACCGCCCGCTTCACCTGCACCACCGACGAGACCATGGCGCAGCTGGCGTTCTTCTACCCGGGCGCCATGTCCGAGTCCCGTGAGATCGACGTCACCGAGGTCTTCGACGAGACCGGTCGCCCGGATCTGGTGCTGATCGCGCCCGACGACCCGGACGCGATGGTCCGGCACACCGAACTGTGCCGCGATCACAACATCCCGTTCGCCGCCGATCCGTCGCAGCAGCTGGCCCGGCTCGACGGCCCCACCATCCGCGGTCTCATCGAGGGCGCCCAGTACCTGTTCACCAATGAATACGAGTGGGGCCTGCTGCTGCAGAAGACGGGTCTGTCCGAGGCGGAGGTGGCCGAGCTGGTCGAGGTCCGGGTGACCACGAAGGGCGGCGGCGGCATCGAGATCGCGCCGAAGAACGAGGCGACCCTGCACGTGCCGGTGGTGCCGGTCAACGAGCAGAGCGACCCCACCGGGGTGGGCGACGGCTTCCGTGCGGGCTTCCTCACCGGTCTGTCCCGCGGGCTGCGCTACGAGCGCGCCGCCCAGCTGGGTGCGATGGTGGCCACCCTGGTGCTCGAATGCGAGTCGACGCAGGGCTGGGTGTGGGACCGCGATTCCGCGTTGGAGCGGGTCCGCGCCGCCTACGGTGACGCGGCCGCCGCCGACATCCGCGCGGTGCTCTANCGACACCCAGCGCGTTGAAGAGTGCTGAAAAGCGGGGGGTCCGCGGACATATTGCCCGCGGACCCCTCGATTTTCAGCAGTCTTCAGCGGGGGAGGGACCGGGGCGGTTCTAGAGGAGTACCGGGTAGTCCGGCTCGTCGATCTGCGGATCGATGGAGCCGTCGACGAAGATCCCGTACCAGATCATGAAGCACAGGACGGTCCAGATCCGTCGACTGTTGTCGACGGTGCCGGCCCGGTGCTCGTCGAGCATCTGCAGGGTGAACTGCTTGTCGAAGATGTGGTCGGTGTCCGAATCGACGATCACCTGGCGCGCCCAGTCGTACATCTCCGGGCCGGCCAGCCAGTGCCGCAGCGGCACCGGGAAGCCGAGCTTGCGTCGGTGCAGCACGTGCGCGGGCACGATCTGCTCGAGCGCCTTGCGCAGCGCGTACTTGGTGGTGCCGTTGGCGATCTTCTGGTCGAAGGGCAGGCCCTCGGCGACGTCGAAGACCTCCTTGTCCAGGAACGGCACGCGCAGCTCCAGCGAGTTGGCCATCGTGATCTTGTCGGCCTTGACCAAGATGTCCCCGCGCAGCCACGTGAACAGGTCGAGGTGCTGCATGCGGGCCACCGGATCCATGCCGACGCTCTCGGCGTAGACGGGGGCGGTCACATCGGTGTGCGTCCACTCCGGGCGGTAGTTGCGCAGCACTCGCCGCAGACGCGCGTCGTCGAAGCTGCGGGCGTTGCCGTAGTAGCGCTCCTCCAGCGTCAAGGAACCGCGGTGCAGCAGGCTCTTGCCGCGGGTGCCCTCCGGGATGCGATCGGACAGTCGGCCGGCGGCGCGCCGCAGACGCGGGCTCAACCGATCGAAGGCCTTCAGCGACAGCGGCTCCTTGTAGATGGTGTAGCCGCCGAACAGTTCGTCGGCGCCCTCACCGGAGAGCACCACCTTGACGTGCTTGCGGGCCTCGGCGGCCACGAAGTACAGCGGCACCAGGGCGGGGTCGGCCACCGGGTCGTCGAGATACCAGATGATCTTCGGGATCGCCGCGACGTATTCCTCGGGGCTGACCACCTTGACCACATGGCGGGCGCCGATGGCTTCCGCGGATTCGGCGGCCACGTCGATCTCGGAGTAATCGCTGCGCTCGAAGCCGGTGGTGAAGGTGATCAGGTCGGGGTTGTGCGTGATCGCCAGGGCGGCGATGGCGGTGGAGTCGATACCGCCGGACAGGAACGAGCCGACCGTCACGTCGGCGCGCATGTGCTTGGCCACCGAATCGCGCAGCACCTCGGCGATCTCGTCGTAGCGGGCCTGCTCGCCGTCGCGCAGGAACGGGCGGATGGTGAACTTCGGGGTGAAGTAGCGAGTCACCGCCGGCGCGCTGCCCGGGGTGAGCGTCGCATAGGTGCCCGACTCGAGGCGACGGATGTCCGCGTGCAGCGATTCGGGCTCCGGAACGTACTGCAGTGCGGTGTAGTGCTCGATGGCGCGCGGGTCGAGCGCATCCGAGAGCTGCAGCGCATCCAAAAGCTGCAGCAGGCTCTTCTTCTCGCTGCCGAACGCGGTGCCGCCGGGGCCGGTGGCCAGGTACAGCGGCTTGATGCCGAACGCGTCGCGCGCGATGAACAGGCTCTTGGTCACCGTGTCCCAGATCGCGAAGGCGAACATGCCGCGCAGCTTGCGCACCACGTCCGGGCCCCAGTGGTGGAAGCCGACCACGATGGGCTCGCCGTCGCCCTCGGTGGCGAACTGCGCACCGAACTCCTCCTGCAGTTGCTCGCGCAGCTCCAGGTAGTTGTAGATCTCACCGTTGAAGGCGAGCGCGTACCGCTGCGGCTGCTCGGGCGGACCCCAAAGCAGGGGCTGCGGGGAATGCTCGATGTCGATGATGGACAGGCGATTGAAGCCCAGCACCAGGTCGTCGTCGTTCCAGGTGAGCGCGTCGTCGGGACCCCGGTGTCGCATGCAGCGCGAGGCGCCGGAGATCAGTTCGACGAGCGACGACGCGGAGCCGTCACCGGTGAGCATTCCGAGTAGTCCACACACAGTGGCAGCGTCCCTTCGGTTCCAGAACAGGTAAACAGGTAGATGACGCAGGTCCTCGGCGCGACCGTGGACTGCCCGTCCACTATGCCGCAGACACCTCCGACCGGGCCAACTCCCGGGCTCGGCGGTCTCTGCCCGACACGAGCACCGACCCAATCGCGACCGATTCACCGGGTTGGTCTACGCTGCGTAGTACTAGGTGCGAGAATGTCTCCAGCGAGTGCTGCTCGCTGTGGAAGTTCGCACGAAATAGCTCCCTGTCAGCAGGAAGGCGTGAAATTGACTCACGGTGGACGTTCGTCGGCCCGGCGCAGCCCAAGTGCGTCGCGCACGGTGAAACGAGTGACGGCGCTCGGTGCGCTCGCACTCACTGCGCTGTTCGTTACCGGGTGTAGCCCAGAGGAGGCTGTGCGCTTCGGCTGGCCAGCCGGTGTCACCACGGAGAGTAAGAGCATGCTCACGCTCTGGCAGTGGGCGGTCATCGCCGCGCTCGCCATGGGCGTGCTGGTGTGGGGCCTGATCTTCTGGACCATCACCTTCCATCGCCGCAAGGGCAACAGCGACCAGGCGCCGCGTCCGGCCGACGAGGAATTCCCCCGTCAGACCGGTTACAACGTGCCGTTGGAGCTGGCCTACACGGCCATCCCCTTCGTGCTGATCGCGGTGCTCTTCTACTTCACCGTCGTCACGCAGACGAAGGTGGAGAAGGTCGAAGACAACCCGGCCGTGGTCGTCGACGTGACCGCCTTCCAGTGGAACTGGAAGTTCGGCTACAACTCGGTCCGCGCGGCCGACGGCGCCCAGCTGATCGACGCCGACCAGGCGAAGAAGGGTGCGCCCTTCGAGCTGAACGTGCCCGACTACTACGAGCACGAGGGCGAGCGCAAGGAGCTCGGCGGTCCGGCTGGCGGTCGCGACCAGAAGATCCGCGACTACCTGACCTTCAACAACGTTGAGGTTCTCGGCACGTCGTCGGAGATCCCGATCCTGCTGCTGCCCACCGGTACCCGCGTCGAGTTCGTGCTCGCCTCGGCCGACGTGGTCCACTCCTTCTGGGTTCCCGAGTTCCTGTTCAAGCGCGATACGTTCCCGTTCCCGGAGCAGAACCACCAGAACCCGAAGTTCCAGATCAGTGAGATCGAGCGCGAAGGCGCCTTCGTGGGTCGCTGTGCGGAAATGTGCGGCACCTACCACTCGATGATGAACTTCGAGGTTCGCGCCGTGAGCCCCGCCGTCTTCGACGCTTACATCCAGTGGCGCCAGGACAACCCCAAGGCCACCAACGCCGAGGCGCTGGCCGCCGTGTGCCAGGAACCGCAGTCTGTGGTCACCGCACCGTTCAACAGCCGCCGTGTCTCCTCCACCGACCTGCCCGACAACCTCGGTGACGCGAACAACACGTCCACCGTCGGTAAGGGCTGCAAGCCAGCAGAGGGTGTGAACCTGTCATGAAGATCGAAGCACGGATCTTTGAGGCCATCGCGGTCTTCTTCATCGTCGTCGGCATCATCTACACGGTGGCCACGCACTTCTACTACACCGGTGTGGAGTGGGCAGGCGCCTCGTGCCTGTTCTTCTCGGCCGCACTGTCGATCCTGGCCGGAACCTACTTCCGGTTCGTGGCTCGACGGGTCGAGATCCGCCCCGAGGACTACGACGACGCCGAGATCGAAGACGGCGCCGGCGAGCTGGGCTTCTTCAGCCCGCACAGCTACTGGCCGATCCTGATCGCGGTGGGCGCCTCGCTGTTCGCCCTGGGCTTCGCGACGTCGAACTTCTGGTTCGCCATCGCCGCCGCAGTCGTGATCATCTGCACGGTCACCGGCCTGGTGCTGGAGTACCACGTGGGACCGGAGAAGCACTGACGCTCTCCCGCACACGCTGAACCGGCCGTACCTGGATCCCCAGGTACGGCCGGTTTTTTGCCTGCTCCTTTCCGCCCCTCCCTCCGAGCGCCCCCCGCAGCCCCCCGCGCCGGCGTTCGCGTCGTACCGGCACGTTCGCGGCGCGCGCGTGCGACGCGAACGTACGCCGACGCCGCGAGTGTGGCTGGGCGACGCGGGCGGGGGGACTGTGGCCCGTCGCGCTGGCGCTGCTGTGCGGCCCGTCGACGGGGCTCCGGTTGCGCCACACCGGCGTTCGCGCCGTACCCGCACGTTCGCGTCGCACGCGTGCGACGCGAACGTGCGCCGACGCCGCGAGCGTGGCTGCGCGACGCGGACAGGGGGACTGTGGGTGGGCGCCTGCGCCCAGTGGACCGTCTCCTTGCCGCTGGTACGTGCGGCCCCTACGTTCGCGCCGTTCCGACACGTTCGCGTCGAGCGCGTGCGACGCGAACGTATGCCGATGCCGCGGATGTGGTTGGGCGAAGCGGACGGGGGGACTGTGGCCGTCGCGTTGGCGGTGCTGTGCGCCCGTCGTGCGGCCGTCGACGGGCTCCGGTTGTGCCACAGCGGCGTTCGCGCCGTACCGGCACGTTCGCGTCGAGCGCGTGCGACGCGAACGTGTGCCAGCGACGCGGGGCGGCGGGGGGCTAGGCCGGCGGGGTAGGGGAGTTGACGAACCAGAGGTTGTCTTCGCGGAGGGAGCGGCTGCGCCAGCCGTCCGGGGTGCGGACCATCTCGTGGTGGTAGTAGCCGCCGCAGAAGCTCAGGTCCGCGAAGCCGGGGAACTGCATGGGATTGAAGAACTGCGCGTGCACGGTGGCGCTGTCGCCGTCGAGCTCCACCTCGATGTTGGAGACGTAGTGCATGGACATGGGCACCACCGACAGTGACTGCTCGAGCCAGGCGGCTACCTCGTCGCGCGGGCCGGCGATCCCGAAGGGCGCCGAGCTGTAGTCGATCCGCGCATCCGGAGTGAACAGCGAACGGTACAGATCCCAATCCCGGGTGTCGACGGCGCGCGCGTAGGTGGCCAACATGGACTGGAGGGCGTGAACATCGTGCNTCGCGAGGCTCCCTTCGTCGTAGTGCGTTGCCGGTCGGCTACTCGTTCACATCGAACGGGTTGCCGCCCTTGGCCTGCAGATCCTGCAGGGCCTTCTTCTCGGCGGCGTGGCCCTCGTGCGCGGTGGCCACGTTGGCTGCCTGCTGGTCCTCGGGGTCGGCGACCAGGAGCGAACCGGTACCCGGCTCGCCGGCCGAACCCAGCTTGTTCATCCGCTTCGGCAGTGCCGCTCCCTGGTAGGGGAGGGGGATCGGATGACCATGGCTGTCCACCGGGCCCAGTGGCTGGTGGATCTCGATGTACTCGCCCACGGCCTCGCGACGGATGATGCCCGTCTCGATACCGTGCGCCAGCACCTCGCGGTCGCTGCGCTGCAGCGAGATCGCCCAGCGGTAGGCGATGAAGTACACCAGCGGCGGCAACAGGATCAGACCGATACGACCGATCCAGGTGGTCGCGTTCAACGAGATGTCGAACTTGAAGGCGATGATGTCGTTGAAACAAGCAACCGTGAGGATGATGTAGAACGTCAGCGCCATCGCACCGACCGCCGTGCGAACCGGGACGTCACGCGGACGCTGCAACAGGTTGTGCGGCGCCTTGTCCTTGGTCAGTGCGGACTCGATCCAGGGGTAGGAGAACAGCAATCCGAAGATCACACCGATCACCAGCACCACCCAGAAGACCGCGGGAATCGTGTAGTTGCCCAGGTAGAGCTCCCACGCCGGCATGAGTCGGGCGAAACCGTCCGTCCACATCATGTAGATGTCGGGCTGCGAACCGGCCGAGACCTGCGCCGCGTTGTACGGGCCGATGTTCCAGACCGCGTTGATCTGGAAGACGCCGGCCATCAACGCCAGGGCACCGAAGGTGATGGCGAAGAATGCGCCGCCCTTGGCCGCGAAGACCGGGAGGATTCGGACACCGACGACGTTGTTCTCGGTACGGCCGGGGCCGGGGAACTGCGTGTGCTTCTGGTACCAGACCAGTGCCAGGTGAGCGCCGATCAGGGCCAGGATGATGGCCGGGAAGATCAGCACGTGCAGCACGTACAGGCGGGTGATGATGATGTCGCCCGGGAAGTCGCCGTTGAAGAGGGCGAACTGCAGCCAGGTGCCGATCAGCGGAATACTCAGGACGATACCGCTCATGGCGGCGCGCATGCCGGTGCCGGAGAGCAGGTCGTCGGGCAGCGAGTAGCCGAAGAAGCCTTCGAACATCGCCAGCAGCAGCAGGAAGCAGCCGATCACCCAGTTGGCTTCACGCGGCTTGCGGAACGCGCCGGTGAAGAAGATGCGCATCATGTGGATGATGATCGACGCCGCGAACAGCAGGGCTGCCCAGTGGTGGATTTGTCGCACGAACAGGCCGCCGCGGACCTCGAAGGAGAGGTCCAGGGTGGTCTCGTAGGCGCGGCTCATGGTGACACCGTTGAGCGGCAGGTAGGCGCCGTTGTAGGTCACGTGTGCCATCGACGGATCGAAGAACATCGTGAGGTAGACGCCCGAGATCAGCAGGATCACGAAGCTGTACAGCGCCAGCTCACCGAGCAGGAAGGACCAATGGGTCGGGAAGACCTTGTTCACCTGCCGGCGGATGCCGGCCGCCGCGCGGTACCGGACGTCCATTTCTTGCGCTTGCGCGCCGAGGCGATCGCCCATCGTCATGACTTACGCTCCCAGAATGCCGGACCGACGGGTTCGATGAAGTCGCCTGCGGCGACCATGTACCCCTGATTGTTGACCGTGATCGGCAGCTGAGCCAGAGCGCGCGCGGCCGGACCGAAGACGGGCTTGGCGAACTCGAGGGCGTCGAACTGCGACTGGTGGCACGGGCAGAGAATGCGGTTGGTCTGCTGCTCGTACAAGGAGGTCGGGCAGCCGAGGTGGCTGCAGACCTTGGTGTAGGCGTAGAAGTCGCCGTAGTTGAAGCTCTCCTGGCCCTGCCGCTTGATGACCTTGGCGGCGTCGGCAGTGCGCAGACGGATCAGCATCACCGGGTTACGCACTGCGCGCAGACCCTTGAGGAGCTTGTGACGGGACTCTTCGCTGTCGCCGTAGCCGTCCGAGACGCGCCACGGGAAGACGGTCTCCATGGCGCCGGCGTCGAGGTCCTCCGGGCGGACCAGGGCGACCTGGTACGGGTTGCCGGTGTCGCGACGCAGGAAGACCGTCTCGTTCGGGTCCGAGGCCGGGTTGTGGATCGGCGACCAACCGGTCTGCCACAGGTCGTCCTTGGGGTCGGCCCACGGGTTCTTGATGAAGCCGCCGATGGCCGCGACGCCGCCGGCGAGGGCGAGCGAACCGAGACCGAATGCGGCCGAGCCCATGATCATCTTGCGACGGGGGAGGGTAGAGGTCTCCAGCGCGTCGGACATGCCGGCAGCGAAAGTCTTCTGATCGACGAGCTCCGAGGGGCCGTCGTGACGCTGCTGCACCGAGATCTCGGCGGGGATGAAGCGCTTGGTCAGCTGGATCACGCCGAAGCCGAAGAACAGGATGGACAGACCGAAGGAGACACCGAGCGCGGGGGTGTAGAACGTGTACGCCCAGTACCCGTCCTGCTCCGGCATGGTGAATTCCCACTGGTTCCAGATGAACAGCGCGAAGCCGGCGAGCGCGAGGAGACCGGACAACACGAACCAGATCGCCACGATGCGCTCGGAGCGCTTCTCGGCTTTGGTTCCCGGTACCGGGTTACGCGCTTCGCGGTAGATGATCTCGACGTCGTCGAGATTGCTACCGAGCTTCACCAGTTCGTCGCGGGACATCGCGTTCAGCTGGTCGTCCGAGGGGACGTCTTTAGGAGAGGTACTCAATTTCGGGATCCAATCCACATCGCACCGGCGACGACCGCGCTGATACCGACGACCCACATGACCACGCCTTCCGAGGCGGGGCCGAAGCCGCCGAGGCCGAAGCCACCGATCGGGTTCGAGGTGTCTGCGTAGCGGATGAAGCCGATGATGTCCTTCTTCTCTTCGACCGACAGCTGACGGTTGGAGAACTTGGGCATGTTCTGCGGGCCGGTGAGCATGGCCGTGTAGAGCTGCTGCTCGTTGACGCCCGACAGAGAGGGAGCGAACTTACCGCTCGAGAGGGCGCCGCCACGACCGGTGAAGTTGTGGCAGGAGGCGCAGTTCAGGCGGAACAGCTCGGAGCCGCGACCGAGGTCGTTGCCGCGCAGTTCGCCCATCGCCAAGACCGGCATGCCGTTCTCGTCGCGCTTGACGTCACCGTTCTCGGTGGTCGCGTACATCGTCCGGGGACCGCCGCCCATCGCCTGAATGTAGGCGCCGAGCTGGTCGATCTGGGACTGAGTGAACTTGACGGTCTTGCGCTTGACCTGTGCCTCGCCGCGGGCGGCGGGCATGCGGCCGGTGGAGACCTGGAAGTACACCGACGCGTCGCCGACACCCAGGAGGGTGGGACCGCGATCCGGCACGCCCTCGAGGTTGACGCCGTGGCAGGTGACGCAGGAGTTGTCGTACAGCTGCTTGCCGGCGGCCACCAGTTCGGCGGACGTGGGCTCGGCCGTGGCGACCTGGGGCTCGGGGGTGAGCAGGCCGGCGAGCAGGCCGGAGGCAACGAGGCCGAACAGCAGGAACGCGGTGGCGCTCGCACGACGACGCAATTTGCGCCGCGAGCGGGCACGCCGCGCGTCGGTCTTTGCGTTTCCGGCGGTCGCAACGCCCTCTGTGGAGGCGTCGTCGCCGTCGAGCGGCTGCGACGAACTCGGTGGAGATGATCTCATCGGTGTCTCTCTACTAAGCGATTGGACTGTTTCAGCGGCCGCCGTGGGCTACTGCACGAAGTAAATGACGACGAACAGGGCGATCCAGACCACGTCCACGAAGTGCCAGTAGTACGACACGACGATCGCGGCGGTGGCTTGGGCGGGAGTGAACTTGGAAAGTCGCGTTCGGATCAGCAGGATGACGAAGGCCAACAGACCGCCGATCACATGCAATCCGTGGAAGCCGGTCGCCATGTAGAAGACCGAGCCGTACGACGACGACGAGAGCGTCACGCCGCTGTCGACGAGAGTGAAGTACTCGTACGCCTGGCCGGCGACGAAGAAGGTGCCCATGACCAGAGTCAGGGTGTACCAGCGGCGAAGTCCGAAGACGTCGCCCTTCTCGGCGGCGAAGACGCCCATCTGGCAGGTGACGGAGCTGAGAATCAGCACCGATGTCACCGGGATGGCGAGCCAAAGATTGAGGTGAGCGGGCTGTTGAGGCCACTCGACGGAATTGGCTCGCGCGACGAAATACATCGCGAACAAGCCGGCAAAAAACATCAACTCGCTCGACAACCACACGATGGTGCCGACGCTGACCATGTTCGGTCGGTTCAGCGAATGCACGCGCGAGGTCATGGCGGTTCCTGGGGTACCCACGGCGCTAGTCACATGAGAAGTATGACGGTTCGTAGTAAGCGATGACCACTCGGGTCCCAAATTGGTCCGAACTTGTTGTGTCGATGCAGGTCAGGGGCGGCCGGTTGGGGCCCGGTCGGCGTGTCCTGCCGGAGTTTTCCGCTGGTTGTCGACGGTTCGGGCGGGCATGCTGATGATGTCCCACCCGGCTGAGACGAGCCTGAAGGCGACCTGGGTAATGAGCAGTGTTTAAGGAGTGACAGATGGTGTGGATGTGGCGAAAAAGGCGGGCGCGTATCCGTGATCCCCGTGAGGAGCTGCCGACCGCAAGGCTTCTGGTGGAGTGCCACGACGAAACCGCCGCGGCATCGACGGTGCTCGCCGGGGTCGCCGGGATCGGAGCCGACGAGTTGCTGCTGCGGCACGTCGTCATCGTCGACGCCGGGCGGGTGGCGGAGCTGGTCGAGCGGTGTGCGGTCGACGGCTATGTGCGGGCGCCGGCGCTGGGCTCGGATCCGGCGGCGCCCGAGGGGCGGGTCGCGGTGGCCCTGGCGCGGCTGCAGAAGGTGGATGCGCAGACGGTCGCGCAGGAGCGGGCACTGCTGAGCTCGATGACCACGCGACTGGGCGGCGCTTTCGGCAGTTGGGCGGTGTTGGCTCCCGCGGCGGTCGCTACTGTGGCGGAGTGAGTTCTACCGATGCCGCCTCTTCGTCCGTGCCGTCGTCTCCGGACGCCTTCACCTGGCCCGCAGTGCTGGGGAAGGTGACCGACGGGTTCGACCTGACCGCTGCCGAGGCGGGCTGGGCCATGCGGGAGATCATGTCCGACGCGGCCACCGGCGCGCAGATCGCGGCTTTCGGCGTGGGCGTGAAGATGAAGGGTGCGGCGGCCGAGGAACTGCGCGGCCTCGCCGAGACGATGTTGTCGATGGCCAACCGGGTGGAGACCGCCGGCGATGCCCTCGACATCGTGGGGACCGGCGGCGACCGCTCGCACACGGTCAACATCTCGACGATGACCTCGATCGTGGTGGCCGCGGCCGGGGTTCCGGTGGTCAAGCACGGCAACCGGGCCGCGTCGTCCAAGAGCGGTGGGGCCGATGTGCTGGAGGCGCTCGGGGTGGCGATCGCACTCGGCCCGGATGCGGTGGCGCGGTGCGTGCGCGAGGTGGGCATCGGTTTCTGCTTCGCCCCGGTGTTCCATCCGGCGTTCCGCTTCACCGGACCGCCGCGCAAGCAGATCGGCATTCCCACGGTCTTCAACGTGCTCGGGCCGCTGACCAATCCGGCGGCACCGCCCGCGGGTCTGATCGGGTGCGCCTTCGCCGACCTGGCGCCGACGCTGGCGCAGACCTTCGCCACCCGCGGCAATCGCGTGCTGGTGGTGCGCGGCGACGACGGGCTCGACGAGCTGACCACCACCACGACGTCGTCGGTGTGGCAGGTCCTCGGCGGGCAGGTGCGGGAGTTGACGGTCGATCCGACCGAGCTCGGGATCGACTTGGTGGAGCTGTCCGCGCTGCAGGGCGGTGACGCGGAAGTGAACGCACAGGTCGCGCGCGACCTGTTCGCCGGTGCGGTGGGGCCGGTTCGCGACTCGGTCACCCTGAACGCGGCCGCGGCGCTGGTGGCCTTCGAGCAGGACCGTCTCTACGACCAGTCCGAGTTCACCGACGCGCTGCGGGCCGCCGCGGTGCGGGTGGGCGAAGTGCTGGACTCGGGTGCCGCGGCAGCGCGGCTGGCCGACTGGGCGGCGCTCAGTTCGGCATTGGCCGACTGACCGCCCCCGTCCGCGGCGGCGCTACTCGTCGCCGATGGAGAAGCCGCCCTCGACCTCCGAGCTCGAATAGCTCCGGAAGGCGATGTGGGTGGCGCTGCGCTTGACGCCGGGCAGCCGGTTGATCTTGCCGGTCACCACGTCGGCGATCTGATCGTGGTCGCGGACGCGGACCTTGGCGATCAGGTCGACGTCGCCGGCGCACGAATACACCTCAGTGACGCCCGGGATGTCGGCGACGGCCTGGGCGGTCTCCGGGATCTGATGGATGTCGGCTCCGATGAGGACGATGGCGGTGATCATCCTCTGAGCCTAAACGAGGGGTCTGTGCCAGCGTGCGGGCCTCGCGGGCGGTGCGGGAGAAGTCGCGACGCCGTTCGGCCGACTGCAGCGGGGAGTGCAGATCACCCCGCACCGACACGAGCCTGGTGCCTGGAGCGCTGATCCACTCGGCGATCAGCGCGACCTCCTCCGGTGGTGCGCCGGCCAGCGGCCCGGCCTGATCGCCGGGTGCCGGAATGTGCTGCGCTCCGGCGAGGAGTGCCGCGACCACGGGCATCGGCGCGGCGTCTCGGGGTGCGCAGCCGGCGCCGGCCAGGCGGCCGTGCCGGACGACGGCGAACTCCCAGCCGCCGGCATCGGTGGGGCGGGCGAGGACCAGTTCGTCGAGCCGAGCGATCGCGGACAGGCGTTGGCAGCGGGCGAGCGCATCGATCGTCGACGCCAGGGTGTCGCGGGCCCGCGCCGCGGTCTCGAAGCGTCGACTCTGTGCCAACGCGGTCAGTCGTCGGGTCAACGCGTCCAGCGGTGCATCCGAGCGGCCGTCGATGAGTTCGCGCACCTCGGTGGTGCTCGTGGCCACCTCGGTGAGGGCGGCGGCGATCTCGGCGGCCACCGTGCGCCCGGACACGGGGCCGAAGCACACGGCGGACGGTGTCCGGCTGACCTTCAGGCGTGGGGGTTCGCTTCCGGTCAGCGTGATCCACCAGCCGCGGTGTGGGTTGGCCGAGCGCCGATTGAACGTCGGCTTGTGGACGGCGATCAAGGTCAGCTCGCGGACCCCGGCCTCGAGCGCATGCGCGCATTCGATGTGCTCGACCCGTTCGGCCAGCCCCACCATCTGGGCCATGCGGGCGCGGGTGTCACCGCCGGTGAAGTAGCTGCCCACTCGGCGACGCAGATCCACGGCGGTGCCTATATAGAGGACCTCGTCGCCGGGGCCGCGGAAGAGATAGACGCCGGGCGCATGTGGGAGGTCGTCGGCCAGCGAGCGCTTGGCGCGCAACGCTGGGGTGGCGCGCGGCAGGTACCGGGTGAGATCGCGGTAGGTGTGCACCTGCTGGTTGCCCACACGCTCGAGGAGGTGGTGGAAGACCTCGACGGTGGCGTGCGCATCGTCGAGGGCGCGGTGGGTGGGGCGCACCGTGACATCGAAGAGTTCGGCCAGCGCACTCAGCTTGACGGTGGGGGCCTCCTGCCTGGTCAGGATCCGGCGCGCCATCAGCACCGTGCACAGGGTCGCCGGAAACGTCCACGGCAGGTGCTGCCGCGCGGCGGCGCGTCGGAGGAATCCGACGTCGAAGCGCGCGTTGTGGGCCACCAGCACCGCGCCGCGCGCGAACTCGAGGAACGCCGGCAGTACCTGCTCGATGGGCGGTGCGTCGTGCACCATCGCCGAGGTGATGCCGGTGAGGGTGACGATCTGCGGTGGGATGGCGCGCCCGGGATCGACCAGGGTGCCGAACTCTCCGAGTACCTCGCCGCCGCGGATCTTGACCGCGCCGATCTCGGTGATCGCGTCGTTCTCGGGGCTGCCGCCAGTGGTCTCCAGGTCGACGACCACCAGGGTGAGGTCGGCGAGCGAGAGGGAAGCGAATGCTTCGTCACCCGGCAGGTCGGCGAAACTCAACTGGTCCATGACCGCACGTTAGTTCGAGCCTCCGACAACCGTGGTAGGCGAAACGGGCGCCGGGGCTGTCGGGGGGTCGGTTTACCCTCCGGTCGAGGTTGAGCCTTCCGGCCCGACCCGACGACCGATCCGGCGGCAAAACTGACAACGTGCACAGCCCGACGGGTGAATGAGAGGCAGATCACAATGAGAATCGACTGCGCGACGTGCCCGGGACGAAACCGCGCATGTGACGGGTGTCTGATGCAGGTCCTTTTTGACCCCCTGGCCAGGGACTATGGTCCCGAGGCCGACGAAATGCCGGAGGAGGCGGAGATCTCCTCGGCCGTCGATGTGCTGGTTGCCACAGCGCTGATCACCGAAAAGGCTGGTCGGGCGGCAAAAGCGCACATCGCCCCAGTTCACGGCGCTGCGTGTGGGGAGGGTCGACGGCATCTCCGGGCCGTCTGACGGTGCGGTTCGAAGCGGCGCGCGGCTCGACCGGTGGACATCGGGCGTTCAGGTTTCGTAATCTTTCTGAGACCTACCGAGTGGTCGCCCCCTAACCGGGGTCACCGATCGGAAGGACACCGCCTAATCGCCCTCCTGCTCACGTGGAAGGCGAACCGGGGACCCACTCTTTTTCCGGACCCGCGACCGACGAGGACGCGCCTGGAATCGGGGTGAATCGCGGGTCAGACCGCGTAGGGCCATCTCTTCCGGCCCGAACCCGACAGCTAACCCGGTCGGCGGTCAGGGAGAACCAACCAAGGAGAACCGTTTCCGTGGCGAAACACCGTATGGAACAGCCCAAGGGCGCCGTCAAGGCCGCCAAGACCGCAGTGATCGCCGGATCGATCGCCGTCGGCACCCTCGCGATTGCCGCCGGGCCCGCCGATGCCGCGCCGATCTCGATCCCGGGTGTGGGCGATTTCGAACTGCCTGGTGTCAACGACAAGCAGGTTCCGCCGCAGTTCAAGCAGGGCGGCACTCAGGGTGGCGGCCTCCTCAACAGCCAGCCGGCGCGCGCGCAGAAGGCGCTGCGTGCCGCTGAGTCCAAGATCGGTTCGCCGTACTCGTACGGTGCGGTCGGCCCCAACGCCTTCGACTGCTCGGGCCTGGTCTACTGGTCCTACAAGCAGGCCGGCAAGACCGTCCCCCGCGACAGCTACGGCCAGCTCGGCGGCGGCACCCCGGTGGCCTCGCTCGCCTCGGCGCGCCCCGGCGACGTCCTGATCTTCAACGGTGGCGGCCACGCCGGCATCTACGCGGGCAACGGCATGTTCGTGCACTCCTCGACCTACGGTGTGCCGGTCAAGCGCGACAAGGTCAAGGCCTGGTCGCTGACGGGCATCCGCCGCTACTGAGCGGAGCCGGAAGATTTCACTTTCGTCCAGAACGAGCCGTGAGCGAAAGCGCCCACGGCTCGTTCTGGCGGTAGCAGGAGAGTTTCTCTCGTGACTGAATCACGGCGCACCGCTTCGTTCGTCGCCGCACTCCTAGCGGCGACGACCTTGGCGACCATGCAACCCTCGGCGGCATTCGCCGAGCCGGCCGGCGGACCCCAGACGGTCCTGGCCCAATACAAGCAGCTCTCGATCCAGGCGGAGAAGTCCGCCGAGGCGATGAACAAGGCGCAGGTCGAATACGACAAGCAGCGCGGCGTCGTCGCCACCCAGCGGAAGGCTGCGGCGAGCGCCCAGCGGAGCCTGGACAAGGCCACCGCCAAGATGGACACCGCGCAGACCAAGCTCGACGCCCTCGCCCGCGCTAGCTTCCGTGGGGCCCGGGTCAATCGGCTCTCGGCCATGCTGGTGTCCGATTCGCCGCAGGACCTGTTGAACAACATGTCCGATCTGGAAGTGCTGTCCCGGCAGTCGGCCGCGGATCTGAAGTCGATCAAGAGCATCGCGCGGGACGCGACCAACGCCAAGAAGTCGGCCGAGCAGGCGGCCACGGCGGCCTCGACCGCGGTCAAGGATGCCGCGCGCAAGCGCGGTGATCTGCAGGCGAAGCAGGCCGACCTGCAGCTGGAAGCTGTCGCGGTGCGCGCGGTGTACCAGTCGATGACCGGCAAGGAACTGGCCGCGCTCCGCGGGCCCAAGTACACCTTCGATGCGAAGGCGGTGCCCAAGGGCACCTCGCCGGCCACCGTCGCGGTGCACGCCGCATTGAGCCGCATCGGCGACCCCTATGTGTGGGGTGCGACCGGACCCGACGAGTTCGACTGCTCGGGCCTGATGCTGTGGGCCTACAAGCAGGCAGGCAAGACTATTCCGCGCACCAGCGAGGCGCAGATGGCCGGCGGCAAGCCCGTCGACCGCAAGGATCTCAAGCCGGGCGACCTGATCATCTATTACCCCGACGCCCACCACGTCGGCCTCTACGTGGGCAACGGGTACGTGATTCACGCATCCACCTTCGGTGTACCCGTGGCCGTGGTGCCGGTGGACAAGGCCGGTTCGTACAACACGGCACGACGGTACTGACTTGATCGTTGCCCGCCGCCGCTCGGTCGCGGTCTCGGCGCTGCTGGCGGTCCTCGTCGGCGGCGTCGGTGCGTGCGGCAGCCCCGAGCCGACGGCCGCGCCGTCGTCGACCACCTCGCTGTACACCACCTCGCCGAGCGCCTACGAAGAGCAGCGCGATGCGGGCGTCATTCGTCTCCTGGATGCGCTGAGCGCGGCGCTGACCTCCGGTCGGCCCGAGCAGGTCGAGACGCTGATCGATCCGCTGGCGACGCCGGAGTTCCGGCGCTCGATGCGTGAGGCCGCCGCCGATCTCGCAGCGACCCCGCCGTCGGCCTCGTCGCCGGCGCCGAGTTCGTCGTCCGCGTCGGAGCGGCGACCGTCCACGGCCGCCGAGGCGCCCGACCGGGGTGACGCGCTGGTCCTGCGCGCGCTGCAATATCGACTGGCACCCAATACCGGCGCCGACCGCCTGATCGGCGGATCGCTGGGGATTCGCCTGTCCGAGGCCGGCAGCACCGACTCCTGGGTCTCGGCGGTCACCGTGAGCTATGCGCTCGGCGGTACCGCGGTGCCGGGCGTGGACGAACCCCTGGTGCAGGTCGATCAGCTACTGGCCTTCGCGCGCTACGGGGACGACTGGAAGCTCCTCGGCGACGGCGCGCAGATCGCCGCGCCGGACACCGATCCGGAGGCGCCCGCGCGCCCGCCGCAACTGGTGCCGTGGGCGTTCCCCGGGTTGCGGGCCGCCGACGTCCCGAGCGGGGGCGGCGTCTCGTCGGTGCTGTCGTATCCGGGCACCGACCGCACGGTGGCCAAGGTCCGGCGGCAGCTGGCGCCGGCGATCGAGCACGTGACCGACTTCTGGGGCCGCGACTGGACACGTCGCGCCGTGGTGACGGTCACCGGCACCGAACGGCAGTTCGCCGGCTTCACCCGCACCGAGGCCGGGCAGACCGCGGCGGCCGCCGCGGCCACGGTGTACGACACCATCGATCGGGCCGGTCGCACGGTGACCGGGCAGCGAGTGGTGCTGTCGCCGGCCGCCGGTCAGTTGACCGAGTCCGGGGTGGCGGTGATCCTGCGGCACGAGCTCTTCCACGTCGCCACCCGGATCGACACGGCCGTGGACGCGCCGATGTGGCTCACCGAGGGCGTGGCCGAGTACGTGGGGCGCCGGGGGAGCACCGGCACCCTCACCGATCTGGCCCCCGACCTGGCGGTGGAGGTGGCCGCCGGTCAGCTGCCCGACGCCCTGCCGCCGAACTCCGCCTTCGCCGTCGATACGCCCGCGGCCCGTGTGGCGTACCAGACGGCCTGGTCGTTCGCCGATTTCGTCGCCGACGAATACGGTGAGGACCGGCTGCGCGCGATGTACTCCGCGGTGGCTCGGGAGACCGACGAGGCGGCAGTGACCGCGGCGCTGGAGAAGACCCTGGGCACGAGCCAGGGGAAGATGATCGGCGAGTGGCAGTCGTGGCTGCGGAACGAGGTGCGGTGATGAAGCGGACGCTGTTGCTGACCAACGACTTTCCGCCCCGGCCCGGTGGGATCCAGTCCTACCTGGAGAACCTGCTGGCGCATCTGCCCGCCGACGAGGTGATCGTCTACGCACCCCGCTGGAAGGGCTGCGAGGAGTACGACGCCGCGGCGCCGTACCGCATCGTGCGACACCCGGGAACCCTCATGCTGCCCACCCGGGAGGTGGCCCGCCGCGCCGCGGAGTTGGTGCGCGAGAACGACATTCACACCGTGTGGTTCGGAGCGGCGGCTCCGCTGGCCGTGCTCGGACCGGTGCTCCGCAATGCGGGTGCGCAGCGGATCGTGGCCAGCACACACGGCCACGAGGTGGGCTGGTCGATGCTGCCCGGCGCGCGGCAGGTGCTGCGCGTCATCGGTGAGACCGCGGACGTGATCACCTTCGTCAGTCGCTACACCCGTGGCCGGTTCGCGTCCGCCTTCGGACCGCGCGGCGCGCTCGAGTATCTGCCGTGCGGCGTCGACGTCGACCGGTTCGCGCCGAATTCGGCTGCGCGAGAAGAACTTCGGGCTCGATACGGGCTCGGTGACGTCCCGGTGGTGCTGTGCCTGTCGCGACTGGTGCCCCGCAAGGGACAGGACGTGCTGATCAAGGCGCTGCCGACGGTGATCGCCGCGGTGCCCGACGTGCACCTGATGATCGTCGGCGGCGGCCCCTACGGTGACCGCTTGAAGGCCCTGGCGGACACGGTGGGTGTGGCCGACCGGGTCACCTTCACCGGTACCGTTCCGGCGGCCGAACTGCCCATGCACCACGCCATGGCGGATGTCTTCGCCATGCCCACCCGCACCCGCGGCGGCGGGCTGGATGTGGAGGGCCTGGGCATCGTCTTCCTGGAGGCCTCGGCCAGCGGTGTGCCCGTCGTCGCCGGCGATTCCGGCGGAGCGCCGGAGACCGTGCGAGACGGGGAGACCGGGATCGTGGTGCACGGTCGCCGGGTCGACGAGGTCGCCGACGCCGTCATCGCCCTGCTCACCGACCCCGAGCGCGCCGCGGCCATGGGGGCCGCCGGTCGCCGGTGGGCCGTTGACACCTGGCAGTGGCGTCAACAGGCCGCCCGGCTCCAGCAGCTCCTCTAGGACTCAGCCGCGGTAGAGCTTCTCGATCTGGTGGTCGTACTTGTCGGCGACCACCTTGCGCTTGACCTTCAGCGTCGGAGTCAGCTCGCCGGTCTCCTCGGTGAAGTCGTCGCGCAGGATGCGGAACTTCTTGATCGCCTCGGCGTGCGACACCGTCGCATTGGCCTCGTCGATCGCTGTCTGCACCTCGGCGTGCAGCTGGTGGTCCTTGACCAGCTCGCGCATGGTGGTGGCCGGATCCTTCCCGTTGCGCTCGAGCCAGGCGGGAACGGCTTCCGGATCGAGCGTGATCAGCGTCGCGATGAACGGACGCTGATCGCCGACGACCATCGCCTGCGAGATCAGCGGGTGGGCGCGCATGATGTCCTCCAGCGGCGCCGGGGACACGTTCTTACCGCCCGCGGTGACGATGATCTCCTTCTTGCGGCCGGTGATCTTCAGGTAGCCGTCGGCGTCGAGCGTGCCGATGTCACCGGTGTGGAACCAACCGTCGGTGAGCGACTCGGCGGTGGCGTCCGGGTTCTGCCAGTAGCCGCCGAAGACCACCGCGCCCTTGAGCAGGACCTCGCCGTCGTCGCCGATGCGCACGGTGTTGCCCGGGATCGGGCGGCCCACGGTGCCCATCCGTGCATGGCCGGGGGTGTTCACCGTGATCGCGGCGGTGGTCTCGGTGAGGCCGTAGCCCTCGAACACCGGGATGCCCACGCCGCGGAAGAAGTGGCCCAGGCGGGCGCCGAGCGGTGCGCCGCCGGAGATGGCCATCTCGCACTGGCCGCCCAGGGCGGCGCGCAGCTTGCTGTACACCAGCTGGTCGTACAGCTTGCGTCGCAGCTCCAGCACGGTGCCGACCGAGCCCGAGTCGCTGGCCGTGGAGTACGCGATGGCGGTGCTGGCGGCCCGATCGAAGATCTTGCCCTTGATGACGCTGGAGTCGTAGGCCTTGTGGCGCGCAGAGTTGTAGACCTTCTCGAACACGCGGGGCACCGAGAGGATCAGCGACGGGCGGAAGGTCTCGAACGTGGGCAGCAGGTTCTTGATGTCGGCGGTGTATCCGACGGCCACGCCGGCCTCGAGCGCCACCAGGTTGATCGCCCGCGCCAGCACGTGCGCCATCGGCAGGAACAGCAGCAGACGCTTGCCGTCGCCGAGCATCCCCGACATCGACGAGTCGAGGACGCCGCCGATCTCGCCGAGGAGGTTGGCGTGCGCCAGCATGACGCCCTTGGGGCGACCGGTGGTGCCGGAGGTGTAGATGAGGGTGGCGGGGGAGTCCGCGCGCAGCGACGTGCGTCGAGCCTCGACCTCGGCGTCGGTGACGTCCGCGCCGGCCGCGGTCAGCTGCTCCATCAGGCTCGGGCCCTGTGCGGGATCGATGGTGAACACCAGCGTGGCGGGGGTGACGTGGGCGACGTCGGCGAGGAGGGCGCGCTTGGCCTCGTTCTCGACGATGATGCCGGTGGCCGAGGAGTCCTCCAGGATCCAGTCGATCTGGGGTGCCGACGACGAGTCGTAGATCGGCACCGGGGTGGCCCCGGCGGTCCAGATCGCGAAGTCCAGGAGGGTCCACTCCAGGCGGGTCGCGGAGAGCAGCGCTACGCGGTCGCCCGGGTTGATGCCGGAGGCGATGAGCCCCTTGGCCAGGGCGCGCACCTGGCCGGCCGCCTCCGCGGCGGTGACCGGAAGCCACTGTCCGTCGACCTCGCGGAGAAAGACCGACTTATCCGGTCGTGCCGCGGCGATATCGAACAGAACGTCGGTCGCATTGCGCTCCGGCGGGGTGACGAACTGAGCGGGCTCGGTGTACTCGGCCATAGACTGGCAGCCTTTCGATTCATGCTCTGACGGCCCGCGACCGACGCCATCAGGACTTTTCTCACATCACGGTCACTTTCCGTCAGTCTATCGGCGAATCACTGCCGACCAAGCACATGGTCGGCTTTCGCTGCGCGCCCCCGGTGTGTGATGCTAGGAGTCGTGACGACCATCCAGGTGGCTGACGAGACCTTTGTGGCGGCTGCGCCGTCGACTGCCGGTGCGGTGGTCAATGATCGCGCGCGCTGGCGGCGATGGTTCGGCGACCTGCGCTTGGAGGTCGTGGAGGACCGCGGGAACGCCGGCGTGCGCTGGCGGGTGACCGGGCCGGTCGAGGGCACCATGGAGATCTGGTGTGAGGAAGTGCTCGATGGCTTCGTTCTGCACTTCTACATGCACGCCGAGCCCGTCGCGGCCCTGCCCAGCGAGCCCGCGGCGGCGCTGGTCGCGGCCGCCGCCCTCAACAAGCAGTACCGGGTCCGGGGCAAGGAGATGTCCTTCCAGGTCAAGGACCTGCTCGAAGGCGGCCGGGAGATCGGCGGTCCGGCCGTGAACGACGAGGAGGCGGCGACCTTTGGCTGATCACACGCAACAGTCGATCGTCGTCGGAGCCGACGTCGACGCCATCATGGCGGTCATCGCCGATTTCGATGCCTACCCCGAATGGGTCACCGCGGCCCGCGAGGTGACCGTGCTCGAGCGTGACACCGCCGGCCGCGCCCAGCGGGTGCGCTTCGAACTCGACGCCGGGGTGCTCACCGACACCTATGTGCTGGCCTACGACTGGGCGCCCGACGGGACCGCGGTCTCGTGGGTCCTGGAGTCCAGTGACCTGCAGCGCGGCCAGCGCGGCTCGTACCAACTCGACCAGCAGGTGCCCGGTTCCACCAAGGTGACCTACACGCTCACCGTCGATCTGCTGATCCCGATGATCAGTCAGCTCAAACGGCGCGCGGAGAAGGCGATCACCGACGCGGCGCTGCACGATCTCAAGAAGAGGGTCGAAGGCTGATCGATCTGGCTCCCCTCCACCTGGTGCTCGGACCCGGTGGCTCGGGCATCTCCGCGATCGCCGCGGCCGGAGCGCTCGGAGTGGCCGATGCGCAGCGTCCGGCCCGACGCGGGGGACCGCTGTCGCTGGTGGGTGACGACCGCACCCTGCTGATCACCGTCGACCCGCGGTCGACGCTGCCGGAGCGGTTGGGTGTCTTCCGCGTCGCCGGTGAACCGGTCGCGGCGACCGGCGAGCTGGACCTGCTGCACCTGGATCCGCTCGGCCTGCTCGAACGGGCCTGGACCGACTTCACCGCCGCCCTCCACGCGGTCGGTATCGGACGACACCTGTTGCCGGTGGTGGGCACCATCGCCGACATCGATGCGGGGGAGCTGACCGGTCTGCCGGGGGCGCAGGAGTTTCTGCTGCTGCGCGCCATCCGCGACGCGGCGACCTCCGGGCGCTGGCGCGCGGTGGTGGTGGACCTGTCCGGCCTCGGCGACCCGTATGCGGTGCTGCGGTCGCCGACCGTGCTGACGGCCGCCCTGGACCGGCTCTGGCCGCGCCATGCGCGTCTGGCGCAGGCCTCCGAGAAGCCGGCCCTGGCCTCGGTGGTCGCGGCGGTGGAGAGCATCGATCGCGACTGCCACGACCTGCGGGAACTGCTGGGCGATCCGACGGGCACGGCCGTGCACCTGGTGGTACCGGGCGGGGAGCGGGGACGCACGACGGTGACCGATCACGTGGCGCTCACCGAGGTGATGGGCCTGCCGCTGCGTTCGGTGCTGGTCAACGAGGGCCCCGGCGGCCTCGACACCGCACCGGCGACGACGGCGGCGCGGACCCTGCTCGGGGCCGACGCGGACACCGCCGTGCACCTGGCCGCGGTGCACGCCCTCGATACCGAACCGGCCAAGCTGTCGCAGCTGCGCCGGTTGAGCGTGCAGTTGGCGTCGCCGAACGGGCATGCGCGCGGCGCGGCGGACCCGGTGCTGGAACATCTCGACGGCGACGGGCTGCAGGCCCGGTACCGCCTCAGTTGGCGGCAGACGCTGCCGCGGCCGGAGGAACTGGCCCTCGGCCGCTCCGGCGACGATCTGCTGGTCACCGTGGGCGGCTTCCGGCAGCCGGTGACCCTGCCGTCGGTGCTGCGCCGCTGCCGGGTGACCGACGCGGATTGGGACGGCGAGCGCCTGATCGTGCAGTTCCGGCCCGATCCGGCCGTCTGGCCGCAGCGCTGAGCGCGAAGGCCCGGAGTGTAATCTGAGAAGTCCGCCCGATCCGCCAGCGAAAGAGAATGCCCACCGATGACCGACGATGCGCCAGGTGCCGATACCGGCCATGCCGCGGACGACCCGGTCAACGCACTCCTCCTCGGCCTGGCCGGGCAGCTGGACCAGTGGGCGGCCCTCATCGGCGGCGGTTCCGCACCGGATCTGGCCGCCGTCGTGGGCTCCTCGCGGCTGAGTGAACTGGTCGGCGAGCTCGGGACCCTGGTGGGTGAACTCGGTGACCTCCTGGCCCGCCTGCTGACGACCGCCATCGCGGTCCTGGAGGCGATCGCCGAGATGCTGCGGTCGTCGCCGGGCGCGGACACGGCGTCGCCGGGCAGCACCTTCGAGTCGATTCCGGTGCGCATCGGCACCGGCTCGGCTCATCCGTGACAGGCTGAACCCGATGAGCCCATTCTCCACCGAGCTGACCATCGGTATCGACATCGGCGGCACCAGCGTGCGGGCTGCCGTCGTCGACGCCGACGGAGGCATGCTCGACACCCTGCGGGCCGCGACGCCACCGACGGCGACGGCCCTGGAACACTGCCTGGATCGGCTGGTGTCCGAGCTGCGTGATCGCTGGGCGGTGCGCGCCGTGGGCCTGGCCATCGCCGGTTTCCTCTCGCCGGACCGGCAGACGGTGCGGTTCGCCCCGCACCTGGCCTGGCGGGAAGCCGCGGTCCCGGCGGAGATGTCGCAGCGCCTCGGGCTGCCGGTCTTCGCCGAGCACGATGCGAACTCGGCGGCACTGGCCGAACTGCATTTCGGTGCGGCCGCGCGCGGTCACAACACCCTGGTGCTGGCCCTGGGAACCGGGATCGGCGCGGGCATGCTGATGGGCGGGCAGCTCTATCGGGGCAGCTTCGGGGTGGCACCGGAGTTGGGGCACCTGGTGGTGGTGCCCGACGGCCGACCGTGCAGCTGCGGCAAACGCGGGTGCCTCGAAAGGTATTGCAGCGGAACCGGTCTGGTCGACACGGTGATCGAGCTGTTGGCCCAGACCGAGCCGGGTCCGTCCGCGTTGGCGGCCGAATCGCAGGCCGACCCGGGGTCGCTGACCGGTCGGCGGGTGGCGGCCGCCGCCGCCGAGGGCGACCCCATCGCGCTGGCCGCCTTCGCTTCTCTCGCACACTGGCTGGGTCAGGGCATGGCGATGATCGCCGACGTCTTCGACCCCGACCTCGTCGTCATCGCCGGCGGTCTCGGATCCGCCTCGGGCCTCTACCTGGACGAGGCGCGCGAGCACTACACGGCGATGGTCACCGGTGCCGGTCACCGGCAGCTGGCCCGGATCCGCGCCACGCAGTTGGGGGAGAGCGCCGGGGTGATCGGAGCGGCCAAGGTGGCCAAGCTGGGCCTTGCCGCGCTTGCCGAGGCGACGGTGAACCCGGGCCGGGCGGGGCAGTAAGGTAGTCACCCGATACGCCGACACGCCTGAGCCGAGCGCGTGCGGTCGCTGCGGAGGAAGCAGGTCTGCAAGATGTGGTACTACCTCTTCAAGTACGTCCTCATGGGACCGCTGCTCTGGTTGATGGGCCGTCCCAAGGTGGAAGGTCTGGAGAATCTGCCGCCGGACGGCAAGGTCCTGCTGGCGAGCAACCACCTGGCCGTCGTCGACAGCTTCTATCTGCCGCTGATGGCCCCGCGCCGTATCTTCTTCCTGGCCAAGAGCGAGTACTTCACCGAGCCGGGCCTCAAGGGCCGGTTCAAGAAGTGGTTCTTCAGTGCCTCCGGCCAGATCCCCATCGATCGGTCCGGGGCGACGGCCGCCGCGGGCGCGTTGACCGCGGGCCGACGGATCCTGGACGCCGACGGGGTGTTGTGCCTGTACCCCGAGGGCACCCGATCGCCGGACGGCCGCCTCTACAAGGGCAAGACCGGCCTTGCGCGGATGGCGCTGGAGAGCGGCACCCAGGTGGTTCCCGTCGCGATGGTGAACACCGATCGCATCAACCCGCCGGGCACCATCCTGCCGCGACCGACCCGCATCACCATCAAGTTCGGAACTCCGCTGGACTTCTCGCGCTACGAGGGGATGGCGGGCAACCGTTTCATCGAGCGCGCGGTGACCGACGAGATCATGTACTCGCTGATGCGACTCAGCGGGCAGCAGTACGTCGACGTCTACGCCGCCTCGCTGAAGAACCAGCCCGCCCCGCCGAAGACCGACGGCACCGCCTGAGGTTCAGGCGGCGAGAGTCGCCGCATCCAGCGCCGGTGCCTCGTCGTCGCGTCGGAAGGGCAGCAGCCACAACAGCATCAGGAACGCGAGCGTCCACAGCAGGTACGCGTTACCGACCAGGTGCTCCCACCACGCCCAGGTGGTGACGTCCTTGGGCATCAACTGGAACGGACCGATCGCGAAGACCGGGATACCGACGATGCCCAGACCGCCGTAGAGGCGGGTGGCCCAGCGGCCGCTGGGCGCCGAGGCGATGACGAAGCAGGCCAGGACCGCCGGCAGCGCCCACGCCCAGTGGTGCGCCCAGGTGGTGGGTGCCACCAGCAGGCCCCAGAATCCCACCACGCACGCGGCGAGGAGAGCGTTGACGTCGTCGCGGTGGGTGGCGCCGGGGGCGAAGGCCGCGACCGGCCGGGTGCGGGCGAGCGCGAGGCCCGCGAGCACGGTGACGCCGAGCGCGGAGACCACCCACAGTGCCGGCGCCACCGGATTGTCCGCCCCCACCAGGCGCAGCCACGCGCCGTTCAAGTTCTGGTTGATGGGTCCCTCCGGCACGCCGATGCGACCGGTGTGGAAGAGCGTGTGGGTCCAGTAGGTGAACGAATCGGCCGGGAGCCAGGCCGCGGCGATCACGGCGGCGATCAGGAAGGTGGCGGCACCGACCAGGACCGCGCGCCATCTGCCCGCGGCGGCGAAGACGCCCAGGAAGACCAGCGGCGTCAGCTTGACGGCCGAAGCCAGCCCGATGAGAGCGCCGCGCAGGCGGGAGTCCGCGGCGTCGGCGCGATGACCGAGCACGAACAGGTCGGTCACGATGAGGACCAGCAGGATCAGATTGATCTGCCCGTAGCCCAGGGTCATCCCGAACGGGTTGCACCACACCGCGACGGCGGCGATCCACAGGGCCAGCAGCGGGCGGTTGCGGGCCGAGCCCACGTGCAGCATGCGCAGGAAGATCACCGTGACGTACACCAGGCAGAGGACGCTCACCACGGAGATCGCGATGCTGCCCACGGCCAGCGAAATGGCCCCCAGCGGGGTGAAGACGAGTGCGGCGAACGGCGGATAGGTGAACGGCAGCCAGATGCCGTCGGCGGTGAACGGCATGGAGCCCTCGGCGTACAGGCTGATGCCCTGGTGCCAGAGCTGGCCGCCGAGGCGATAGACGTCCAGGTCGAACCGGGTGCGGGTGCCGAAGCTCGACGTTCCGGGCACACCCACGATCTGCAGCGTCGACGAGGCCACGAACACCAGCGCGGCCAGCGCCCAGGCCGGCGTCCCGGGGCGCCAGCGGCGCAACCGGGTCGCCGTCGTTCGCGCCTGCGGGGACATGACCCCTAAGTTACTCGGCGCGCCCCGGCGATCCACGCACCGCATGGGCGCGCCGAGCCGTGGGGGATAATCGATTCTCGTGCGCTACTTCTACGACTGCGAGTTCATCGAGGACGGCAAGACGATCGAGTTGGTCTCGATCGGCGTCGCCGCCGAGGACGGCCGCGAGTTCTACGCGGTCTCGACCGAATTCGATCCGGGTCGTGCGGGCCCGTGGGTGCGTGCCAACGTGCTCGACAAACTGCCGTCACCGGCGGACAAGGCGTGGCGCAGCAACCGGCAGATCCGCGAGGACTTCCTCGACTTCGTGACCGCGAGCCCCGGCGACGTGGAGCTGTGGGCGTGGATCGGGGCCTACGACCACGTGGTGCTGTGCCAGCTGTGGGGCTCGATGCCCGAGCTGCCGCGGGCACTGCCGCGCTTCACCCGCGAGCTGCGCCAGCACTGGGAGGCCGCGGGCAGTCCGCCGCTGCCTGCCGCGGGCAAGGACGCGCACAGCGCGCTGGCCGACGCGCGGCACAACCTGCTCCGCTGGCAGGCCATCGAGGCGATCGCCGGCCGCTGACGCCGGTCGACGCGATCGCACGCCTGGAGCGCCGCGCGTCGGCGTCCTCGGATACTCTGGTTCCCGTGGTGAACTGGACCGTAGACGTGCCCATCGACGACCTGCCCGAGCTGCCCCCGCTGCCGGGCACCCTGCAGGCGCAGTTCGAGGATGTGCTTTCCCGCCCCGCACTGCAGCAGCCGAGCTGGCCGGCCGACGAGGCCCGCAAGATGCGGACCGTGCTCGAGAGCGTGCCGCCGATCTGCATGCCGTCGGAGGTGGAGAGCCTGCACGACCAGCTCGCCGAGGTGGCCCTCGGGCGGGCGTTCCTGCTGCAGGGCGGCGACTGCGCCGAGACCTTCGCGGCCAACACCGAACCGCACATCAAGGCCAACATCCGCACCCTGCTGCAGATGGCCGTCGTCCTGACCTACGGCGCGAGCCTGCCGGTGGTCAAGGTGGCGCGGATCGCCGGGCAGTACGCCAAGCCGCGCTCGTCGGACACCGACTCGCTGGGGCTGCTGAGCTACCGCGGCGACATGGTCAACGGGCTCGACCCGCAGGCCGAGTCCCGCGTGCACGACCCCTCCCGTCTGGTGCGGGCCTACGCCAACGCCGCCGCCGCGATGAACCTGGTGCGGGCCCTCACCGGTTCGGAAGCCCGACTGGCCCGCGTGCACGACTGGAACCGCGAGTTCGTCGCGGCGTCCCCGGCCGGTGCCCGCTACGAGGCGCTCGCCGCCGAGATCGACCGCGGCCTGCGTTTCATGGACGCCTGCGGGGTGACCGACTCCAGCCTGGACTCGGCGTCCATCTTCGCCTCGCACGAGGCACTCGTCATGGACTACGAGCGCGCCATGCTGCGGCTGGCCGACGATCCGCAGGGCGGCGACGAACCGGTCCTCTACGACCTGTCGGCGCATTTCCTGTGGATCGGTGAGCGCACCCGCCAGCTCGACGGTGCGCACATCGCGCTCGCCAAGCTGATCGCCAACCCGATCGGGATCAAGATCGGGCCGACGACGACGCCCGAGCAGGCCGTCGAATACGTGCAGCTGCTCGACCCGGACAAGCGCCCGGGCCGGCTGACCCTGGTCTCCCGGATGAGCAACGACAAGGTCCGCGACGTGCTGCCGGCGATCGTCGCGGCGGTGGAGGCCACCGGGCACAAGGTGATCTGGCAGTGCGATCCGATGCACGGCAATACCCACAGCACGTCGAACGGCTTCAAGACCCGTCACTTCGACCGGGTGATCGATGAGGTGCAGGGCTTCTTCGAGGTGCACCGCGCCCTCGGTTCCCACCCCGGTGGCATTCACATCGAGCTGACCGGCGAAGACGTCACCGAATGCCTCGGTGGCGCGCAGGACATCTCCGACCTGGATCTGGATCGCCGTTACGAGACCGCCTGCGATCCGCGCCTGAACACCCAGCAGTCGCTGGAACTGGCCTTCCTGGTCGCGGAGATGCTGCGCGGCTGACGCGAGCAGTGCGGGCGGCCGCTCAGGCCGCCCAGGTGCTGCCCAGCGCCCATCCGGCGAGGGCCAGGCCGGTGGCCACCAGCACCACCAGCACCAGCCAGATCAGCGCCCCGAGGGTGCTTCCGGTCTGCGGTGCCCGGGTGGCGGCAGGCACGACCCGGTCCTCGTACCGATCACGGGGGCGGGCCGGGTAGCCGTCGTCGTGGGAGGGCTCCTTGCCCCAATCATCGGCATCCCAGTCGTCGGCATCCCAGTTCTCGGCATCCCAGTCTCGGCCGTCCCGGTCCGGGAAGGGCTCCCCGCCCGGGTCGTCGTCCCACGCGTACGGGTCGGGGGAGTCGGCGGCCGCCGCCCGGGTCGGCGGCAGCGGAGCCGGTGCGGGCCGGGCCGGGGTCGCCGGGCGGGCGATGGCCGAGGTCACGCGTGCCGAGGCCTGCCGGGGCGCGGGGACGGTGAACGGCGGGAGTCCCAGGTCGTCGACGGCGTCGAGGAGCGCGTGCTGCATCGCGAAGCCGTCGGGGAAGCGCAGCGCGGGATCGCGTTCGGTGGCGCGCAGCACGATGTCGTCGATCTGCGGCGGAATGCCCTCGATCACGTCGCCGGGCGCGGGCACGTCGTAGGTCAGGCGCTGATAGGCCAGCGCCAGCGGCGTCGCGCCGCGGAACGGTTGCTGGCCCGTGAGCAGTTCGAAGAACAGCACGCCGGTGGAGTAGACGTCGCTGCGGGCGTCGATCTCGGTGGAGCTGACCTGTTCGGGGGACAGGTAGGCGGCGGTACCGAGGATCACGCTGGCCGAGGTGACACCGGCCTCGGCCACCGCGCGCACCAGACCGAAGTCGGCCACCTTCACGTCGCCGGTGTCCGAGATCAGGATGTTCTCGGGTTTCACGTCGCGGTGCACGAGTCCGGCGCGGTGCGCGGTGCCCAGACCGCCGAGCGTGGGGATACCGATGGCGGCCACCGCGTGCGGCGGCATGGGGCCCCGCTCGCGCAGCAGTTCGCGCAGGCTCCCGCCGCGGACCAGCTCCATGACCAGGTAGGCGATCTCGCCGTCGATGCTCTGGTCGTAGACCGCCACCAGGCCCGGATGGCTCAGCCCGGCCACCGCGCGGGCCTCGAACTCGAAGCGCCGCAGGAACTGGGGGTCGCCCACATAGCGCGCATCCATCACCTTGATGGCGACTCGACGACCCAGACGCAGATCGGTGCCGACGTACACCGCCGACATGCCGCCGCGGGCCAGGGTGGCATCGATCCGGTACCGGCGTTCGAGGACGCGCCCCAGCAGGGCATCGGCGGAAGGGCTCACGGAAGGTGAATCTACCGTGCTCGCGCCGCCGGATCGTCGAGCCGCGGTGGCGCTCGGGTGTCGCCGGTCTCGGGTAATGTCACCTCCCGTGAGTTCTCTTCCGCTGTCCATCGGCATCCTTCCCGACGACGCCGAGGTGCTCAGCCTCGACGAAGCCGCGGACCGTCTGGGTCTGTCACCCAATCGCGTGCGCACCCTGATCCGCGATCACAACTTGCTGGCGGCCTCGCGCGACGGTGTCCCGGTGATTCCCGCGCTGTTCTTCGGCGACGACGGCGGGCTCGCGAAACACTACGAAGGCCTGGTCACCATGCTGCTCGACAGCGGCTTCAACCGCGACGAGGCGCTGAACTGGTTGTTCACCGTGCAGGAGGATCTCGGCATGCATCCGGCGCAGGCGCTGCACACCCATTCCGCGCGCGAAGTGATCCGCCGCGGGCAGGCGCTGGCACTCTGACCCAGCGCTCGCCCCCGGTCGGCGCGGCCGGTTCAGCGCGGCCAGAGCAGGGCGCGACCCGCGTGGCCCAGCCGTCGGCCGGTCGGCACCACCGCGCGCCGGGACAGCACGTCGTATCCGGAGCGTTCGATCTCGGTGAGGATGTCGCCGTAGGAACGCGCCGCCGCGGCGATGGCCGGGCGCGTGCGCGGCGGGAGAGCCGCGACGGCCGGTGCGGCGCGCCGGTACTGGTCGCGATTGATCGCGATCAGGTGCGCCAGCGCGCGGCGCACCGGGCCGTCCGGGCGGCCGCGCCGGCGCGCCGCCCGCAGCGACTGTTCGTCCACGCCGAACGCCGCGAGGTGGTCGGCGGGCAGATAGATCCGGTCGCGGTCGAGGTCCTCGGCCACGTCGCGCAGGAAATTGGTCAGCTGAAAGGCCTCGCCGAGCAACGCCGCGCCCGCCGCGAGATCGTCGTAGTCGTCCCGGTCCCGGTCGACGCCCAGGATCGGCAGCATCTGCAGCCCGATCACGGCCGCCGACCCGTAGGTGTATTCCCGCAGCTGCGCCATGGTGGCGTAGCGGTGGCGGAACTCGGGGGCGCCCGGCAGGTCCATGCGCATGGAATGCAGGAAGGCGTCGAAGGTGGCCGGGTCGATGGCGAAACCGGTGACGGTGTCGGCGAGGGCGGCCAGCAGTGGATCGGCGGCCTCCCCGCGCAGTGCGGCGGCCAGGTCGGCGGACAGGGCGTCCAGGGCGGCCGTCGCGGTGTCCGGATCGGCGCCGTCGTCGACGATGTCGTCGGCGGTGCGGGCGAAACCGTACAGGGCGAACACCCCGCGCCGCTGTCGACGCGGCAGCAGCGCCGAGGCCAGATAGTAGGTGCGGCCGGCGCGGGCGGTGATCGCGCGCGCCCGGGCGTAGCCGGTCTCAATCACGGCGATCCGGGGTGGCCAGCGCCCACCGGCGGGCCCGCCGCAGGCGCAGCGGGTCGGGTCGGGACAAGGAGACGGCTGCCAGCACGGCGAGCGCCGCGGCCAGCAGGGACTCGACCGGTTTGTAGAACAGGATCGAATCGTCGGGCTGGAAGACGATGAGGAAGTACACGCTGACCCCGACGACGATGCGGCGGACCCAGAGCGGCAGGGTGAACGCCACCGCGAACACCAGGGTCCACACGTAGTACCAGGGCAGGGTCGACGGCTCCAGCAGCAGCAGGGCCAGCATCGCCCACGCGGCACCGGCCATCGCGCTGCGCGCGTCGGCGCGGAAACGCCACCACAACCAGACCAGCAGGACCACGAGCACCACCTGGCCGAGCGCGCGCGTCACCGGCAGGACCTCCTGCAGGTTCCACACCTGCCAGGGCGCGGCCGCATAGGTGACCACATGACCCACCAGGGTGGGGACGGTGAACGGGTTGATGATGCGCGAGGCCCAGGACAGGCCGTTGATCCAGCCGACGCCGAGCCCCAGGATCAGGGTGAAGGCACCGAAGACCGCGACCGGCAGCAGCGCGGTGGCGGCGAAGATGCCGACGCGATCGCGACCGGTCACGGCGCCGCGGCGGCGACGCTGATCCAGCCAGATCCAGAAGACGAACGGAATCGCGATGGCCGCGGTGATCTTGATCGAGGCCGCGAGCCCGAGCAGCAGCAGGCCCGGCACCGGCCGCCCGGCCGTCGCCACCGCGACACCCGCGGCCAGGACACCCATCATCAGCAGTTCCAGGTGCGGTCCGCCCACCAGGTGGGCCAGCAGCATCGGGTTGAGCAGGACCAGCCACAGCGCCATCGGACCGCCGGCGCCGAAGCGCTCGGCGATCTTCGGCAGCGCCCACAGGCTCAGCGCCAGACCGAGGAGCAGCACCAGGCGCATCACGAAGACGCCGAGCCAGACGTTGTCGCCGGAGATCCCGACGACGCCGCGCGCCAGCAGCAGGAACGCCGGGCTGTACGGCGAGGTGGTCGGCGCCCAGATCTGCGCCATCGAGTCGACGATCGGACCGGGATGGTGCGCGGGACCGTCGAAATACGGATCGAAACCCTCGGCGAGCACGCGGGCCTGTCCGAGGTAGGCGTAGACGTCGCGGCTGAACACCGGGATGGCGAAGAGCATCGGCGCGGCCCACGCGCACACGGTGCGTCGTGCGGTGGCCAGATCCCACCTGCCGTCGCCGCCGGCCATGGCGCGTCCGATCCGCACCCAGGCGATCACCATGAGCGCGACGCCGCCCCAGAACACCAGCCACGACAGGGATTTGCCGTGGCCGTAGCTCATCGGGGCCAGGCCGAGGTCGGCCAGCGTGGAGTCGTTGCGCGGGATGTCGGCGAGACCGTATGTGCCGATGCTGAGCAGCAGCGCGCCGAGGAACCCGAGCGCGGCGTCGGGGTGCACGCGGGTCAGGCGGCCGGCGACGGTCACCGCACCGACCCCGCCGGGGCGGGGGAGAAGGCGTCCGCCAGCCGGTCGGTGACACGGTCGGCGGCCAGCCCGCCGGAGATCAGCACCGGGGGGATGCCGACGCCCGGGACCGTGGCGCTGCCGGCCACGAACAGGTTGTCCAGTCCGGGCCACGTGTTGCGGGTGCGCAGGGGACCGGTCTGCGCGACGGTGTGCGCGGCGGAGAACGGCGTGCCGGCGGGCAGGCCCGCGCGCAGCCACGTCGTCGGATGATCCACGCGCAACACCTGGAGCGAGTCGAGGCCGCGGTAGCCGCGGCCGGCGAGCGTCGCGAGGGTCTCGGTCACGTAGGGGTCGGCGATCGCGTCCCAGTTCAGGGGTGCGTTGTCGAGGTTGGGCGTCGGCGCCAGCACCGAGACCGACTCCAGCCGCCGACCGTCGGCGGCGGCCGCGGTGAACGTGTCGCGGTCGCTGACGGCGGGGCGGGTGAGTAGGAAGGAGCCGTCGGTCATCGGTGCGCCGCGCCGCCCGGTGATCTCGGCGAAGGTCCGGCTCCACGCCGCACCGAAATCGAGGGTGTGGTGTCCGGCCGACCAGGTCTCGGTGACCTCGACCGGCAGCAGTCCGTGGACCACGACGGCGCTGGGCGAGTAGCGCAGTCGGCGCCGCGGCCGACGGCCCACCAGGTCGGCGATGCGGTCGCGCTCGGCGGTGGCGATCACCGCGTCGGCGGGCAGGGTCTCGCCGTCGACCACCACGCCGCTGACCCGTCCGCCGGAATGGACCACCCGCTGGGCGTGCACCCCGTAGACGATCCGCACACCGGCGTCGGTGAGGGCCTCGGCCATCACGCGGCCCACCCGACCCATGCCGCCGGCCGGCGCCCACACCCCGCGCCCGATGTCCATGTCGGCGATGATCGCGTAGATGGCGCGCGCCCGGTGGGGCGGCACCCCGGCGTACAGCGCCTGGAAGGTGAAGGCGCGCTGGACCCGTTCGTCGCTCACGAAGCGGGCCACCGCGCCGGTCAGCCCGCCGAGCGTGCCGAGCTTGACCAGTTCGGTGGCCGCCCGTCGGGTGTCGGCGCCGGTCAGATCGCCGAGGCCGCCGTAGTTGCGGTCGATGAACACGTCGAACTCGGCGTCGTAGACGCGGCGGAGCCACTGCAGCAGTTCGGCGGTGCCCCGGGCGGGACCGGGTCCGAAGGCCTCCGCGACGGCCTCCGGGATGCGGTCCGCCCGGTGCGGGAGGGCCAGGGTGGTGCCGTCGGCGTAGTTCATCACGTACCCGGGATCCACCGGGGCCAGCGCGAGCCGGTCCAGTACCTCGCCCCGCGGCACGCCCAGCTCGGTGAGCGGGGCGACGATCAGCTCGGGCATGGTGAGGATCGTGGCGCCGGTGTCGAAGTTGTGGCCGTCGATGGTCTCGGTGCGGACCAGGCCGCCCGGGGTGGCGGCGGATTCGACCACGGTCACCGCGAACCCGCGGGCGCGCAGTCGTGCCGCGGCCGCCAAGCCGGACAGTCCGGCCCCGATGACGACGACGTGGGGTGCGGAACCCATCAGTGCAGCCTCACTTCTTCGGTCCCTATTTCTGCCGGTGCGCGATGCGGTGGGCGAGCGCGGTGAGGTCCGCGCGGGCGAGCGGGGACGTCTCGAGCGCATCGATCTCGGCTAGCGCACTCGACAGGTGGTCGTCGATCTGGCCCTCCACCGCCGCGAGGGCTCCCGAATCGATGAGAATGCCGCGGGCGGTGGCCAATTCCGTCGCCGACAGCGCGCGCCCGAGGAAGCCGCGGAGGGTGGCGGCGGTGGCCGCCGACGAATCGGCGAGCGCCTGCGCCACCAGCACGGTGCGCTTGCCGGTCACCAGATCGTCACCGGACGGTTTGCCGGTCTCCGCGGGGTCACCGAAGACGCCGAGCAGGTCGTCGCGCAGCTGGAAGGCCAGGCCCAGGTCGGTGCCGATGCGCCAGAGCGCCTCGGACAACTCGGCCGAGCCCTCGCCGAGGGCGGCCCCGATCTGCAGTGGACGGGCCACCGTGTACGCGGCGGTCTTGTACTTCATCACCCGGTAGGCGGCGTCGACGGTCTCGTCGGCGGAGGCCTCGTTGGTGATGTCCAGGAGCTGGCCGCCGAGCACCTCGGTGCGCATCCGGGCCCAGAGGGTGCCCGCGGCGGGCGGAAGCGGCACCGGCGCCGGGCCGTCGTCAAAGGTGGGGCGTAGGCCGTGCACGAGGTCGTCGGCCCAGGCCAGCGCCAGGTCGCCGAGCAGAATCGCCACGGAGCTGCCGTGGTGGGCGCTGTCGCCGGACCATCGGTGGTGCCGGTGCAGCGCCGAGAAGCGTTGGTGCACCGTCGGTTGGCCGCGGCGGGTGTCGCTGCGGTCGAGGATGTCGTCGTGCACCAGGGCGCACGCCTGGATCAGCTCGATGGCGCCGCCCACGCGCAGCGCGAGCGGTTCGGTGGCCGCGGCCGTCGACTCGGTGGCCGCGCACCGCCAGCCGGCGTGCACGAAAAGGGGGCGCAACCGCTTGCCTCCGGTGAGCACGAACTCCGCCAGGGCGGCGCCGGCCTCGGTGACAACCGGGGAGATCTCCTCGAGGGAGGGAGCCGTCGCGTCGAAGAAATCCCGCAGGATCTCCTCGACAGCGCCGGGAACCTGCTGCTGACTCAACACGCAGGCCAGCCTACCGGGGCGCCCGGACGGCTCCGGCCACCACCGTCAGGCTCCGGTTGCGCGGGACCGACGTCCTATATCCCAGTTCGCCTCCACGGTCAAGGGGGACGGCGGGGTTGGGCTTAACTCCGTCGCAGAATCGGTCCTCACCTGGGTCGTCCGTACTATCGGCGGGGTGAGTGTGCTTCCCGTCGAGCCCCTTGGGCAGTCGTCTGTCATCGAACGGCTTGCCGCGCCGCACAGCGGCCCGGTGCCGTTCTCCGTCGAGTTCTTCCCGCCGCGTTCGGCGGAGGAGGAGTCCCGGCTCTGGCACGCCGTGCGAGTCTTCGAGCGCATGGGCCCGGCCTTCGTCTCGCTCACCTACGGGGCGGGCGGGTCCACCCGGGACCGCACCGTGCGCATCGCCGGGGAACTGGCCACGTCGACGACCCTGACCACGGTGGCGCACCTGACCGCCGTCAATCACAGCGTCGACGAGCTGCGCGGTCTGGTCGGCGCCTACGCCGACAAGGGCATCACCAATCTGCTCGCGCTGCGCGGGGATCCGCCGGGCGACCCGCTCGGCGAGTGGGTGCCGCATCCCGAGGGGGTGCAGTACGCCACCGAACTGGTGGAGCTGATCGGCACGCTCGGTGATTTCCACACCGGCGTCGCGTCGTTCCCCGAGGGGCATCACCGGGCGCCCGACCTGGCGTCGGACACCGCGAACCTGGTCCGCAAGCTGCGGGCCGGTGCCGAGTACTCGATCTCCCAGATCTTCTTCGACACCGACGACTTCCTGCGGTTGCGCGATCGCGTGGTGGCCGCCGACGCCGAGCAGGGCGCCAAGCCCCTGATCCCCGGCATCATGCCGATCACCTCGCTGCAGAGCGTCCGTCGGATGGTGGAGCTGTCCGGCAGCGTCCTGCCCGAGCGGGTGGCCGATCGGCTCGCCGCCGCCGCCGGGGACGGGCCCGAGGAGGATCGGGCCGCGGTCCGCGCCGTCGGCATCGACCTGTGCACCGAGATGTCGGAGCGTTTGATCGCCGAGGGCGTGCCCTGTCTGCACTTCTGCAGCCTGAACTTCGCGCGCGCCACCAGCGAGGTGCTGGAACGGATCGGTGTGGACACCCGCGGGGCGCTCGCCCCGGCCTAGTCTTTCCGCCCGCGGCCCGCTCACTCGGCGGGCGCGGGTTCCTCGGTGTCGGTGGTCGCCGTCGTCTCGGCCGGATCCGTTGCGGCGCGGTCCGTCGTGTGCCGGCGTTTCGCACCCCGGGTCGACGCGGTGCGGGGCGCCGCATAACGGGCAGTCCGATCGCGGAAGCGGTACGCGAGAGCGGCCACGGTCACGACGATGGCCAGGCAGACCAGCACCAGGAACCACGCCCAGCTCGGCAGCGCGGCGGTCGCCGGGTCGGCGTACTCGACGTCGGCGTTGAATTCGGCGGTCTGACCGGGCTGCGGGGTCCACGTCACCGACGCCTCCCCGGCCCGCGTGCCGTTGGTGGCCACCACCGGGCCGGCGAAGTCGACGGTGATCGCGACGTAGTACATCGTCGGCGCCAGGTCGGTGAGGGTCGCCGCGCCGCGCATGCGCACGATGTCCCCGCTGCGGGTCGCGCTCAGGTCGATCGTCGCACCGGCGTCCAGGGCGCTGGAGATGATGTCGCCGAGCTGCGAGAACTGTCCCGCGGTGAGGTCGGTGTAGGTGAGCCGGGAGCCCACCTTGCCGAGCGGTGACGCCTGCTGATCGTCGGGCGCCTGCTGCTTCTGGTCCGAGGAGTCGAATTCGTTCGGGAAGGGCGTCACGCGGATCGCCCCGGCCAGGGACGCCGGGACGTCGAAGGCGGGTGCGGCCGGACCGGTCTCCGGGCTGGCCGCGACGATGACGAAGCCGGAGAACTGGTCGCCGACGGTCTCCGACCGGGTCATGCAGCCGCTGAGCAGACCGGTCAGCGCGAGCAGGACGACGCCGAACAGCGCCGGGTACCGGCGGGCGGCGCGGGGGCGGGGGAGAGAAGGCACGGTGTCATCGTGCCAGAGGTCGGCGTCGATACCGGGCAGGCGGTGCGGCGTTGTCAGCGCGGGATCGGTGCCGCCGACAGCGGCAACGGGCGGCCGAGGAAGGCGAACGGGCGCGGATCCCCGGCGAAGGTGAAGCCGCGCAGGACGTCGTGAAAGCCCATGCGGCGGTAGAGCGACCAGGCGCGGTTGTGTTCGTCGGGCACCTCGGGGGTGGACAGCAGCACCTGCGCCTCCGGACGGCCGGTGAGCAGGCCGGTCAGCAGGGCCGCACCGACCCCGCGACCCTGGACGGAGGGGTGCACGTGCAGTTCGGTCAGTTCGAAGTAGTCGGCGGTCAGCGCCTGCGCCTGCGCCGCGGTCATCCCGTGCCGGGTCAACCCGGACCGGAGCTGGCGATTCCACCACTGGTCCGGTGCTCCGGTGTAGCCGTAGGTCACGCCGACGAGGACCTCCCGGCCGCTGGTCCACGGCGCGTCGATGCGTCGGCGGGCATTGGCCGGTCGGCGCAGGTCCATCGGGGAGAGCTCGGCCAGAGCGCCGATCGCGGTCCAGCCCGGGCGGGCGAGGTGTTCACGCCACAGTCCGATCCGCCCCTGTTCGGTGCCGCGGGGGTAGCGCATCGCCGTCACATAGGTGTGCACGGCCGGGTCCAGCCAGGCCTGCGCGTCGTGCGCGGGCAGCGCGACCAGTCGGATCGACATCCGCGTCCCACTTTCTGCTGAGCGAGCTCGTCGGACGACATTATCTCGACTTGCCGGACCGCTCACGCAGGGGTTAGGGTGATCGGTATCGAACTCACGTTCGATGAAGTGCGGTGGTTCGGCGGGGAAGACGCCGAACCACCGCTTTTTCGTCGGCCGACGGAGCCCGCTGCCGGTGCGAGCGGCGCGGAATTGTCGGTGGTACGTGAGACGTTCTCCTCGACGAAGGAGGCGACCCCATGGCACCGAACATCCCCGACCCCCGTGTGGTCCATCGCAGCCGCGATCTGCTCGATCGGGCCGAAGCGCTGTTCGACGGCGCTGCCGCCGTGCACGACGACGGCGCCGAACGGTTTCGGCAGTTCTATCTGGCGGCCATCCGCGCGGCCGGTGCGGTGTTGGCCGTGTACGAGCCGCCGGGCCCGGTTCGTCGACGGCGCAATGCGCGAGATGCGTGGAGCCGGATCAAGGTCGCCACACCGCAGTACGCCGATCTGGCCGAGTACTTCGGCGGTCTTTCGACGATGCGGGCGCGGGTGGAGGCGGGGCTGGTGACCCAGATCGACGACACGCTCTGCGCCCGGGTGGAGCGCCGAGCGGCCGAATTCCTCGACGCGGCCGACGCCAGCCTGCTGGCCTACGAGCAGGGCCGACTGTCCGGGACGGCCTCGGCGGTGCGGAAGTTGGGGGCCTAGTGGATGCTTCGTGGTGGCAATAGTGGTCGATTACCGTTTCTGCTCCTATCATGGAAGAAAAGCAGGCGTCGACGCCCCGTCGTTTGCGTTGCTCGGACAGTGAGGGAGGAGAGCGGTGCCGCTTTCGGAACATGAGCAGCGGATGCTCGACGAGATTGAGAGCGCGCTGTACGCCGAGGACCCGAAGTTTGTCTCGAGTGTCAGCAGGCAGCGTGTGGGGCGACCCAACGCGCGGCGTCAATGGCAGGCCGCTTTGTTGCTCGTCCTCGGACTGGCGATGCTGGTCGGTGGCCTGATGATCGACGTGCAGATCGGTGAGTTGAAGATCATCAGCCTCCTCGGATTCTTTGTGATGTTCGCCGGTGGCCTGCTGCTGTTGCTCGGTCCGCGCGGTGGCGCCACGGCCGGCGGCTCCGGTGGACGCGCCGGTGCCAAGAAGCCTGCGGCCAAGGGCTCGCTGAGCTCGCGGATGGAGGATCGTTTCAACAAGCGCTTCGATCAGCGCGACCACGAGTAGTACCCCTCGCGGCCCGAGTGGCCGCTGACCTCGACAAACGGGGGTCGCAACCGTTCACGGTTGCCACCCCCGTTTTCGCATCGTCGGGCCCCTCGGCCGGGCCCCCCACTCTCACCCCCCGCGCACTCGCCCCCGCCCGCGCGCCCTCGTCGACTCCCGTGTCGCGACCCGTACTTCACGTCGCCGAGCTGCAGTGCCGGCGACACGAGTCGCGGGTCGCGACAGGGCGCCCCCGGTCACCCACTTCTCCCCACCCTGATCACCCACTTCCCCCCACCATTGGGGGATCTATCGTCCCACCAGCCACTTTAATGGTGATTCGACACAGTCGGCGGGGCCTCGACGCGCCGGAAGCGGAAGGGATTGAAATGGATCGGCGGACATTGATACCGCGTTGACCTGCACGAACAGCCAGATGTGGTGGAGAAGTGGGGCGCCGGGGGTGGATTGTGGTGGAAAGTGGGGTAATGTGGTGGACATCGACGAGAGAGCGTCAGTTCTCCCGCTGATATCGGGGTAGGAGGTGTCGACGTGGCTGGTTTCGTCGGGACCTACACCCCGAAGCTGGACGACAAGGGGCGGCTCACGTTGCCGGCCAAGTTTCGGAACGCACTGTCAGGAGGGGTTGTGGTCACTCAGGGTCTCGATCACAGCCTGTCGGTGTATCCGGCGGAGGAGTTCGACGTCACCGCCGCGAAAGCGAACGAGGCGTCGCGCAACGATCCGGAGGCGCGCGCCTACGTCCGACTGCTGTTGGCCGGTGCCGACGAGCAGGCGCTCGACGGCCAGGGCCGGGTCAACCTGTCCGCGGGGCTGCGCCAGTGGGCGCGGTTGCAGAAGGACTGCGTGGTCACCGGCCAGTACGACCACCTGGAGATCTGGGATGCCGCTCGATGGGCGGAGTACCAGGCGATGCACGAGGAGGCCTTCGCGGCCGGCGGATCGGCCGCCTTGGACGCGATCGTCTAGAAGACAAGTGAAGAACTGGGCTGCTGCGGTGAGGCGAGGCCTCGGCCCGGCCGACCCTGACGTACTTCCCCAACGTCAGGTGCGACTCGGGCGGGGACCCCGCCTCACCGCAGCTCCGTTTCTTCGACAGGACCGCGCGGGCGAGTCAGCAGCAGCAAACAGGGGAGGGGTGATCGAAGTGTCCGAATCGACGCAGTCGGAGCACGGCCACGTGCCCGTATTGGCCGACCGGATGTTCGAACTCCTGCGCCCCGCGCTGACGCGTCACGGCGCCGACGGCTCCGGCGCGGTGATGATCGACGGCACCCTGGGCGCCGGCGGACACACCGAACTCTTTCTGACCCGGCTGCCCGGGCTCGCCGTGCACGGCATCGACCGCGACGAACACGCCCTCGAGATCGCCCGCGAGCGACTGGCGCCCTTCGCCGGACGGATGCACTTCCATCACGCGCGGTACGACCAGATCGCCGAGGTGGCCGAGACGGCAGGACTGACCGCCGTCGACGGCATCCTGCTGGACCTGGGCGTGTCGTCGATGCAGCTCGATCAGGCCGAACGAGGCTTCGCCTACGCGGTCGACGCGCCGTTGGACATGCGGATGAACGACGATGACGAGCTCACCGCCGCCGACGTTCTGAACACCTACGACCACGGCGCCCTGGCCCGTGTGCTCAGCGAGTACGGCGAGGAGCGTTTCGCCGGAAAGATCGCCTCGGCGGTCCTGCGGGCCCGGGAGCAGGAGCCGTTCACCACCAGCGGACGCCTGGTGGAACTGCTGTACTCGGCCATTCCGGCCGCCACCAGGCGGACCGGCGGGCACCCGGCCAAACGCACCTTCCAGGCGCTGCGCATCGAGGTCAATCGCGAACTGGATTCACTGCGCGCGGTGGTACCGGCCTCGCTGGACCTGCTCGCGGTGGGCGGACGGCTGGCCGTCATGAGCTACCAGTCCCTGGAGGACCGCATCGTCAAGCGGGACTTCGCGCAGGCCGTGCGCAACACCACCCCGGCCGGGCTCCCGGTGGACCTGCCGGGTACCGCCGCGAAGTTCGCGCTCGTGACGCGGGGCGCCGAGCAGGCGAACGAGGACGAGCGGCGGGAGAACCCCCGCAGCGCCCCGGTCCGCGTGCGGGCCATCGAGCGCGTGGGCGGCAAGGACACCGAAACATCAGGCAAGACGGTCGGCGAAAGGAAGCAGCGGTGACCCTCCTCGACGAGCGCCGGTCCACTCGCAGTGCTTCCCGTGCGCGCGGATCGGCGTCGATCCGGTCGTCGAGCGGGGCGGACTCCGCGTCGACGACGTCGTCGACCGTGCGTCGCCGTCCGCCGCGCCGCGGCGAGATCGTGCCGCCGCCGAAGGCCTCGGGCGTGTTCACCGGGCTGTCGGACATGCCCTTCATCGTGCCGATCGTGGTGCTGGTGATCGGGGCGCTGAGCCTGACCCTGTACCTGTCGACCAAGGCCGCCCAGGACTCGTACGCGCTGGAAGCGGCGCGGCAGGAGCACCAGGCGCTCATCGACAAGCGCGACAACCTCAAGCGCACCGCCGACTCCGGCGATTCCGCGCCGGAACTGGCCGACAAGGCCGCGAAGCTGGGCATGGTGCCCGGCATCGGTGCGCACCTGGTGGTGGGTCCGGACGGCAAGGCCCGGCTCCGCGGCGAGCTCAAGCCCGCCGAGGGCGGCCGACCGGGATCGTTGAACCCGACGCCGGACCCGGTCAAGCAGATCGACGCCAGCAAGGTCGACGACTCCGGTGGCCTGGGCGGCAACCCGGCTCCGACCGAGTCCGCGCCGAACGCGCAGGCCCCCGGCGATCAGGGGCAGGCTCCGGCCCCGGCGGCGAGCCCGACCCCGCCGGCGGCGACGACACCGCCGACGCCGGCACCGAATGTGGCGCCGAACGTCTTGCCGGACAGTGCCGCCACGCCGAACCGCAATACCGCCGCTGACCGATGACCCGGGAGAGGATGCAGAAATCATGACCAGTCCTCGAAATCCAGGTGACGCCCCGCGGCCCGTCGGGCGCTTCCTGGTCCGCACCCGCGTGCTGACCGCGTTGGCACTGGTCCTGGCGCTCGCCGTGGCCGGTCGGCTGGTGTGGATCAATGTCATCGATGCCGGCGACCTGGCGGCCCAGGCGGCGCAGCAGCGCGAGGACGTCGTGACGCTGTACGCCAAGCGCGGCGCCATCCTCGACCGGAACGGCCGCCCGCTGGCGTACACCGGCGAGGCCCGGGCGCTGACCTTCCTGCCGCGCGCGGTGCGCAAGGCGATCGACGCCGAGCACGAGAAGAACGATCAGCTGCCCGACAGCGCCACCCGGCTCAAGGAGATCGCCGACGGCGTCTCCGCGCAGCTGGGCGGGTCGATCTCGAGCGAGGATCTGCACGCCAAGCTGACCTCCGACGACGACTTCGTCTACCTGGCGCGCTCGGTGAGCCCGGAGACCGCCAACCGCATCACCGCCGACTTCCCCGAGGTCGGCGCCGATCCCCAGTCGGTGCGCGTCTATCCGGGCGGCTCCCTGGCGGCCAACGTGATCGGCGACGTCAACTTCGACGGCAACGGACACATCGGCCTGGAGTCGTCGCTGGATCCGATCCTGGCCGGCATGAACGGCACCGAGACCGTCGATCGCGGCGCCGACGGCGCCATCATCCCCGGCAGCAAGCGCAACGTGCACCCGGCGATCGACGGGCAGACCGTCACGCTGACCCTGGACTCGGATGTGCAGTGGTTCGTCCAGGCCCAGGTCAACGAGGCCAAGAAGAAGTCGGGGGCGCAGAACGCCTCGGCGGTGGTGCTCGACGCCCAGACCGGCGAGGTCCTGGCCATGGCCAACGACAACACCTTCAACCCGTCGCTGCCGGTGGACGCCCAGCGCGACGCCGACCTGGGCAACCGGTCGGTCACCTCGCCCTTCGAACCGGGTTCGGTGAACAAGCTGGTGGTGGCCTCGGCCGCCATCGAGTACGGGCTGACCACCCCGGACACCGTCTACCGGGTCCCCGGTTCCATCGACATGGCCGGGATCACGGTGAAGGACGCCTGGGAGCACGGCGTGGTGCCGTACACCACCACCGGAATCTTCGGTAAGTCGTCGAACGTCGGCACCCTGATGCTGGCGCAGAAGGTGGGGGAGAAGCGTTTCGCGGACATGCTGACCTCGTTCGGTCTGGGCGAGCGCACCGACGTGGGGCTGCCGGCCGAGAGCGGCGGCGAAGTGCCCGCGCTGAGCCAGTGGTCCGGCGGTTCGTTCGCGAACCTGCCGATCGGGCAGGGTCTGTCGATGACCCTGCTGCAGATGACCTCGATGTATCAGGCCATCGCCAACGACGGGGTGCGGGTGCCGCCGCGCATTCTGGCGCCGATCGACGGCGAGCGCAGCGCGGGCTTCACCGAGCCCGAGCCGGTGCGCGTGGTGAGCCCGGAGACGGCGCGCACCGTGCGTGAGATGTTCCGTTCGGTGATGCAGGACGATCCGCGCGGCATCCAGTCGGGCACCGGTGCCAAGGGTGCGATCGAGGGCTACCAGACCTCCGGGAAGACCGGCACGGCGCAGCAGGTGGACCCGGCCTGCAACTGCTACTCCAAGTCGAGCTACAACATCACCTTCGCCGGGATCACGCCCGCCGACGATCCCCGCTTCGTGATCGGCATCATGCTGGACAATCCGGTGCGCAGCACCGACGGCAGCGGTGGTCAGTCGGCGGCGCCGTTGTTCTCGGCCATCGGAACCTGGCTGCTGCAGCACGAGAAGGTGCCGTTCTCAGCCACCGAGACGCCGCGGTTGAAGCTGGAAGCATAGGCTCGACCGCATCGGTTCGATGGCACGCCGGACCGAGCGGGCAGAGAGGTACGAAAGCAGTGGCGGAGATGAAGCAATACCTACCGGTGCGACCGGAGCACCCCGTCGGGGCCGATTTGACGGCGCTGGCCGAACTCTCCGGGGCGACGGTCATCGGCGGCGATCGCACCGTGATCGGTGCCACCCTGCGGGCGCAGCACGCCGGGGCCGGTGACCTGTTCGCGGCTCTGCCGGGCGCCCGGGTGCATGGCGCGCGGTACGCGGTCGAGGCGGTCGCGGCCGGGGCGGTCGCGGTGCTCACCGACGACGAGGGCCTGGCGATCCTGCGTGCGGATCCGGCGACCGCGGACGTCTCGGTGCTGCTGCATCCGCAGCCGCGGTCGGTGCTGGGGGTGGTGTCCGCTCGCATCTACGGCGACCCGTCGCAGCGGCTGACGCTGCTCGGCATCACCGGCACCTCCGGCAAGACCACCACCGCCTACCTGACCGAGGCCGCCCTGCGCGCCGGCGGTCGGGTGGTCGGTTTGATCGGGACCGTCGAGATCCGGATCGACGGCACCCCGGTGCCGAGTTCGCTGACCACCCCCGAGGCCCCCGACCTGCAACGCATGTTCGCGGTGATGCGCGAACGCGGCGTCGACACCGTGGTGATGGAGGTCTCCAGCCACGCGCTGGCGCTGGGTCGGGTGGACGGGACGCGGTTCGCCGTCGGCGGTTTCACCAATCTGTCGCAGGATCACCTGGATTTCCATCACACGATGGACGAGTACTTCCGCGCCAAGGCCGACCTGTTCGACGGTGCCGCGCCCAATCACGCCGCTGCCGCGGTGATCTGCGTGGACGACGAATGGGGCGAGCAGATGGCGCAGATCGCCCGCGGCAGCGCGGAGCGACTGGCCACGGTCTCGGTGACCGGGGCGGCGGACTGGTCGACCGTCGGGGAGGTGGCTGCCGACGCGGGGCTGCAGACGGTGGCCGTCCGCGGGCCGGACGGCGCCGAGCACGTGCTGGCGGTGCCGCTGCCGGGGGCCTACAACGTGGCCAACGCGCTGCTCGCCGTCGGACTGGCGACGGCGGCCGGCGTGCCGACGGGGACCGCCATCGGCGGTCTGGCGCAGGTGCGCGTGCCCGGTCGGGTGGAGCAGGTCGATCGCGGCCAGGACTTCCTCGCCGTGGTGGATTACGCGCACAAGCCGGCCGCGGTCGAAGCCGTGCTGGCGACGCTGGCCGCGCAGACCAGCGGTTCGATCGCGGTGGTCCTCGGCGCCGGCGGTGACCGTGACACCGAGAAGCGCCCGCTGATGGGCGCCGCGGCGGCCCGGGCGGCCGACCTGGTGATCATCACCGACGACAACCCGCGCAGCGAGGATTCGGCGAGCATTCGGGCCGCCGTCCGGGCCGGCGCCGAAGCGGTCCCGGCCGCCGGACGTCGCGCCGCCGAGATCCGAGAAACCGGCGATCGCGCCGCCGCCATCGCCGAGGCGGTGGCGTGGGCGGGTCCCGGCGATGTGGTGCTGGTGGCGGGCAAGGGCCACGAGACCGGGCAGGAGATCGCTGGACAGGTGTATCCCTTCGACGATCGCGAGGTCCTCGCCGCGGCCCTGACCGAACGCGCGGCGGCCCCCGAGCCGCTGATCGTGTACCTGGCGCCCCCGGAGGCCACCGTGGACCAGGCGACCCGACTGCTGCGCGAGATGGTGACCGACGCCGTCGATGCCGGTGTGGGCAGTGCGCACCGGACCGACGCCGATGCGAGCCAGGGTCGGCGGACGTGGGCGTTCTTCGGCGATCTCGCCGACGGCGGCGTCGACGAGAACGCGCGCTGCGTGACCCACGACCTGGTCGGGCGGCGCGCCGTGCGACTGGCCGTGGATCAGACCGTCGCGGTGGGCGACACGCGGGCCGTGCGCGCCCTGTACCAAGGCGCGATCCAGGAGGGGTCGTGGGGCGACGAGGCGGGCTTCTTCCTCACCGTCGACGAACTCCTCGCCCAGCAGCGCGCCGATGCGGGCACCGCGGCCGCGCCGCGGGCCGGTGACATGGTGCTCATCGCCGGCGGCGGGGAGCTGGCGCACGCGCTGGTGGACATCTGGCAGCGCACGGCCGACCTCACGGTGCAGGTGCACAATCGATGACCGGTAGGGTCTTCAGACGGTCGACTCACTCGGCGGCCGTAGACGACGAAGGATTCATCCAGTGACTCAGATCCTGATCGCGGGGGCGATCGCACTCGCGGTGGCGATTCTGCTGACGCCGGTGCTGATCCGGGAGTTCTCCCGGCGTCGGTGGGGCCAGGAGATTCGGCAGGACGGCCCGGCGAGCCACCAGGCCAAGGCGGGCACCCCGTCGATGGGCGGCGTCGCGATTCTCATCGCGATCTGGGCGGGTTACCTCGGCTCCTACATCTTCAGTTGGGTGCGCGGCGACGGCGGTCCGACCGCCTCGGGGCTGCTGGTCCTGGGCCTGGCCACCGGTCTGGGCCTGGTCGGTTTCCTCGACGACTTCATCAAGCTCGCCAAGAAGCGCAACCTGGGTCTGAACAAGACGCAGAAGTCGGTGGCGCAGCTGATCGTGGCGGTGGTCTTCGGCATTCTGCTGCTGCAGTTCCGCAACGATCAGGGGCGCACACCCGCCAACGACCACCTGTCCTACGTGCGGGACATCGAGGCCATCACGTTCACCGGCGTCGGCTTCGTGATCTTCTGCTGGCTGGTGGTGTCGGCGTGGTCGAACGCGGTGAACTTCACCGACGGGCTCGACGGCCTGGCCGCCGGCTCGACCGCGATGGTGATGGGCACCTACGTGCTGATCACCATGTGGCAGGACCAGCACTCGTGCGACAACGTGGTCGGCGACCTGAAGGCCGCCTCCTGCTATCAGGTGCGCGATCCGCACGACCTGGCGATCGTGGCGATGGTGGCCGCGGCCGCCTGTCTGGGCTTCCTGTGGTGGAATGCGGCACCGGCCAAGATCTTCATGGGCGACACCGGTTCACTGGCGCTCGGCGGCATCGTCGCGGGTCTGTCGATGACCACCCACACCGAGCTGCTGATGATCGTGATCGGCGCCCTCTTCGTGGCCGAGATCGTCACCGTGATGATCCAGATCGCGGCGTTCCGGACCACCGGCAAGCGGCCGTTCCGGATGGCTCCGTTCCATCATCACTTCGAGTTGGGCGGTTGGGACCAGACGACGGTGATCATCCGCTTCTGGCTGCTCTCGGCCATCTCGTGCGCCCTGGGGCTGGGACTGTTCTACGGCGAGTGGGTCGCCGGCTGACCCTGCCGGCGCTCACCGTGGGCGAGATCGCAGACCGGATTCGGCGACACGCCCCATAAGTCCCAAGAGTCACAGCCTTCACAGGGGACGATGGTTCGGTGACTGTTCCTCCTCGCGCTGCGCGGCGCTCTACGCGCGAGTCGTCCGAGTCGCCGGGCAGCCCGGCGGTGGAGACTCCCGCTGCGGACACCTCGGCTGCGGACGCTCCGGCTACGGGCACTCCGGCTGCGAGCACCCCGGCGTCGTCGAAGAACCCGCTGTCGCTGACACTGTCGCGGCCGAACCTCGATCTGCGCGCGTGGTGGACCACCGCGCGCGAGGGGGTGCGCACCCTGATGGCGCGGCCCCTGACGTCGTTCCACCTGGTGGTCTCGCTGTCGCTGGTGCTGACCGTGTGCGGTCTGATCATGGTGCAGTCGGCGTCCTCGGTGGAGGGCTATGCGGAGAACCAGTCCTCCTACGGCGCGTTCGCCACGCAGGCGGTCTTCGCCGTCCTCGGCTGGGTGTCCTTCTACCTGGTGCTGCACCTGCCGTTCCGGTTCTTCCGCCGGTTCGCCACGCTGGGCGTGTTCGTGAGCGTGGTGCTGCTGATCCTGGTGCTGGTGCCCAGCCTCGGCGTGAAGGTCGACGGTGCGCGCCGCTGGTTCGACGTGGGCGGCGTCTCGATTCAGCCGTCGGAGCTGGCCAAGCTGGCCCTGTGCATCTGGGGTGCGCACGTGCTGGCCTCGCGACGCACCGCCGGCGCCGGGACCAAGGAACTGCTCGTCCCCTTGCTGCCGGTCGCGATCCTGATGTGCGGGCTCATCATCGCCGAGCCGAACCTGTCGACCACCGTGATTATTCTGGTGATCACCGGCGCGTTGCTCTGGTTCGCCGGCCTGTCCGGCACCGTGTTCGCAGGCTTCATCGGTGCCTTCGCGCTGGCCGGCGTGGTCGCGGCCCTGAGCGCGGACTACCGCGCCGCGCGCGTGTTCAGCTTCCTCGGTTCCAACGACGACCCGCTCGGCGGCGGCTACCAGGCGCTGCAGGCGACCTACGCGCTCGCCAACGGCGGCATCTTCGGCGTCGGCCTGGGGCAGAGCACCGCGAAGTGGAGCTATCTGCCCAACGCCCACAACGACTTCATCTTCGCGATCCTGGTGGAGGAGACCGGGCTCGTCGGCGGCATGATCGTCGTCGGCCTGTTCCTGCTGCTGGGATTCGTCGGCATGCGGATCGCCCGTCGGTCGGCCGATCCGTTCCTGCGGCTGCTGACCGCCACCATCACGGTGCTGATCACCACGCAGATGTTCATCAACGTCGGCTACGTGGTGGGTCTGCTGCCGGTGACCGGGATCCAGTTGCCGCTGATGTCGCAGGGCGGCACCTCGATGCTGACGATGCTGACCATGCTCGGCCTGCTCGCCAGTGCGGCGCGGCACGAACCGGATGCGGTGGTGGCCCTGTCCGGCAGCAAGTCGCGCGGCCTGTCGCGGCTGCTGCACCTGCCGCCGCCGGCACCGTATCGACCGCGACTGGTGGATCAGGTGCAGGACCGGTTGGGGCGACGACGCGACACCGGGCGTCCGCCCGAGCCGCGCGGCAGCCGCCGTCCGGTCCCGCGCGAGCGGATGAATCCCGCCCCGCGCGAGCGGATGCGTCAGGTCCCGCGGGAGCGGATGTACCCGACACGGTCGGGCGCGCAGCACTCGGACGAGATCCACTATCCTGCAAGGCAGGCGAGCAACCGGGTTCGAACCGATCCGCGCCGGTACGCCTCGCGCTACCCGGCGGCCGACTCGCCGCGTCGAACGGAGTACAGGCAGCGGTGAGCAGTCAATCTCAGTCGGTCCGACCGGGGCTTTCGGTGGTCGTCGCGGGCGGTGGAACCGCCGGTCACATCGAGCCCGCACTGGCCGTCGCCGACGCCGTGCGCCGTCTCGATCCCGGCGCGCGGATCACCGCGCTCGGCACGCCCAAGGGCCTGGAGACCGAGTTGGTGCCCAAGCGCGGGTACGACCTCGAACTGATTCCGCCCGCGCCGCTGCCGCGCAAGCCCGGCAAGGATCTGCTGGCCACGCCGTACCGGCTCACCCGCGCCGTCGCGGCGACCCGCAAGGTGCTGCGCCGGGTCGAGGCCGACGTGGTGGTCGGATTCGGCGGCTACGTGGCGCTGCCGGCCTACTTCGCCGCCGGGCGTCGGCTGCCGGTGCTGATCCACGAGGCCAACGCCAGCGCGGGCATCGCCAACAAGGTGGGTGCGCGGTGGGCCGAGCGCGTGCTGGCCGCGGTGCCCGACTGCGGACTGCCCGGTGCCGAGGTCGTCGGGATGCCCGTACGTGCGGCCATCGCCGATCTCGACCGCGCGGGGACCCGGGCCGCCGCGCGCGAGTTCTTCGGACTCGATCCGCAGGCGCCCACGCTGCTGGTCTTCGGCGGCTCGCAAGGGGCCCAGCAGATCAACGAGGCCGTCGCCGGAGCCGCCGGCGCCCTCGGCGCCGCCGGGATCGGCGTGCTGCACGCGCACGGAGCCAAGAACACCATCGCGCCCGTCTCGCCCGCGGGGGCGCCGCCGTACGTGGCGGTGCCCTACCTCGACCGCATGGACCTCGCCTACGCCGCGGCCGATCTGGTGATCTGCCGGTCCGGTGCGATGACCGTCGCCGAGGTGACCGCGGCCGCCCTGCCGGCGATCTACGTCCCCCTGCCGCACGGAAACGGCGAACAGCGCCTCAACGCCCTGCCGGTGGTGCAGGCCGGGGCGGCGCTGCTCACCGACAACGCCGACCTGACCGTCGAGTACGTGTCGCGCGAAGTGCCCGCCCTGCTCAACGATGCCGGACGACTGGCCGCGATGGCCGAGGCCGGTGCGCACACCGGCCACCGCGATGCGGCCGAGACGGTGGCCGCCGCGGCGCTGGCCCTGGCCGCCCGGTTCCGGGCCGAACAGGGAGGACGGCGATGAGCGGTCTGGACTGCGACCTGCCACCGAACCTGCACCGCGTGCACATGGTCGGTATCGGCGGCGCCGGGATGTCCGGCCTCGCCCGTATCCTGCTGGCACGGGGCGGCGCGGTCTCCGGATCCGATGCCCGTGAGAGCCGAGGCGTGATCGCACTGCGGGCCCGCGGCGCGCAGGTCGGTATCGGACACCACGGCTCGGCGCTCGACATGCTCGACGGCGGCCCGACGGTGGTGGTCACCACGCACGCCGCGATTCCGCACGACAACCCCGAGCTGGTGGAGGCGCGCCGCCGGGGGATCCCGGTGCTGTACCGGCCCCAGGTGCTGGCCCAGCTCATGGACGGGCACCGCACCCTGCTCATCACCGGTACCCACGGCAAGACCTCGACCACGTCGATGGCGGTGGTGGCGCTGCAGCACTGCGGCGCCGACCCGTCGTTCGCGATCGGCGGCGAGCTGAACGAATCGGGGACCAACGCCCACCACGGCAGCGGAGCCGTTTTCGTCGCCGAGGCCGACGAGAGCGACGGCTCGCTCCTGGAGTACCGACCCGACGTGGTGGTGGTGACCAACATCGAGGCCGATCACCTGGACTTCTTCGGTTCCGAAGCCGCGTACGTCCAGGTCTTCGACGATTTCCTCGCGCTGATCCGGCCGGGCGGCACGCTGGTGGTGTGCCTCGACGATCCGGGCGCCGCGGCCCTGGCCGGTCGCTGTGCGGCCGCACTGGCGGCGGCCGACGTCGACGTGATCGGGTACGGCGTCGGTGTCCATCGCGCGCTGGCGCCGTCGGTTCCGCTCGCGGGCCGGCTGGTGGAGCGTTCGGCTCGCGGCACCGGCAGCAGCGTGCGACTGGAACTGACTCCGCCGATCGTTCCCGAACCCGCCGAACGCGGGATGGCGGTGACGCTGCCCGGCGAGCACATGGCGCTCAACGCGCTGGGCGCCCTGCTGGGGGCCCTGGCGGTGGCACCGTCGATCGGTCCGAACGCGCTGATCGAGGGCATCGACAGCTTCGGCGGTGTGCATCGGCGGTTCGAGAACCGGGGCACCGCGGCCGGGGTACGCGTGTACGACGACTACGCCCACCATCCGACGGAGGTGCGGGCGGTGCTGACCGCGGCCCGCGGCGTGGTCACCGAGACCGGCGGGCGCGTGCTCGCGGTGTTCCAGCCGCACCTGTACTCGCGCACCGAGGAGTTCGCCGAGCAGTTCGCGCAGGCGCTGAGCCTGGCCGACGAGGTGATCGTCGCCGAGGTCTACGGTGCGCGGGAAGAGCCGCGCCCCGGCGTGACGGGACGGCTGATCTCCGATGCGGTCACCGTGCCCGCGGTCTTCGTCGACGCCGTCACCGACCTGCCCGGTGCGGTGGCCGCACGCGCCCGCAGGGGCGACCTGGTGCTGACCATCGGGGCCGGAGACATCACCATGCAGGCGCCGTTCATCCTGGCCGCGTTGGATTCGTGAGCACGTCCGAGCGGGCGGGGAAGCGGTCGCGCACCAGGGCGGCCGCCCAGACCCAGCGGGAGCAGCGGGAGCAGCAGCAGGAGACCCGTCGGGTCGGGCGTCGTCGACTGTGGCGTGCGGTCGGGGCGTTCGTCGCGGTCGCGGTCCTGGTCGGTGCGGTGGCGGCGGCCTATTTCTCGCCGCTGATGTCGGTCCGCGAGGTCACGGTGACCGGTACCGGCTCGGGGACGGTCTCGACCGACGAGGTGCTCGCGGTGGCCGAGGTGCCGCAGGGCGAACCGCTGTTGCAGGTGGACACCGGAGTGATCGCCCAGCGGGTGGCGCGGATTCCCGGCGTCCAGTCCGCGCGGGTGGATCGGAACTATCCGTCGACCATTCTCATCGACGTGGTCGAGCGCCGTCCGCTGGTGCTGATCGACGCGGCGGACGGGACCGTCGGAGTGATGGATCACCTGGGGGTGGTCTATCTGGAGTTCGATTCCCGCGAGGCGATGGGCGCCGCGGCCGCCGGGCCGGTCGTGTACCGGGACCTGCCGGTCCTCGAGGTGTCCCGACCGGGACCGCAGGACCCCACCACCAAGGCGGCGGTGGAGATGGTCGCGGGGCTTCCGGATTGGCTGCGCCGCGACGTGCAGTCGGTCTCGGCGTCGTCGCCGGCCGACCTGACCCTGCATCTGACCAAGTCGCGGACCGTGGTGTGGGGAGACTCCGAACGCGGCGAGGACAAGGCCGAGGCGCTCAAGCACGTTCTGAAGCTGAATGCCAAATCGTTCAACGTGTCGAGCCCGGATTACCCGGCCGTGCGCTGACGCGGTGTGTGCGGCCGCGGCGCGGCGCGACTTCGACGGCGTGTCGCGGAGAAAAACTCGCGACACGCGGCGCGCCTCCTGGCACCGGACCGACTGGGTCAATACCGTCGTCTTCAACACCCGTACTTGACATAACAATAACCCTCTGGTTGAGCTTTAGGGTCTGACTCGGAGCAGGAAGGCATCATGACGCCCCCTCATAACTACCTCGCCGTCATCAAGGTCGTCGGCATCGGCGGTGGCGGCGTGAATGCTGTCAACCGCATGATCGAACAGGGCCTCAAGGGCGTCGAGTTCATCGCGATCAACACCGACGCGCAGGCATTGCTGATCAGCGATGCCGACGTGAAGCTCGATATCGGCCGGGAGTCCACCCGCGGGTTGGGTGCCGGCGCCAATCCCGAGGTCGGTCGCAAGGCCGCCGAGGACGCGCGGGACGAGATCGAGGACCTGCTGCAGGGCGCCGACATGGTCTTCGTGACCGCGGGCGAGGGCGGCGGAACCGGCACCGGCGGCGCGCCGGTGGTGGCCGCGATCGCTCGCAAGCTCGGTGCGCTGACCGTGGGCGTGGTGACCCGTCCGTTCTCGTTCGAGGGCAAGCGACGCGGCAACCAGGCCGACGAGGGCATCGCCGCGCTCCGCGAATCCTGCGACACCCTGATCGTGATCCCGAACGACCGGCTGCTGCAGCTGGGCGACTCGCAGGTCAGCCTCATGGATGCCTTCCGCAGCGCCGACGAGGTGCTCCTCAACGGCGTCCAGGGCATCACCGATCTGATCACCACCCCGGGCCTGATCAACGTCGACTTCGCCGACGTCAAGGGCGTCATGAGCGACGCCGGCAGCGCGCTGATGGGTATCGGTGCCGCACGCGGTGAGGATCGGGCCCGTAAGGCCGCCGAGATCGCGATCAACTCCCCGCTGCTGGAAGCGTCGATGGAGGGCGCCCGAGGCGTGCTGCTGTCCATCGCCGGTGGCAGCGACCTGGGTCTGTTCGAGATCAACAACGCCGCCACGCAGGTCCAGGAGGCCGCGCACGAGGATGCCAACATCATCTTCGGCACCGTGATCGACGACAACCTCGGCGACGAGGTGCGGGTCACCGTCATCGCCGCGGGCTTCGACGGCGGTGCGCCGCGCAAGCGCGTGGACAACCCGGCCGCGGCGACGTCGGCGGCGAAGGCCCCCGGCACCGTCGAATCGGCGCATTCCGGCCAGGTGTCCACCCCGCCGGCCAACGATCCGCTGTTCGGCACCAAGCCGGCGCCTGCGGGCGACCCGTTCGCCCAGACGCAGCCGCCGCGCCGCAACGCCGTGCGCCTCGACGACGACGAGGTCGACGTCCCCGACTTCATGAAGTGATGGGCGCGACGGTGCCCGCACCTCGGGTGCGGCGCGTGGTCACCACGCGCGCCGGGGGCGTTTCCCGACCCCCCTACGACTCGTTCAATCTCGGCGACCACGTCGGTGACGATCCGGCCGCGGTCGCGGCCAACCGTGAGCGCCTGGCGCGCGAGATCGGCGTCGCTCCCGGGCATGTGGTCTGGATGGAGCAGGTGCACGGACGGACCGTGACCGTGGTCGACGGACCGGTGGCCGAGCCGGTGCCGGTGACCGATGCGCTGGTCACGACGACGCCGGGGCTGGCCCTGGCGGTACTGACCGCCGATTGCGTGCCGTTGCTGCTCAGTGACGACGAGGCCGGTGTGATCGCGGCCGTGCACGCCGGGCGCGTGGGTGCCCGGATCGGGATCGTGCCGAAGGTGCTCGAGGCCATGGTCGGACTCGGCGCGGAGCCCTCGCGCATCGGCGTCCTCCTGGGGCCGGCCGCCTCCGGCGCCCGCTACGAGGTGCCGCCGGAGATGGCGCGCGATGTGGAGCAACACCTGCCGGGCAGCGCCTGCCGGACGGCCAAGGGCACCACCGGCCTGGATCTGCGGGCCGGCATCGATCGGCAGCTCCGCGCCGCCGGGGTCACCTCCATCGCACTGGACTCGCGCTGCACCATCGGCGACCCGGCCCTCTTCAGTCATCGCCGCGGGGCGCCTACCGGCCGCATCGCCTCGGTGATCTGGATGGATCCGGCGGGTGAGACCGCGCCGTGAGCGAGGATCTACGGCGCGCCGAACTGGCGGCGGCGCTGGCGCGTGCGCGCGAGCGGGTGGCAGCGGCCGAGGCCGCCGCCGGACGTGTCGCGGGCAGTGCCCGCCTGCTGGTGGTCACCAAGTTCTTCCCCGCCGAGGACATGGCGCGGCTGATCGACCTCGGTGCCGCCGAATTCGGTGAGTCGCGGGAGCCGGAGGCCGGCCGGAAGGTGGCGCAGGTGCGCGAGCAGCTGCCGCAGGCGCACTTCGACGTCGACATGATCGGCTCGGTGCAGCGCAAGAAGGCCAAGACCGTCGCTCGCTGGGCCCGCCGGGTGCAGTCGGTGGACTCGCCCGAGCTGCTGCAGGCGTTGGCGATGGCCGCCGGAAGGTCCCTGGAGGCCGGCGAGCGGCCGGGGCCGCTCGGCGTGCTGTTGCAGGTGAGCCTCGACGGCGACCCCGCGCGCGGGGGAGTGCCCGAGTCGGGACTGGCGGCGTTGGCCGAGCAGGTCGTCGCCCACGACGGCACCCTGACCCTGGACGGACTCATGGTGATCGCCCCGCTCCACGGGCAGGTGCACGATCACCTCGCGCACGCGCAGGAGATCGCCGAGCGCTTCCGTGTCGAGTTCCCGGACGCCCGGGAGCTGTCGTCGGGGATGTCCGGTGATCTGGAGGCGGCGATCGCGCACGGATCGACGTGTGTGCGTGTCGGAACCGCGATCATGGGCCCGCGCCCGATAACCTCTCCCTAGTCACATTGGTCACAACAGAACCATCAAGATCATTAATTCAGCAGTGGAAGGCAAGTCGATGACGACGATGCAGAAGTTCAAGGCATATTTCGGCATGGTGCCCCCGAGCGAGTACGAGGACGACTACCTCGCCGACCCTGCCGCTGATCGGGTGGAGTCGATGAACGGCTACGGCGATCGCGCACCGGCGCGTCGCGAAGAGCCCGGCATGAGCGCGCGTGAGCGCCTCTACCTGGAGCGCTACCGCACCGCCGAGGGCCATCCGGAGCCCTACTACGAGGACGATCCCTACGCCGTGGAGTACGCCGAGGTCCAGTACGGGCAGCGCGGCGACGAGCGCGTCTACGCCGAGCGTGCGGTGCACGTGGAGGTCGACCGTGGGCCGGCACCTGTTCGTGGACGCCTGGAGCCGCTGTCGCGGAACACCGGTGCGCCTGCGCGCAGCGTCGCCCCGGTCCGCGGGGCCAACGCCCTGGCCCCGGAGGTACGCGGCGATGTCGTCGCCGAGACTGCGAGCCGTATCACCACGCTGCGTCCGGCCGACTACTCCGAGGCACGCACCATCGGTGAGCGTTTCCGCGGTGGCAGCCCGGTCATCATGGACCTGGTGGACATGAACAACGAGGACGCCAAGCGCATGGTGGACTTCGCCGCCGGCCTGGTCTTCGCGTTGCGCGGCTCGTTCGACAAGGTGGCCACCAAGGTCTTCCTGCTCTCGCCCGCAGGTGTCGAGGTGACGCCGGAGGATCGTCGTCGCCTGGCCGAAACCGGCTTCCACAGCCAGAGCTGAGAGGGAGCACACGAGGAGGCGCCGGATCACTCCGGCGCCTTTCGTGGCACTGTAGACACGTGGGTATTTTCCTCTGGATCCTCTACCTGATCCTCTTCCTGTACTGGGTGCTGCTGCTGGGTCGGCTGGTGGCCGAGTTCGTCCAGTCCCTGGCCCGTCGCTGGCGTCCGCACGGCTTCGCGGTGATCGTCATGGAAGTGATCTACACGCTCACCGATCCGCCGCTGAAGGCGCTCCGCCGGGTCCTCAAGCCGATCGATCTGGGGGCCGTGCGACTGGATTTGTCGCTGTTCCTGGTGTTGATCGTGGTGACTATCGGGATGCGGATCTCGCAGGCGTACGCCCTGCACCTGGCCCCGCTGTGATCTAGCTTTGATTGCGAAAGGGTGGCATCTGAACACCCGAACTTGGTCCGGGTGTGACAAGATGGCACGCTAGTTACACAGTGCTACTGGTATTAATAGAACTGCGACCCGGCTGTCGTCGGTGACCGACATATGAACCAGAGTGCTTCTACGGACACGCTCGAAGACCAAAGGGGATACCGAAATGCGGCTGACTCCAGCTGATGTGCACAATGTCGCTTTCAGCAAACCGCCGATCGGTAAGCGCGGTTACAACGAAGACGAGGTGGACCAGTTCCTCGACTTCGTCGAAGCAGAGCTTGCTCGGCTGATCGACGAGAACGAGGCGCTGACCCAGCGCAACGCCGATCTCGAGGCGGACCTGGCGGCGGCGCGTGCCGGTGGCCCGGCCGGCGGTGAGCACACCCAGGTCTTCGCGGCGGCCACCGAGGTCGTCGAAGTTCCGGCGCCCGCTCCCGTGGCACCGGCCCCGGTTCCGCAGGCCGGTCTCGACGAAGACGCCAGCATGCGTGCGGCCCGAGTGCTCGCGCTCGCGCAGGACACCGCCGATCGCGTGACCGGCAGCGCCCGCGGCGAAGCCGAGTCGCTGCTCGCCGACGCCCGCGCACGCAGCGAGGGCATGGTCGGCGAGGCGCAGGCCACCGCCGAGGCCACCCTGAACGATTCCCGTCAGCGCGCCGAGGCGCTGCTGGCCGACGCGCAGACCCGCGCCGAGACCCAGGTGCGCCAGGCACAGGAGCGCGCCGACTTCCTGCAGCGCGATGCCGAGCAGAAGCACTCCGAGATCATGTCCACCATCAACCAGCAGCGCACGGTGCTGGAGGGACGGATCGAGCAGCTCAAGACGTTCGAGCGCGAGTACCGCACCCGACTGAAGACCTACCTGGAGTCGCAGCTCGAGGAGCTGCAGCAGCGCGGCAGTGCGGCGCCGGTGGAGCAGGGTTACGGACCGGAGAACGGTTAGCCCTCGGCTGCTGTCAGGCATGGGCGACGTGGGTCATTTCGATGAGATGAGGGGCCGGCAATGCTGACCTTGGCACTGGCGGCGACCCTGGTCGGCTTCGGCCTCCTGGTGGTCGCGCTGATCACGGCTAACTTCTGGCTGGCGGTGGCCTGCATCGTCGTCTGCGTGATCGGTCTTGTCGTCCTGCTGGTCGACATCCTGCGCGCCGGTCGCGGTGGCGGCGGTGTCGGCGACGAGCCGCTGTTCACCATCCGCGACCGCAGCGATGAGCGGACGGCGCCGCTGCTCGACGCCGCCGACGAGCCTGTCGACGAGCCGGCCGGTCCGAACTCGGAGCCGATCGACACGTCGCTCAGCGGTCTGGGATCGATCGTGGCGGCCGAACCGGTTCCGCACGTCGACGCCGAGTCGGACGAGCCCGCCGAGACCGGCGCGGCCGAGCCGGACGGGCCTGCGCTGGGGGACACCAGCGACTACATCCGATCGGTCACCGGTTCGTTCCCGTCGCCGACGGGGCCGAGCGGCGCCTGGCCGGTGTCCGCCGAGCCGGTGCCCGCAGAGGTCGAACCCGAACCCGCCTCCGGCCCGGTGCCCACCTTCGACGCGGGTCCGGCCACCGGGCCCATCCTGTCGGCTTCGCCGTACGTGGGTCGGCGTCGGCGCGGCATGGAGTCCCCCGACGAATCCACCCCCGCGGAGTCCACCGGCGAGCAGCCGGCCCAGAGCGCTTCCGAGCCCGCCGCCGGGTTCGACCAGCCGGTGCCGGACGAGCAGGAGGCGGTCGCCGCCGCATCCGCCGCCCCGTCCGAGGCAGCGCCGTCGCCCGTCGAGGCGGCCGAGCCGCCCGTCGACGAGACCGCGGAGAAGCCGGCCGCGGAGCGGACCTTCGTGGTGCACGACAACACCGGTCCGCTGCCCAAGATCACCTTCGTCGGCGACGACGAGTAGACTGCTCGAGAAGAATCAGCGTTGATCCGGCCATCACCGGGGAGCTCCCGGAAGAACCGGCTCTGACACCGTTCGCGGTGGCCGAGCACCAGTAGACCCGGGCGGGTGCGGCCCGTCATCGCCGCACGTGTGTCCCGCGCCAGCGGAGGCATGCGATGAGCGGCACCGCGTGAGGCGGTGCAAGCGGGGTGGTACCGCGTGGAAGTCGAACACGACGACCGCGTCCCCGTGCCCGAGGTAGTCCGGCGGCGACGCCGGCTTGCAGGCACGAGGAGACCGCCCGCGATGACTGACACTCCGCACGACGACACCCACGAGGACGGTCGCGTCTACCCGCTCGTCGATCTCACCGGAGGCAACGGGCCGGGAGCGCCGTCGTTCCCCTCGGTGGAGGAACGCGTCCTGGAGTACTGGGACGAGGACGAGACCTTCGCAGCGTCGATCCAGAACCGCGCGCAGGCGCCGGAGTTCGTGTTCTACGACGGGCCGCCGTTCGCCAACGGTCTGCCGCACTACGGTCACCTGCTGACCGGCTACGTCAAGGACATCGTGCCGCGCTACCAGACGATGCGCGGCAAGAAGGTGGAGCGTCGGTTCGGCTGGGACACGCACGGGCTGCCCGCCGAACTCGAGGCCGAGCGCCAGCTGGGGATCACCGACAAGTCGGAGATCGAAGTGATGGGCGTGGACAAGTTCAACGCCTACTGCCGCGACTCGGTGCTGCGTTACACGGGCGAATGGCGCACCTACGTGACCCGCCAGGCGCGCTGGGTGGACTTCGACAACGACTACAAGACCCTGGACCTGGACTTCATGGAGTCGGTCATGTGGGCGTTCAAGCGGCTCAACGACAAGGGCCTGATCTACCAGGGCTACCGCGTGCTGCCGTACTCCTGGTACGAGCAGACGCCGCTGAGCAATCAGGAGGCCAAGCTCGACGACGCCTACCGGATGCGTCAGGACCCGGCGCTCACGGTCACCATGCCGCTGCGGGTGGACGCCGATGCGCCGCTCGCCGCGCTCGACGGCGTCAACGCGCTGATCTGGACGACCACGCCCTGGACCCTGCCGTCGAACCTCGCGATCGCGGTGCACCCGGACACCGAGTACGCGCACGTGCGGACCGCGGAGGGCGCCGAGTACCTGCTGGCCGCGGCCCTGGTGGGCGCGTATGCGCGGGAGCTGGGCGAGGTGGAGACGGTCGCGACCCATCGCGGCGCCGAGCTGGTCGGCCTGTCGTACCAGCCGCCGTTCGACTTCTTCGCGGGGCACCCGAACGCGCACCGCATCCTGGCCGCCGACTACGTCACCACCGAGAGCGGCACCGGCGTGGTGCACCTGGCCCCGGCCTTCGGTGAGGAGGACATGGACGTCTGCGCGGCCAACGATATCGAGGTGGTGCAGCCGCTGGATCCCGGCGGCCGCTTCACCGAGCTGGTGCCCGACTACCAGGGCCAGATGGTCTTCGACGCCAACCCCAACATCATCAAGGACCTGAAGACGGCCGGTCGCGTGCTGCGGCACGAGACCATCGAGCACTCCTACCCGCATTCGTGGCGGTCCGGGCAGCCGCTGATCTACATGGCCGTGCCGTCGTGGTTCGTGGCGGTCCAGAAGATCAAGGACCGCATGCTGGAACTGAACCAGGAGATCACCTGGTCGCCGTCGCACATCCGCGACGGCCAGTTCGGCAAGTGGCTGGCCGGCGCCAAGGACTGGAACATCAGCCGCAACCGGTACTGGGGTGCGCCCATCCCGGTGTGGGTGTCCGACGATCCGAACTACCCGCGGACCGACGTCTACGGCAGCCTCGACGAGCTCGAGCGCGACTTCGGGGTGCGGCCGACCGATCTGCACCGCCCGGTGATCGACGAGCTGACCCGACCCAACCCGGACGATCCGACCGGTCTCTCGACGATGCGGCGAGTACCCGAGGTGCTCGACTGCTGGTTCGAGTCCGGCTCGATGCCCTTCGCCCAGGTGCACTACCCGTTTGAGAACGTCGACTGGTTCGACGGCGGGAACGGCGAGATGGCGCACAATCCGGGCGACTTCATCGTCGAGTACAACGGGCAGACCCGCGGCTGGTTCTACAACCTGCACGTGCTGGCGACCGCACTGTTCGACCGCCCGGCGTTCAAGACGGTCGCCGCGCACGGCATCGTGCTCGGTGACGACGGCGCCAAGATGAGCAAGTCCAAGCGCAACTACCCGGACGTGAACGAGGTGTTCGACCGCGACGGCTCCGACGCGATGCGGTGGTTCCTGATGGCCAGCCCGATCCTGCGCGGCGGCAACCTGGTGGTCACCGAGCGCGGCATCCGCGAAGGCGTGCGGCAGGCCCTGCTGCCGATGTGGAACGCGTACAGCTTCCTGCAGCTGTACGCCGAGCGCCCGGCCACCTGGCGGACGGACTCGTCGAACATGCTCGACCGGTACATCCTGGCGAAGCTGGCGGTGACCCGCGACGAGATCACGCACGCCCTGGACGTCTACGACATCGCCGGTGCCTGCGACTCGTTCCGCGGCTTCTGCGATTCGCTGACGAACTGGTACGTGCGGCGGTCCCGGTCGCGGTTCTGGGCCGGACAGGACGCCGAGCCGGAGGCCTTCGACACCCTGTACACGGTGCTCGAGGTGGCCGGTCGCCTGGCGGCGCCGCTGCTGCCGCTGGCCACCGAGGCCATGTGGCGCGGTCTGACCGGTGAGCGGTCGGTGCACCTGACCGACTGGCCGAGCGCCGACGAGCTCCCGGCCGACCCGGAGCTGGTGGCCGCCATGGACACCGTGCAGTCGGTCTGTTCGGTGGCCTCCAGCGTCCGCAAGGCCAACAACCTGCGGGTGCGTCTGCCGCTGCCGAGCCTGACGATCGCGGCGCCTGCGGCGCTGGACCTGGCCCCGTACACGGGCCTGATCGCCGATGAGATGAACGTCAAGAACGTCGATCTGAGCAGTGACGTGGATGCGCACGGCCGCGTGGAAGTGGCCGTGAACGCACGGGCCGCCGGGCCGCGCATCGGCAAGGACGTGCAGCGCGTGATCAAGGCCGTGAAGGCCGGCGACTGGGAGCTGCGCACCGACGCCGACACCGGCGAGGACGTGGTGGTGGCCGACGGTATCGAGCTGCGCGGGGAGGAGTTCACCCGCAAGCTCGTGGCGGTCGCGCCGGATTCCACCGGTGAGCTGCCCGGCGGCGGGGGCCTGGTGGTCCTGGACATCGCTGTGACGCCGGAACTGGAGGCCGAGGGCTGGGCCAAGGACCGCGTGCGCGAACTGCAGGATGCGCGACGCAACCTGGGTCTGGACATCTCCGATCGGATCAGCGTCCGTTTCGTGGTGCCCGCGGACCAGGCGGACACCGCTCGCACGCACGCCGACCTGATCGCCGGGGAGATCTTGGCGACGTCGTTCGTGGTCGACACGGGTGCGCCCGGGGCGATCGAGCTGAACGACGGCGTGAGCGTCGACATCGAGAAGGTGTGAGCACACGCCGGGCGGGTCTGCGGTGGGCCCTGCTGGCCCTCGGCTCGCTCGGCGTGCTCATCGGCGTCTACCTGGCGGCGGTGCGCACTTACACCGGCCAGCGGCTGGAGAACGCCGCGCTGCGCGGTGCGCTGGAGGTGAACTCCGAGGAAGTGACCGTCGCCGACGACGTGCTCGCCACCTTCACCCTCACCTCGCTGGGGGTGGCGGTGGCGTGCCTGGCCGTCATCGGCTGGGTGCGCGGCGGCCTGCGGCTGGCCGCGGTGGCGGTGGCGGTAGTCGGGGCGGCGACGGTGTCCACCGAACTGCTCAAGCGGGTGATCCTGACCCGGCCGGTGCTCGTGGACGCCCCGGAGTACCTGCAGCACAACAGCTTTCCGAGCGGGCACACCACGGTGGCGATGAGCGTGGCGTGCGCGGCGCTCCTGGTGGTGTCGTGGCGCTGGCGCGCACCGGCCATGGTGCTGGTGCTGGCCTGGACGGTGGGCGTGGGCGCCTACACGGTGGTGGCGCGCTGGCACCGGCTCTCGGACACCCTGGGCGCCGATGCGATCGCCGTGCTGATGGCGTCGCTGGGCGCGCTGGTGCTGCTGCGGAGCGGTCTGGTGCGGGCGGTGCCCGACCGGGAACGGGCGCCGGTGCGGACGGTCATCGTGGTGTTCGCGGTGGTGTACGCGGTGGTGATGGGCGCGGCCGGGCTGCTGCTCGGGATCGTCGGGGCCCGGCAGGATCCGGGCTCGACCGCCGACTACAACCTCTACCTGGCGGCTCAGTCGCTGGCGTCGGTGGGTTCGGTGGCGGCCATCCTGCTGCTGTGGTCCAGTTGGCGTCGACTCGAAACCGCCGCCACGGGCACCGGTTCCGGGTAGCGCGCGGACAGACTGTCGCCGGAGGAGACGCCGCGGAGGCGGCGACCGAGCCACGGCGCGAGGAAGCGGCGGGCCCAGTCCAGGTCGGCGCTGCGGGCCTGCGCGGTGGTGACGTCGGGCAGCGTCGGCAGCGGCACGGGCGACAGGTCGTGCTCGACGCCCAGCGCCTCGAGCACGGCGATCGCCATGCGCTGATGACCGGCCGCGGACATGTGCATGCGGTCGAAATCCCACAGGCGTGGGTCGTCGAAATCACGGATCCGCCAGTAGTCCACCAGGACCGCGCCCCGGGTGTCGGCGATCTGACGCATGCCCTCGGCGAGGATCGCGAACCGGCCGCGCAGTGCGCCGAAGACGGGGGCGCTACCCGGGTCGTGCGGGGTGAAGATGGCCACCGTCGCGCCGGTCGCGGTCAGCGCCGCGATCGCCTCGTCGTAGTAGGCCAGCAGATCATCCAGGTCGACGGTGGGACGCAGGATGTCGTTGCCGCCCGCGTGCACGGTGACCAGGTCCGGCGACATGGCGAGCGCCGGAGCGAGCTGTTCGTCGACGACCGCCTTCAGCTTGCGTCCGCGGATGGCCAGGTTCGCGTACTCCAGGCCGGGTTCGCCGGCCGCCCGGGCCGCGTCGTCGAGGGCCTGCGCCACCCGGTCGGCCCAACCGCGCACACCGCCCGGTAGCTCGGGCGCGTGATCGCCGACGCCCTCGGTGAACGAATCGCCCAGTGCCACATAGCGGGTAAAAGTCACAGGTACAGCCTACTTTCCGGCGGCGCCGCGGATTCTTCGGCACCGGTCGTAGGGTGGAGGCATGTCCGACGACCTGGAACGGCTGCAGCGCTGGATCGACTCCGGCGGGCTGTTCCGGGTGCTGCGGCGGCGCGGCGGGGAGTACACGGTGGCGCTGTGCACCTGCGACGGGGGCGCGCAGATGGATCGGGTGGTCACCGACGATCCGGGGCTGCCGGCCTGGCGCGCGGCGCACGTCGATTCAGAGCTCGAACCCGCTTAGCGCCGCTCGCAGTTGCGCGGCGAACAGCAGGCTCGGCGCGGCGAAGGTGTCCGGTCCGTAGCCGCCGAAGACCTCCTGGCTCACGGCGCCGATGAGCCAGGTCCACAGGTTCAGGGCGGCGAGGATCCCCGCCTCGTCCAGGTGGGGCGCCCATTCGGCGGCGATCGCGCGCAACTCCGGGGCCAGGGCCCCGTCCATCTCCGCCCCGTCTTCCGCCGTGTCGACGGCTCCCGTGGACGCCGGCAACAGGCCCAGCAGCAGGGCGATCACCCGGGTGCCCGGGGCGGTGGTCTCGCCGGCCGGGGCCTGATAGCCGGGGACGGGGCTGCCGTAGAGGAGGGCGAACTCGGCCGGATGGTCGACGCCCCAGGCCCGGAACGCGGTCAGCGCCACCGGGAGACGCTCGCTCGGGGCGGCGTCGGCGACGGCGGTCTCGACGTGATCGGCGAGGTCGTTGTAGGAGGCCACCACCAGGCGGGTGAGCAGTTCGTCGCGACTGGCCACGTATCGGTACATCGCCGACGAGGCCATGCCGAGGTCGCGGGCGATCGCGCGCACCGACAGTGCCGCCGCCCCGACCTGCGCCAACTGTGCGCGCCCGAGGGTGATGATCTGCTCGTCGACCTCGCGGCGGCGACGATCCCGGATTCCCGTCATGCCTCGATCTTCGCAGAAGCATCCCCAAGAGAGTGAGCACTGCTCTTGTAAGAGCGCGTCAGGTGCGGCAGACTGGGCATTAGAGAGCACTGCTCACAAAAGGAGAGATGATGACCGAGAGCACCCGAATCCGACTGACGCGCGGAGAACGAGGAGTCAACGGCGCGGTGCGCTGGCTCGCCGATCGGGGGATCGGGGTGGCCGGCGCGCAGACCCTCACCGTCCGGGGTCGGCGGACCGGTGAGCCGCACCGCGTGCCGGTGAACCCGCTGACCCTCGACTCTCGGACCTACCTGGTCGCGCCGCGCGGGCACACCGACTGGGTGCGTAACGTTCGCCGCGATCCGTGCGCGCGGTTGCGGCGTGGTCGGCGCGATGTGGCGGTGCGGCTGATCGAACTCGCTGACGCCGAACCGAAGGTGCGGGTGCTCGCCGCCTACCTGTCGACCTGGGGGTGGGAGGTGGGTCGGCTGCTGCCCGCGGGGCTGAGTGCGACCGCCGACCATGACACCCTGCGTCGGCACGCGTCGCTGCTGCCGGTCTTCGAGGTGGTGCCGATCGTGACTGACTGAGGTGGTGCTTTCTCCTGGTGTCCAGGAGAGCGTCGGGGGGTGTCCGGGTGGGCGACGATGATCCGGTTGCTCTCGTGGACGGGTCGGCCGAGTCCGAAGGGGCGGCGTGCGTCGACACCGACGGACACCGGGGTACAACGACGGCACTGTGACGCTCCACGACGGGGATATGACGCCGTAGATCGCTGAGCCGCCGTCGTCGAACCGACAATGAGGCGAACCGGCGATATGCCGACCCGGCGATGCGAGCTGTCGAGGCCTGCGAGACGGCCGGCCGGACGAATCGGGCGGGGAATGCTCGCGGCTAGCATGGGGCCGTGACCACCGGGGGTGAGGAGACCAGTGCGCGGTGGGTACTGCACATCGACATGGATGCGTTCTTCGCCTCCGTGGAGGAGCTGACCAGACCCACCTTGGCTGGGCGTCCGGTGCTGGTGGGCGGTGCGGGCGGGCGCGGCGTGGTGGCCGGGGCGTCGTATGCGGCGCGGGCGTACGGGGCGGGATCGGCCATGCCGATGCATCAGGCCCGGCGGCTGGTGGGATCGAGCGCGGTGATCGTGCCGCCGCGCGGATCGGTGTACCGGGTGGTCAGCGGCCGCGTCTTCGAGATCATTCGGCGGTTCGCGCCGGTCATCGAGACCTTGTCGTTCGACGAAGCCTTCGCCGAGCCCGCGGAACTGGCCGGCGGCACCGTCGACCAGGCGCACGAGTTCGCGGCGCGGCTGCGCGCAGCCATCCGCGACGAAGTGGGCCTGCCGGCCTCGGTCGGGTTCGGTTCGGGCAAACAGATCGCCAAGATCGCCTCCGGTCAGGCCAAGCCCGACGGCATCGCCGTCATCGCGCCCAGCCGGGAACTGGGCTTTCTGCAGTCGTTGCCGGTCCGCAAGCTGTGGGGCATCGGGCCGGTCTCCGGCGACCGACTGGCCCGCATCGGAGTGGAGACCATCGGTGACCTCGCGGCGCTCTCGAGTACCGAGGTCACTTCGGTGCTGGGGGGCACCGTCGGGCCCGCGCTGCACCGCCTGGCGCAGGGCATCGACAATCGGCCGGTGGCCGAGCGGGCCGTCGCCAAACAGATCAGCGCCGAATCGACCTTCGCCACCGACATCATCGACCTGGCCGGGCTGCGGGTGGCGGTCAGCGGCGCCGCCGCCGATGCGCACCGTCGGTTGCTCGAGGACGGTCGGCGGGCCCGCACGGTGGTGGTGAAGCTGCGGCGCGCGGACATGTCGATCCTCACGCGCTCGCTCACCATGCCCGCGGCCAGCGCCGACCTCGACGTGCTGACCGCCGCCGCCCAGCGGGTGGTGCTCGACCCGCGCGAGATCGGCCCCATCCGACTGGTCGGCGTCGGCTACGCGGGCCTGACCGACGCCGAGCAGTACTCGCTGTTTCCGGATCTGGACGAGTACAACCTCGGTGATGAGGCGGATCCGTCGCCGCCGACCGTCGACGACGGCGATGCGGTGGCGCCCGACGAGTCGGACCCGGCCTCGGACCGGCAGTGGCACACCGGGGCCGACGTCCACCACGCCGAGTTCGGGCACGGCTGGGTGCAGGGCGGCGGCCACGGTTTCGTCACCGTTCGGTTCGAGACGCGGGCGACCGGCCCGGGCCGGGCCCGCACCTTCCGGCTGCCCGAGCCCGCGCTGGTGCGCGCGGATCCGCTGGACAGCCTCGGCTGGGACGACCTGTGACGACGTCGAGCGCCCGTCAGGACGGACCGGAGGCGGCGAAGAACTCGGCGATCTCCGATTTGGAGGCGCCGCTGGTCAGCAGGGCGATCAGCGCCATGCGCACCTGCGGGGCGCGCAGCCACGGCGAGATGATCGCACCGGCGCGCGCCAGATCCACGCCGCCGCCTCCGCCGCCGTAGGTGGCCTCCACCTCGCCGTAGGGCACCCGGGTGGACACCACCACCGGCACATTGCGGCGGGTGGCCAGGGCCACCTCCGCGGTGATGTCCGGGTGGGTGTTGCCCGAGCCGGTCGCCGACAGCACGATGCCCGCGGCGCGCTGGGCGACGGCGGCGGCGATCAGGCCGGGGGACACACCCGGGTACAGGGCCAGCAGGTCCACGCGCGCCGGGACGGCGGTGGGGATCTCGGTGGACACCCGCGGACGCGGCAGGTCGTCGTGCACGGTGTCGAAAGCCTCCGCCGCGGTGGTGGACACCTTGAAGACGCCGCGCGCGGGCAGGACGCGGCCGCCGAGGGCCACCTGGACGCCGTTGCCCCGGTTGGCCGGGTCCGCGGCCAGCGCCACCGCGGCGGCGATGTTGGCGGGGCCGTCCGAGAGCGGATGATCGGCCGGGTACTGGGCGCCGGTGAAGACCACCGGGCGCGGATCGTCCTTGAACACGTCCACCAGGAAAGCGGTCTCCTCCAGGGTGTCGGTGCCGTGAGTCACCACCACGCCGTCGACGTCTTCCTCGTCGAGCGCATCGGAGATGGCGACGGCGACGGCCACCTGGTGGCGCACCAGCATGGCCGACGAGTCCAGGGTCATCAGATCGACCGCCCGCACCGCGATCTCGCCGAGCTCGGCGGGAATCAGGTCCGCGCCGGTCAACACGGGCACGGCGCCGTCGTCGGTGGTACGCGAGGCGGCGGTGCCGCCGGTGGTGATCATCACAACTCGACGTGGTGTCATGGCTCGATTCTCGCACTTCCCGCGCGGACATGCGCGCTGGTCATCGCACCGGCGTGTGTCTGGAGTTGCCGCAAGTGCCCGGTGGGAACCTGTGAGTGGACACAGGTTTGTTTGGCATAGTGGGTCGGAGCTCGGAATCCATCCGAACAGCCGAGCAGATATTCCTACTGGAGGTTTGATTCGGTGAAGTACCGCAAGTTCCTGGTCATCGGCTCGGTGGCCGCCATGCTGAGCGTGACCGCTGCCTGCGGCAGTGACGACAACGCGCTGCCGCCCGTGCCGCCGGCACCCTCGTCGACCTCCGCCGCGGCCGGCGGCGAGGACTCCGATCTGGTGGCCCAGCTGTCCAACGCCAAGAAGCGTCCCACCGTCGACGCGCTGAACGAGATGCTGACGATGGCGCTCGATCCCGACGTGCCCGCCGCCGACAAGGTGGACCTGGTCGAGGGCGCCGAGGCCGATCCGAAGCTGTTCGATCAGCTGGTCAAGGTGGCCAAGGAGAACCCGGACGTCAGCTACGAGATCAAGAAGCCGGTCGTCGGCAACGGCCCCAAGCGGGCCAGCGTCAAGGTCGAGGTGAAGCTGCCGGATAACCCGCCCACCATGATCGACGCCGCCATCGTCTACGACGACGGTCGCTGGAAGCTCGCCAAGAGCACCGTCTGCCCGCTGCTGGAGGCCGGTGACGTGAAGAGCCCGCTGTGCGCCGATCAGGGCGCGACCAAGTCCAAGAGCGCCAAGAGCACGAGCAAGTCGGCCAACTGAGGTCGGCTCGCTGGCTCCGAAGCCGAAGAATGCGCGCCTCGCTGATTCAGCGAGGCGCGCATTCGTGTCTGTGAGCCAAGGCGCCGAGCGGGTTCCGGACCCTGTCGGGATCTAGTCGCCCGAGCCCCAGCGCAGGGTGAAGGACGTCTGCTGGATGATCGGCCGGTTCGTATCGGCGCCGACCAGTTCGCGTGCGCCCTTCATCTCCAGCTGCGCCGATGTCGGCAACAGCCGGGTCAGGTCCACGGTGACCGAGCCGGTGCCGGTGTTGGCGTAGCGGGTCATGTCCAGCGTCGAGGCCGATCCGGGGATCCGGAAGACGGTGGACGTCGGCGTCTCGTCCACGGCCAGATCGATGGTGAGGACGTCGCCGTCCCAGGCCCGGAGCGTCGCCACGATCTCCTGCGTCACGGTGGTGGCCGCGGTGACGGTGCGTTCCACCCGCCACCGCGCGCCCACGCCGACCGGCACCGTCGGCAACGGCAGGGAATAGGTGAACGCGCTGACCAGCGACTGTTCGATCGCGCGGTTGGCGGGCTGATCGGCGTTCGCCGGCGGGAACAGGCGCAGCGCCGTCGCGCTGAGGCCGTCGGCGTAGGTGAGGCCGCCGGTGGCGCCGTCGAAGGTCGCCAGGGCGGGGCCGAGGGCTTCGTCGGGCGAGGTGATCGCGCCCAGGGTGAATTCGAGGTTCCGCGGATCGGTGCAGCCTGCGCGTGCGGTCAGCGGCAGCGCGAGGTCCTCGCGCGTCGTCGTCGGCGCCTCACCCTGGTTGCCGATCACGCTGGTCTCGCCCGAGTCGGTGCTCAGGGTCACGCGCTGGGGCGTCTCGGTGTTCGGGGTGGAGGTGGGAACGCGCAGGTCGCCCGTCCCGGGCTCCAGGACGGTCACGTGCGCCGGCGGCAGCTCGATCGGCCGCACGTCGGCGGACTGCACGCTGGAGGTCGGCTCGCAGCCGCGGTTGGGATCGGCGGCGGGCTCCTCGCTGGTGGAGCAGCCGGTCAGGGCCACGGCGGCGACGACGGACAACGGAAGCAGGCCGGCCGCGGCGCGGGCGAGGCGAGGAGCTGACACGTCGTCCACCCTAGGGCAGTCGTGCCCGGCGGCCGCGCCCCGGTTCGGTGCCCGCCGCGCCCATGTGGACAATTGGGGGCATGGACGACGCTGCGCCCGGCCCCGACACCGCGAGTGGGGCCGACTCGGACCGGCCGACCTCGCGCAAGCTCCTGCTGTACCTGGCGGTGATCGCGGTGGCCGCCTATCTGGCCGACCTGCTCACCAAGACCTTGGCGGTGCGCTACCTCGACCCCGCTGATCCGGTGGAGATCGTCGGCGACTTCGTCACCCTGCACCTGCTGCGCAACAGCGGCGCGGCCTTCTCGATGGCCACCGGCTACACCTGGGTGCTCACCATCGTGGCGGTGATCGTGGTGGGGGTGATCATCCGGTTCAGCAGCCGCCTCGGCTCGCTGGGCTGGGCGATCGGGCTGGGACTGGTACTCGGCGGGGCGCTGGGCAATCTCACCGACCGGATGTTCCGCGCGCCGGGACCGTTGCGCGGTCACGTCGTCGACTTCTTCTCCGTCGGTGCGTGGCCGGTGTTCAACGTGGCCGACTCGGCGGTGGTCTGCGGTGCGATCCTGCTGGTGGTGCTGACCCTGCTGGGCTACGACTATGACGGAACACGGACGGGCTGGGCGGCCCGCAAGGAAGGCGAGCGAGATGCGTGAATCCCGAGCCATGCCGGTGCCCGACGGGCTCGACGGTCTGCGCGTGGACGCGGGCGTCGCGCGCGTCCTCGGGCTGTCCCGGACGGTCGCCGCCGGTCTGGCCGATGCCGGCGACATCACCGTCGACGGCGTGGCGGTCCCCAAATCGCACAAGCTGGCCGCAGGCACCTGGTTGGACGTGACCCTGCCGGCCGCCGCCGAGCCGCTGCGCGTGGAACCCACACCGGTGGAAGACCTCGACGTGCTCTACCACGATTCGGACATCATCGTCGTCGACAAGCCGCCGGGGGTGGCCGCGCATCCGTCGCAGGGCTGGACCGGACCCACCGTGGTCGGCGCCCTGGCAGCGGCGGGCTTCCGCATCTCCACCTCGGGTGCGCCCGAACGACAGGGCGTGGTCTCCCGCCTGGACGTCGGCACCTCCGGCGTGATGGTGGTGGCGGCCTCCGAGCACGGGTACACCATGCTCAAGCGGGCGTTCAAGCAGCGCACCGTGGAGAAGGTGTACCACGCGGTGGTGCAGGGGCGCCTCGATCCGCCGGAGGGCACCATCGACGCACCGATCGGACGGCACCCGGGCTCGGATTGGCGGTTCGCGGTGACCTCGCGGGGCAAGGAGTCGGTGACCCACTACGAGACGCTCGAGATGTTCGCGGCGGCCAGCCTGCTCGACATCGATCTGGAGACCGGGCGCACGCACCAGATCCGCGTGCACTTCTCGGCGCTGCACCACCCGTGTGTGGGTGATCCCACCTACGGCGCCGACCCCAAGCTGGCCGCCCGCCTCGGCCTGGATCGGCAGTGGCTGCATGCGCGGACGCTGGCCTTCGCGCATCCGGCCGACGGTCGGCGCGTGGAGTTCACCGCGCCCTATCCCGCGGATCTGAGCCATGCGCTGGAGGTTCTGCGGGACGCGTGAGGCGGCGGCCGTCGCCGCGGAATATCGGCGACGGCGGTGAGGTCGTACCTCATGCGTCACACCCGGGCGAGCCGACGGATTCCTGTCGGTACCGCCGCCTAGAGTGGAGGCGTTCCACAGGTCGTTGAGGCCGTCGCAAGAGCAAGGGGTCCAAGTCGTGTCCGGTTCGTTTGTTCATCTGCACAATCACACCGAGTACTCGATGCTCGACGGTGCGGCGAAGGTCTCGCCCCTGTTCGCGGAGGCGCAGCGACTCGGGATGACCGCCATCGGCATGACCGACCACGGCAACATGTTCGGCGCCAGCGAGTTCTACAACACCGCGCGCAAGCACGACATCAAGCCGATCATTGGTATCGAGGCGTACGTCGCGCCCGAGTCGCGGTTCAACACCAAGCGCGTGCTGTGGGGCAGCCGGGAGCAGAAGAGCGACGACGTCTCCGGTTCGGGCGCCTACACCCACATGACGATGGTCGCCGAGAACGCCGAGGGGCTGCGGAATCTGTTCCGTCTCTCCTCTCGGGCGTCGATCGAGGGACAGCTCGGCAAGTGGTCCCGCATGGATGCCGAGATCATCGCCGAGCACTCTGCCGGCATCATCGCCACCACCGGCTGCCCGTCCGGGGAGGTGCAGACCCGACTGCGGCTCGGCCAGGACGCCGAGGCGTTGGAGGCGGCCGCCAAGTGGCAGGACATCTTCGGCAAGGAGAACTTCTACCTCGAACTCATGGAGCACGGCCTGGAGATCGAGCGGCGGGTGCGCGACGGCCTGCTCGAGATCGGCCGCAAGCTCGGTATCCCGCCGCTGGTGACCAACGACTGCCACTACGTCACCCGCGATCACGCCGCCGCACACGAGGCGCTGCTGTGCGTGCAGACCGGCAAGACCCTGTCGGACCCGACCCGCTTCAAGTTCGACGGCGACGGCTACTACCTCAAGTCAGCCGAGGAGATGCGTGCGCTCTGGGACGACGTGGTGCCCGGCGCTTGCGACAACAGCGTCGAGATCGGCGAACGGGTGCAGTCGTATGCCGACGTGTTCACCCACCGCGACCGGATGCCGATCTTTCCGGTGCCCGAGGGCCACACGCAGGAGTCGTGGCTCGAGCGCGAGGTCAACGAGGGCCTGAACCGCCGCTTCGAGGGCGGGCCGGTGCCCACCGAGTACGTCGAGCGGGCCGCGTACGAGCTCCAGGTGATCAATCAGATGGGGTTCCCGGCCTACTTCCTGGTGGTCGGTGACCTGATCGCGCACGCCCTGGAGGTCGGCATCCGTGTGGGCCCGGGCCGCGGCTCGGCCGCCGGTTCGCTGGTGGCCTGGGCGTTGGGCATCACCAACATCGACCCGATTCCGTACGGCCTGCTGTTCGAGCGATTCCTGAACCCCGAACGCGTGTCGATGCCCGATATCGATATCGACTTCGACGACCGCCGACGCGGCGAGATGGTCCGCTACGCCTCGGACAAGTGGGGCGTGGACAAGGTGGCGCAGGTGATCACCTTCGGCACCATTAAGACCAAGGCCGCGCTCAAGGACTCCGCGCGCGTGCTGTTCGGCCAGCCAGGTTTCGCCATCGCCGACCGCATCGCCAAGGCGCTGCCGCCACCCGTCGCCGCCAAGGACATCACCGTCGCGGGCATCACCGATCCGTCCAATGAGCGGTACGCCGAGGCGGCCGAGGTGCGCACGCTCATCGAGACCGATCCGGACGTCAAGAAGATCTACGACACCGCTCTCGGTCTGGAAGGGCTGATCCGCAACGCCGGCGTGCACGCTTGCGCGGTGATCATGTCGTCCGAGCCGCTCACCGACGCGATCCCGGTGTGGAAACGCGCCCAGGACGGCGCGATCATCACCGGCTGGGATTACCCGTCGTGTGAGGACATCGGCCTGCTGAAGATGGACTTCCTCGGGTTGCGCAACCTGACGGTCATCGGCGACGCCCTGGACAACATCAAGAACAACCGCGGCATCGACGTCGACCTGGACAAGCTGCCGATGGACGACCCGGCCACCTACGAACTGCTGGCGCGCGGGGACACGCTCGGCGTGTTCCAGCTCGACGGCGGCGGCATGCGTGAACTGCTGAAGATGATGCAGCCCACCGGCTTCGAGGACATCGTCGCCGTGCTGGCCCTGTATCGCCCGGGCCCGATGGACGTCGGCGCGCACCACTCGTATGCGCGCCGCAAGAACGGCCTGGAAGACATCAAGCCGATCCACCCGGAGCTGGAAGAACCGCTCAAGGAGATCCTCTCGGAGACCTTCGGCCTGATCGTGTATCAGGAGCAGATCATGGCGATCGCGCGGAAGGTGGCTGGCTACAGCCTCGGTGAAGCCGACCTGCTCCGCCGCGCCATGGGTAAGAAGAAGAAGGAGATCCTCGACGAGGCCTACGGCGGGTTCGCCGAGGGCATGAAGGCCAACGGCTTCTCGCAGCCGGCGATCACGGCCCTGTGGGACACCGTCCTGCCGTTCGCCGGCTACGCCTTCAACAAGTCGCACGCGGCCGGCTACGGCCTGGTCTCGTTCTGGACCGCCTACCTCAAGGCCAACTACCCGGCCGAGTACATGGCGGGCCTGCTGACCTCGGTGGGCGACGACAAGGACAAGTCGGCGATCTACCTGGCCGACTGCCGGCAGATGGGCATCACCGTCCTCCCGCCGGACGTCAACGCCTCGCGGGCCGACTTCGCCGCCGTCGACAAGGACATCCGGTTCGGGCTGGCCGCGATCCGCAATGTCGGCGCCGGGGTGGTGGCCTCGATCATCGCCTCGCGCGAAGAGAAGGGCGCCTTCACCAGTTTCTCGGACTATCTCGGCAAGATCGACGTGACGGCCTGCAATAAGAAGGTCACCGAGTCGCTGATCAAGGCCGGCGGCTTCGATTCGCTCGACCATCCCCGCAAGGGGCTCTTCCTGGTGCACGCCGATGCCGTCGACTCGGTGGTGGGCACCAAGAAGGCCGAGGCCATCGGGCAGTTCGACCTGTTCGGCGACATGGGCGGCGGCGACGAATCGCTCGCCGAGGTGTTCGCGGTGAAGGTGCCCGACGACGAATGGGAGTCCAAGCACAAGCTGGCCCTCGAGCGGGACATGCTGGGCCTGTACGTCTCCGGTCACCCGCTGTCCGGGGTGGAGCATGCGCTCGCCGCGCAGACCGACACGTCGATCGCCTCGCTGCTGGAAGACCAGGTCTCCGACGGCGCGCAGATCACCATCGGCGGCATCATCTCCTCGGTGAACCGCCGCGTGAACAAGAAGGGCGAGCCATGGGCGGTGGTGACCGTGGAGGACATGGTCGGCGGCGTCGAGGTGATGTTCTTCCCGCGGGCGTACCTCGCCTTCGGCATGGACCTGGTGGTCGACAACATCGTCTTGGTCAAGGCCCGCGCCAACAAGCGCGACGACTCCCTGATGATCAGTGCCAACGACCTGGCGGTGCCGGATCTGTCGGCGGTGGGCACCACCAAGCCGCTGAGTCTGACCCTGACCGCGCGGGCCTGCACGCCCGCGCGGGTCTCGGCGCTCAAGCAGGTGCTCAGCCGTCATCCGGGAACCTCGGATGTGCACGTGACGCTGGTGAGCGAGCGTAAGCAGACCCAGCTCAAGCTCACCGAGGCGCTGCGGGTGACCCAGTCGTCGGCGTTGATGGGTGACCTCAAGGCGCTGCTGGGGCCGAGCTGCCTGAGCTGACACCGCGGTGCTGATCCTGGACCCGGCCTCGGGGCCGGTCGTCGACGAGACGGTCATCAAGAAGTCGCGGTTCATCGCCACGGCGATCGGGATCCGGTCGACCGAGGAGTTCGCCGAGTTCCTGGCGGGCGTCACCGCGGCCGAACCGGGTGCCCGGCACGTCTGCTGGGCGTACACCGTCGGTTCGGGGTCGTCGCTGGTGGCGCGTTCGTCCGACGACGGCGAGCCGGGCGGCACCGCCGGGCCGCCGATCCTCGCGGCCCTGCAGTCGCGGGAGGTGGCGAATGCGGCCATCACGGTGGTCCGGTACTTCGGCGGCGTCAAACTCGGCGCCGGCGGCCTGATTCGGGCCTACGGCGGCAGCGCCAACGCGGTCCTGGACCAGGCGCCGCTGCGGGCCGCCGTCGCGACCGCCGTGCTGACCGTCGACGCGCCGATCGACGCGGCCGGCCGCCTGGAGGGCGTGCTCCACGCCCTCGGCACTGTGCTGTCCGTGGAGTACACCGCGGCCGCGGTGCGGCTGGTGGTCGAGGTGCCGGCCCGCGACGACGTGCTCGTGGGCGACCGGATCCTCTCGCTGACCTCGGGGGCTGCGGCGGTGGTCGACATCGCGCATCGGTTGGCCTAGGCCAGAGGTTTCGGTGGGCCGAAATATTTGTTCCGAGGTGCGCTATCATCGAATGCATGACGACCGTTGAACAGCTGACTGCGCCCGGCGGCGAGACACGGCGACCGGCCTCCGGCACGGTGACGGTGTTCGGTGTGGACTGGCCGGCCTACAAGGCCCACGCGGTGCTGGTCGGCGTGGTCGCGGTCGCGCTGGTGCTCGCTTTCGGCGGCACCGGATCCCTGGCCGGATGGGTCGCGGCCACCGCCGTGGTGCTCGTCTGGTGGGGCGAACGTCTGGCGCTGGGTCTGCGGTGGGACGATAGAGAGCGTGACCACCACGCACGACGCTGACCGCACTGCCATCGCCGGACTCGATCGGGCGAGCATTGACGCCGCCGCCGCGCGGTTGGACGGTGTCGTTTCGCGAACACCGCTGGAAGCGTGCCCGCGGCTCTCCGAGGCGACCGGCGCACAGATCAGTCTGAAGCGCGAGGACCTGCAGGCGGTGCGCTCGTACAAGATCCGCGGCGCCTACAACGTGATGGCGCAGCTGACCCCGGCCGAGTTGTCGGCCGGCGTGGTCGCGGCGAGCGCGGGCAATCACGCGCAGGGGGTCGCCTTCGCGTGCGCCACCATGGGCGTCAACGGGCGGATCTACGTCCCCACCACCACGCCGAAGCAGAAGCGGGACCGCATCTCGTGGCACGGCAAGGAGTTCGTGGAGTTGATCGCCGTCGGCGACACCTACGACGCGGCCGCCGCCGCGGCCCAGTCCGACGTGCTGCGCACCGGGTCCACGTGGATTCACGCCTTCGACGATCCGCGGACGGCGTCCGGCCAGGGCACCATCGCCAAGGAGATCGTCGAGCAGTTGGGGGAGGCCCCCGACGTGGTGATCCTGCCCGTCGGCGGCGGTGGCTGCCTGGCCGGCATCGTCACCTATCTGCGGGCGACCTGCCCGGATGTCGCCATCGTCGGTGTCGAGCCGTCGGGCGCGGTGTCGTTGGCGGCGGCGCTGGTGACCGGGGCGCCGCACACGCTGGACCACATCGATCCGTTCGTCGACGGCGCGGCGGTCAAGCGCATCGGTGCGCTCGGACACCGGGTGTTGGCCGACGCGGGCGCGCGGGTGGTGGACCACCCCGTGTTCGCCGAGCTCGGCGACAGCAGTGCGGTGCCGGTGATCGCCGCCGAGGCCGTCGACCTGGCGCCGGGCAGTGTCACCATCACGCACGTCGACGAGGGCGCCATCTGCTCGACGATGCTCGAGCTCTATCAGAACGAAGGCATCATCGCCGAGCCCGCGGGCGCCCTGGCGGCGACCGCACTGGCCGAGCTCGACCTCCCGGCCGATGCGAAGGTCGTCGCGCTGGTCTCCGGCGGCAACAACGACGTCTCCCGCTACGGCGAGATCATCGAGCGCTCCCTGGTGCATCGCGGACTCAAGCACTACTTCCTGGTCAACTTCCCGCAGGAGCCGGGCGCGCTGCGCCGGTTCCTCGACGAGGTGCTCGGCCCGGACGACGACATCACGCTGTTCGAGTACCTCAAGCGCAACAACCGCGAGACCGGCACCGCGCTGGTCGGCGTCGAACTCGGTGATCGCGCCGGCTTCGACGGGCTGCTCGACCGGATGGCCCGCTCCCGACTCGACGTCGAACGACTGGAGCCGGGCACCGCGGCCTACGCCTACCTCACCTGAGGCCTCGAGAGTTCCTCGGGGCGGTGTGCGGAGGACCCGCGCTTGTCGTAGGGCGGGTCTACCATGGGTATAGAACACCAGAACTAGTTAAAGGTGTGCTGACTCGCTTGGGGAGGTGAGTAGCCATGGCGCAGAGAACCGCATCCACGTGGCCCGACGCCGACCTGACCAGCTGCGGTCTACTCGCTCCCGGCACCGACCTCGCCGGTCTATCAACGTCGCGTGTGGTCGGCGCGATCGCTGCGACCAAGAACGGGCACTGCTTCCTGGACTGGCAGCTCTTCCAGTTCGCGCTGTTGATGCATTCCCGCGTCCGCGCTTCCAGCTCCAATGTGGTGGCGACCCAGAAGTCGATCCTGGATCTGGAAGCCCAGACCACGCTCGAGCTGCAGATGAGTCTGGAGAGCACCGAGTACGCCGCACGCGTCCTGCTCCTGGACGCGTTCGACGCTCGTGATCGGTTGCCCCGTGTGTACGCGACGATGAGGCTGGGCCTGATCGATCGCGATCGCTTCCATCGCATCGCCCACGAGACCCGCCTCGTCTTCGACGAAGCCATCATGGCCAAGATCGATGCCCTGATGGCCGCGGAGATCCTGGGTGCCCAGCACGGATACACCTGCATCTCGGTCACTAAGACCGGTGCAATGGCCCGCCGCCATGTCGCCGAGAACGATCCCGATGCCGTGCGCCGCGAACGCGAGGGCGCCAAGGACGGCCGCAGCCTCGGCCATCAGAGCCTCGAAGCGGGCATGGCGCAACTGTTCCTGACCGCCACCGCCGAGGATGTCCGCCTCGCGCGGCAGATGCTCGACGCCGTCATCGCCGGACGCTGCCCCGACGACCCCCGCACCAAAACCCAAGCCCGCTCCGACGCCGCGATCGCGCTGCTGCAGCGCAAACCGTTCACGTGCGCCTGCGACAGCGACGGCTGCACCGCGCAGATCAGCGAGGTCGAACTGGACGCACGCGCGGCCCGCATCGTCGTGCACGTCCTCTGCGATGCGACCACGCTGGAAGGTGGCGACAAGTGCGGTTACCTCGACGGCCACGGCCCGATCTCGGCTGACCATGTGCGCGAGATCGCCGGCCGCAGTGATGCCGTGATCCACCAGCATCGCCTCGATGACCTGCTCGAACCCAGTTCCACCGCCGGGCACGACTCTGCTGAGCGTCCCGACGAGGCTGCGCTGCATCGACGAGCGCCCCGCTCCGACACCCCGGACGAGCGCCGGGGCGATGACCCACGGCCTCCCGCAGAGATCGGTGGAGAACCCGCTGCGGTCATCGCGAAAACGTCGTTGCCGAGCGATCCCTACCGACCGAATCTGCTCACCGACCTGATCGCCCGCTTCCTGTGGGGCACCTGCTCCATCCCCGGCTGCGAGCGCGCCGCTTTCGCGTGCGATCTGGACCATGTGGCCGAGTACGACAACGTGCGCCCCGACCTCGGCGGGCCGACTTGCGTTTGCAATCTGCTCCCGAAGTGCCGCTATCACCACCTGGTGAAGACGAATCTGGAAGGTTTCGTCGACGACCTCTGGATCGACTCGAACGGCCGCTATCACTCGAGCGTCACCACCCCGATGGGACAGACCGTAGAGGTGCTCGCCCCGAATCAGTGGCTGATCCCGCGCCTGGCCGACCTGCGCTGCACGCACCAACTAGCGGGCCAGCACGCGACCGGCACCGCTGGCGGCACCGTCGCAGACGGCCCGCAACGAGCCCGCACGCGCACCGCGGCCAAGCACGCCCGGCGTCGTGCCGAGCGCAAGGCCAACCGCGAACGTCGACTTGCCGAGCAGCCTCAGCAGGCTCCGGAATTCGCCGACACCGTCGAAACCGATGACGACGACTTCGACTGCGACGAGCCGCCGTTCTGAGGGTGCCACCCTTCGTCGTCGCGCAGCCCCGGTGTCGGGGCCGATTGTCGGACCCGCATGGGAGGGTCGTGGTCCGACGAGGCGGGGAGGGGTGGCGTGGTGAGCGAGGATCGACGCGCGGAGGGCGATGATGGGCGGGTGCCGCTGCCCGAGGGCGTGATCGCCACCGGATTCGCCGAGATCGACGAGGTGCTCGGCGGCGGCCTGCGCCGGGGATCGCTGACGGTGATCGGCGGCCATGCCGGGGCCGGCGCTGCGGTCCTGGCCCGCCAGGTCGCCTGCCGGGCCGCCGCAGAACAACGAGTTCGCGTGGCCTACCTCGCGGTCGGCGCGCAGGTCGCGGACGTGGAACGGGCCGCGATCGCGGGGCATACCGGCGTGCGCGTGAGCGAGATCGGGCACGCTACGGCCGCCGACCGGGCGGCCGCGGTGGCGCGGATCTTCGACGGTCGCCTGGAGATCGATCGGTTGGCCGACCGCGCCCGGGAGGGGGTGCTGAGCTGGGCGGTCGGCCGTGCCTCGATCGGTGACACCGACGTCCTGGTGATCGACTGCCTCAACCTGCTGGGCGTCGTCGACGCCGACTGGACCTTTCCGACGAGCCCGCCACTGGACTCGCCGATGATGGCCGACGTGCTCCGTCACCTGCGTGTGCTCGCCCTGGACCGGGATCTGCTGGTCGTGGTGGCGGCCGATCTTCCGAGCGTGGCGGCCACCGAGCGCGGCACCACGTCCGATCACTTGATCGCGCACCGCGCGGCGCTCGGACCGGCCGCGCAGATCGCCGATTCGCTCCTGCTGCTGTACCGGCCCGACATGTGGGACAGGAACGACCCGCGGTGCGGGGAGGCCGACGTCGTGGTGGCGAAAGCACCGTACTGCCACGTGCCGACGGCAGTGACTCTCGCCCATCAGCTGCACCTCGGTCGCTTCGTTTCCATGCGCCAGTAGCCGCATTCCGCGTGTCGCCGATCCTGCGCGTGTCGTGCGGTCGGCGCTCCGGGAAACCGACCTAATGGCCCGTGACGTGCAGATATAGGTGCCAGAGCAGCGGGTATGCGCCGAATGAGCGCTTAGTAATGTGCCTCGCATGAGCGGACCGGGGGCCGCTTAGGTCATAGAGGATGTGAAACGTGATCGTGCCCACACTACGTCCGCCGGAACATGTACATTGCTACTCACCGGTCAGTTCGGGGTTGCTGCCCCGCGGACCATGACGACTACGGGTGAAGGCGGGGGAGTGGCCACGGACACGGTCGACACCGGCGGCGTGCCTGCGCGTTCGAGGCGAGGGTGGTCCGACACCGGCTTCGGCAAGTGGTGGCGCGAGCACATCACCAAATCGTTCGAGACCTTCGGCCGCCAGCTGGCGATGTTCGTCGAGGTCTTCAAGGTGCTGATCACCGACCTGGCCAAGGGGCGGTTCCCGTTCGCCGAGTTCGTCCGACAGTGCGGGTTCATGGCGTCGACGTCGGTCTTCCCGACGCTCCTGGTGGCCATCCCGATCGGTGTGATCGTTTCCATCCAGGTCTCCAACATCGCCGGACAGATCGGTGCCACCTCGTTCGCGGGTGCCGCCACCGGTCTCGGCGTGATCCGCCAGGGTGCGCCCCTGGTGACCGCCCTGATCATGGCCGGCGCGATCGGCTCGGCCATCGCCGCCGATCTCGGCTCCCGGACGATCCGCGACGAGATCGACGCGATGAAGGTGATGGGCGTCAACCCGATCGAGCGGCTCATCTCGCCGCGACTGCTGGCCACGATGGTGGTCAGCTTCCTGCTGTGCGGCTTCGTGTGCTTCGTCGGCTTCATCACCGGCTACCTGTTCAACGTGTACTTCCAGGGCGGCACACCGGGCAGCTATACCGGCACCTTCGCCTCCTTCGCCGGTCCGGCGGACCTGATATTCGCCCTGGTCAAAGCCGTGATCTTCGGAGCCATCGTGGCGGTGGTGGCCTGCGACCGCGGCCTCACCACCAGCGGCGGCCCGGCTGGCGTGGCGAACTCGGTGAACGCCGCGGTGGTCAACTCGGTGATCTTGCTGTTCACCGTCAACGTGGTGCTGACCCAGCTGTTCGCGCTCGTGATCCCGGCGAAGGTGGTGTGAGGTGACCGCATCGCGGTATACGCCGCCGGCCCTGCGACCGCTGGCCGCGCTCAAGAAGTTGTGGACCGTGCCGCGCGACGGCCTGGTCTCGATGGGCCACCTGATCACGTTCCTGGTCAAGTCGATCGGTCTGGCGCCGATCACCTTCCGGCACTACCAGAAGGAAGTCTGGCGGCTGCTGTCCGATGTGGCGTGGGGCAACGGCGCCATCGTGGTGGGCGGCGGCACCGTCGGAGTCATGGTGATCCTGGGCATCATGGGCGGCGCGACCGTCGGGATCGAGGGCTACACCGCGCTCAACCTGCTCGGCATGGAGCCGCTCACCGGTGCGCTCTCGGCGTTCGCCACCACCCGCGAGATCGCCCCGCTGCTGGCCGCGACCGCGTTCACCGCCCAGTCCGGCTGTCGCTTCACCGCGCAGCTGGGCTCGATGCGGATCAGCGAGGAGATCGATGCGCTCGAAGCGATCGCGATCCGCCCGCTGCCGTACCTGGTGACCACCCGCATGGTCGCCGCCGTGCTCTCGATCGTCCCGCTGTACGCGGTCGCCCTGGCCGCCAACTACGTGGCCGCACAGGTGATGTTCCAGGTGCAGAGCGGTCAGGGGGCCGGCACCTACCTGCACTACTTCCAGCAGTTCATGCTCTCCTCGGACGTGCTGTTCTCGTTCCTGAAGGTGATCGTCTTCGTGCTGCTGACCACGTTCATCCAGTGCTACTACGGATACTTCGCGTCGGGCGGACCGGAAGGCGTCGGCGTGGCGGCCGGCCACGCCATCCGCCTGGCGATCATCACGATCGTCTTCGCCAACCTGATCATGACGCTGGTGTTCTGGGGCACCACGTCCGGAATCAAGATTTCGGGGTAACTGAGCATGGTTCGAGTGGACACCGGAGGCCGCGACCCGTCGGTCGCGCAGTACCTGTGGCGGGGCGTCGCCTTCCTCGCGGTCTGCCTCGTGGTCTTGGCCCTGCTGGTGATGCGCTACCAGGGCACGTTCGACAGCCGCACCGAGGTGGTCGCCGAGATGACCGACGTGGGCGACGGCCTGGTTCCGGGCGCCGACGTGCGGTACAACGGCTTCATCGTGGGTGCGGTGGCCAGCGTCGAGGCGGCCGGGGCGGTCGAGTCCGGCCCGCTCAAGCGCGTCAACATCGAGCTGATTCCCGACCAGGCCGACGGCATTCCGGCCAACACCACCGCGCGCACGGTGCCGGCCAATCTGTTCGGCGTGAACTCGGTGGAGCTGATCCAGCCGGCTGATCCCTCCAGCGATCACCTGACCTCGGGTGCGACGATCCGGGCCGACCGCAGCGCCGACACCATCCGCCTGCAGGACGCACAGAACGATCTGCGGGACCTGTTGAAGGCGGTGCCGCCGGAGGATCTGGGCATGGTGCTGGGCAACATCGCGGACGCGCTGCGCGGCGGCGGTGCCACTTTCAAGACCTTCCTGCCCGTGCTCGACGGCTATTTCACCGAGCTCAACGCACAGTTCCCGGCTGGGGCGCCCTCGGGGTTCGCGAACTACAACAACGCGCTCAGCGGGCTCGCCGAGTCGACACCGGAACTGCTCGACGCCCTCGGGCGCAGCGTGGTCCCGGCGATGACCATCGCCGACAATCAGCGCAACCTGACCGCATTGCTCTCGGCGGGGCAGGGGCTGCTGGATCAGACGCAGACGATGTTCGCGAAGAACGGCGACGCCGGCATCCGCTTCGTCGGCGACATGAACACCATGGTCGGCGCCCTCATGCTGGCGCCCGACGCCATGCCGCAGGCGGTCCGCGAACTGTATGTGCTGGCCGGTCGCGTCCTCGGCGTCTTCACCGGTATCAACGGCAAGGTGCAGTTGAACCTGGGCATCAGCTTCAGCCCGTTCGAGCGCTACGGCCGCCAGAACTGCCCGGTGTACGACGGCGGGCCGTACGGCCAGCTGCGCGGTCCCGGCTGCGTCGGCCCGGGCACCGGCACCGGCCCCACCATGTCCGGTCCGTTGATGATCTACCCGGAAGAAGGCCTCCAGCGTCGCACGGTCTCCGGGCGGGTGACCACCCGGCGCGATGACAAGACCATCGAGCAGGCGCTGGGCCGCAAGCCCACCGCCGCCGAATCGCTCATGCTCGGACCGCTGGTGTCCGGTGTCACGCCGGTCCCGACACCTCAGGGAGGAGACAAGTGAGCCAGCCGGCCGCCAGTATCCGCAAACCGCTCATCGGTTTCACCGCATTCGCTCTCGCGGCACTGTTCATGACCTATCTGATCTGGTCCACCCTGGAACGGACCCTCGACGGTCCCACCGGCGACTATTCGACCGTCTTCGGCGACGCCTCGGGATTGGCTGTCGGCGACGACGTGCGCATGGCCGGGGTGCGGGTGGGCCGCGTGGAATCGATCGATCTCGAGGACGGTCGGGCGCGGGTGGGCTTCGACGTCCTCACCGACCAGAAGGTCTACGACAACACCCAGGCCGCGATCCGCTACCAGAACCTCATCGGGCAGCGATACCTGGCGCTCAGCCTGATCGGCGACGCCCCGGGTGCGCCGCTGGGCAAGGGCAGCAGCCTCAAGAGCGACGGCGTGGACTCGTTCGACGTGACCCGACTGCTCGGCGGCTTCCAGCCGGTGTTCGACACGCTCACGCCCGAACAGGTCAACGGTCTCACCATGAGCCTGATCAACACCTTCCAGGAGGGCGACCAGATCTCGCTGAGCAACACGCTCGCGCAGATCGGGCAGGTGGCCGATGACATGGCCGACCGGGACGAGGTGCTCGGCGCGATCATCTCGAATCTGTCGGTGGTGATGCGCGAGCTCGCCTCGCAGGGCGATCAGGTGCAGCAACTGGTCGACAACACCGCCGAACTGGTGCGGGGACTGAACGAGAACTCGGCGGCCTTCGGCAAGTCGGTGCAGCTGATCGGGCGCACCGCCGACGGCCTGGGCACGGTGATCGGCGAGAGCCAGGACGCCTTGGCGACGGCCGGCACCGCCGCACGCAACGCCACCAGCAAGCTGATCGCGATCGGGCCGACCCTGGACCGCGGCGCCAAGGTGCTGCCCGAGTTCCTGGTCCACTTCCCGATGGTGATGAGTCAGGGAGCCTATTTGAACATCTACGCGTGTGAACTGGACATCTCGATCGGCAACGTCTTCCTTCCGCCGGGCCTGCTCCGGCAGATCGGTGGCAACCAGCATTCGGTGGTGTGCCGCTGATGAAGAAGCGACTGCGGCACTCGTGGGGCGAACGCCGCCTCCTCTGGTACGGACTGATCGGTTCGGTGACCATCATCGCGGTGCTGGTGGCCATCGTCGGGTTCAGTGAACTCGGCATCGGCAAGACCACCTACACCGCCAACTTCACCAACGCCGGCGGTATCCGGCCGGGCGACAAGGTCCGGGTCGCCGGCATCGACAAGGGCGAGGTGACCGGCACCGAGTTGGCCGGGGACCGGGTGAAGGTGACCGTCAGCGTCGACGACGACGTGCACGTGACCGACAACGGCGTCGCCACCATCAAGCTGTCGACCCTCCTGGGTCAGCGATTCGTCGAGATCGAGATGGGCGACGGCGACGCGCCGGCACGCGACGGCGTGATCCCCAACACCGAGGTGCCCTACGACCTGCAGAAGACGCTGGAGGCGGGTGTGCCGATCATCGAGGGCATCGACGATGCGCAGCTGGCCGCCAGCCTGCGCGGGCTCAACAAGCAGCTCGACGGGGTGCCGGCCATCGCCGAGCCGACGCTGGACGCGCTGACCCGCATGTCCGGGGTGATCAACAATCGCACCGATCAGATCAACCAGCTGATCAAGGACACCCGGGCGGTCACCGATCAGGTCTCCGCCAGCCAGGACGAACTCTCGATCATCGTCGGGCAGGGGGCGCAGCTGGCCGGCAAGATCACCGCGCGGGAGGCACTGGTGACGCGTCTGCTCGACGGTCTGGCCGAACTGACCGCGCAAGCCGAGGTGCTTGCCGACGCCAACAAGGACCAGTTCGCGCCGCTGATGGCCAACCTGACCACGATCTCGCAGGGCTTGGAGAAGAACCGGGACAACCTGCGCAACATGCTCGACATCCTGCCGGTCACCGCGCGGTCGATCACCAACCTCACCGGCGACGGGCCCTACGCGAACGGGTACCTGCCGTGGGGCATCTTCCCAGACAACTGGCTCTGCAAGGCGAGGGTGGTGGACGGATGCTGACCGGAACCAGGCGTTGGCGGACCGCCACGGCGGGCGCCGCTGTGGCCGCGGCGGCCACGCTCACGCTGAGCAGTTGCTCCTTGATCCCGACCGGGGTGCAGACCGCGGTGGGCGCCGCTCAGACGTACACCGCGTACTTCGACAGCGCCGCGGGCCTGTACGAGGGCAACGACGTCGCCGTCCTCGGCATGCCGGTGGGGCGCGTGGTGTCCCTGCATCCGGAGGGCACCCGGGTGAAGGTGGAGTTGGCGGTCAACAGCGACATCTCGATCCCCGCGGACGCGACCGCCGCCATCGTCAACACCTCGATCGTCACCACTCGTCACATCGAGCTGACCCCGGTGTACACCGGCGGGGACAAGCTGGCGGTCGGCGGCACGCTGGCGCACACGGCGTCGCCGGTGGAAATCGGCACCCTGTTCGACTCGATCGACGCCCTGGTGGACAACCTGAAGGGGGAGCCCGGCGGTGAACAGCCGATCGCCGACTTGGTGGACATCGCCGCCGGGGTGGCCGACGGCAACGGCGACCGCCTGCGCGAGGCATTGACCGCGCTGGAGAAGGCGGGCAAGGTGGGCGCCGACAACGCCGACGGCCTCGGTCAGATCCTGCGCACCATCAGCGAACTGACCAGCGCGCTGACCGCGAACTACCCCAAGATGCTGGCCCTGTCGAACTCGGTGACGCAGGTGTCGGAGATGCTCGGCGACCAGAGCGTCGGCCTGCAGGCCACCCTGGACAACGTGAACTCGGCCCTGCAGAACACGGCCGAGTTCCTGGAGGGCAATGCGGGCAACGTGTCGTCGTCGATGACCGGGCTGGCGGCGTTGGCCTCGAACCTCTCGGACTACTCGCGGCAACTGGTGGACACCATCGACATGGGGCCGCTGCTGTTCCAGAACCTGGCCAACTCCATCTCCGCCGAACAGGGCGCCTGGCGCGCCCAGGTGTTGCTGGACAAGTCGCTGGTGGACAACGAACTGCTGTCGCGGTTCTGCGAGGCGATCAACCTGCAGAAGAACGGCTGTCGGACCGGCCAGCTCAACGACTTCGGACCGGACCTGGGCATCTACTCGGCGCTGTTGGAGTTGAGCAAGAAATGACACCGATGAAGAAGCTCGCGATGAGCGCCGTCTCGCTGGCCACGGTGGTCAGCCTCACCGCCTGCGGAGCGATCCCCGGCCTCACCGTCGAGCAGATCCCATTGCCGGCCCCCGGTTCCCTGGGCGAGACCATGGAGATCAAGGCCGTCTTCGACAACGCCCTCAACCTGCCGGCGCAGGCGAAGGTGCGGTTGGGCGGCACCGACGTGGGGGTGGTCTCCGACATCGTCGCCAAGGACTACCGCGCCGTGGTGACCATGAACGTGTCCACCAGCACCAAGATCCCGGTCGGCACCGGTGCCGAACTGCGTCAGGCCACGCCGCTGGGCGACGTCTTCGTGGCGTTGAATCCGCCGCTGGGCACCACCGAGGGGGTAATGGCCGGCGGTGACACCCTCAGCGGTGCGACCTCGGCCGCGGCGACGGTGGAGGATCTGCTCATCAGCATGACCGCGCAGGTGGATTCGGGGTCGATCGGCGCCCTGCAGCAGATCTTCACCGAGCTGTCCACGGCCCTGTCCGGTGAGGACAAGTACCTCGAACTGCAGGGGGCGATCAACGGTTTCACCACGGCCATCAGTCGGTTCAACGCCAATTCCGCCGAGGTGGACAAGGCCATGGCGACCACCCGAACGCTGACCGCCGACCTGGCGGCCGGCCGCAACCAGATCGCGGCCGCGGTGAACAAACTGCCCCCGGCGATCTCGGTGATCAACGGCGAACTCGGCCTGATCCTGGACACGCTGAACAAGTCCAACGTGGTGACCGGCGCGACGACGGACTTCCTCAACCAGCGGCAGAACGATCTGATCAGCCTGTTCACCCACCTCAGCACGGCCGCCGTCGCTCTCGAGAAGACGGCCCCGCAACTGGGGCCGCTGATGCAGCGTCTGTTCGAGCTGAACCCGAAGTGGCAGAACTCGACGCCGGGCAGCGCCGCCACGGTGGCGACCAAGCTGTACTGGCTCACCCCGGGCGTCGGCTTCGACGCGGCGTCGCGGTTCCCCGAGCTCCAGGATCTGCAGGGCGGTCTGGAAAGTCTGCAGCAGACGCTGGCCGTCGTGCTGGCGCGGCTCAACGGAACGAACGGGGCGCCGAACTGATGATGGCCTTCCTGCGGAAACACTCCATGCTGCTGGGCAACCTCGCCCTCGCCCTGGTGATGGTGCTGGCGCTGGCCTACCTGGCCTTCGTCTCGCTGAGCTGGCGGCCCTGGCAGGGCCGCTACGAGGTGACGGTGAAGTTCCCGATCTCCGGCGGCCTGCAGAACACCTCGAAGGTGACGCTGCGCGGCGTCGAGATCGGCGACGTCGAAGACATTCAGGTGACGCCCCGCACGGTGAACGTACGACTCAGCCTGAACGACGACTACCGGATCAATCGGAACGCCACGTTCTCGGCGTTGGGCCTGTCGGCCGCCGGCGAGCAGTACGTCGACATCGTCCCGACCACCGACGACGGACCGTTCCTGAGCGAGGGTGCCGTCATCGAGACCGCCCAGACCGACGTGACCGCACCCTTCTCCGGCGTGCTCGAATCGAGCCTGGACCTGATCGCGCAGATCGACACCGACAAGCTGTCGTCGGCGCTCGGCGAACTCACCATCGCGCTGAACGACGACCAGCCGAACCAGCTGCGTTCGATCTTCTCCTCCGGCGGCGTGATCTTCGCGCAGCTGTACAAGGTGATGCCGCAGACCACGGCGTTGATTCAGAACGTCGGCACCATCATGGAGACCACCGCCGACGTGCAGCCGGACTTCGGCCGCCTGGTCGACGGGCTCGGCTCGGTGATCGACGCTGCGGTCGAGGCCGATGCCGAACTGCGCACGCTGATGGGCACCGGATCGAGCCGACTGGTCAGTCTGACCGGATCCCTGGACACCATCACCGACCCGATCACCGACGTGCTGGCGCAGTTCATCGACGTCGCCCAGCAGGGCGCGCTGCGGGCGCCGACGCTCGCGGTGCTGTTCCCATCGATCCGGGACGGCTCGGTGCAGTCGCAGAAGATGTTCCACCACGGCGCATGGTGGACCTTGGCGTCGCTCTACCCGCGTCCGTACTGCGACTACCAAGTGACGCCCACCCGCCCGACCAAGATCATGGAGGCGTCGGTGCCGACCAACCTGTACTGCGTCACCGATGATCCGAACCAGCAGCGACGTGGATCGATCAACGCCCCGCGGCCCAAGGGAGACGACACCGCCAATCCGCCGCCGGGCTACGATCCGAACAGCCGCACGGTGCCGTTGAACTGATGGTGACGACCGACGAAATGATGAAGGACGTATGAGCTCGGATTCCCCCGCACACGACCCCGCTGTCGACGATGTCGCTGTTGACGACCTCGCTGTTGACGACCTCGCCGGCGCCGCCGACGACGCCATCGCCGAGACGGCCCCCGTGAGGAAGCCTGCCGACACGAAGCAGGCCGAAGCCGGCGGAGTCGCTGCCAAGGCCGCGCGCCGCGCCGAGGCCGCCGCGGCGTCGAGCGCTCCCGGTGGACGCGAGTTCACCGTCACCTCGCAGAGCCTGCTGCGCGTGGGACTGGCGCTGGTGGCGGTGGCCGCCGTGGTCGCCATCGCGGTGTTGGCCTGGCAGTTGACCGCCAAGTCGAGCGACGTCGCGGCCAAGTCGCAGACCCTCAGTGCGTTCGACGAGGCGAAGTCGGCGTCGTCGGCGTTCGTGACGACCTACTTCGGCGCGATGATGGCGCCGGGCACCACCCCGGAGAAGATCCAGGCGACCGTGGTGCCGCTGACCACCGGTGAGGCCCGCGAGCGGGTGGAGGCCGAGGCGCAGAGCACGGCGCAGTTCTTCGACGAGGGCAAGTTCTCCAACATGAAGGTGGAGGTCAACTCGGCCACGGTGGAGTCGTTCAACGACTCGTCGGCCACCACGGTGGTGGCGGCGACGCTGACCGGCACCAGCGCGGCGGTGCCCGCCGGAGGTCAGCAGGTGGTGCTGCTTCAACTGGATCTGACCAAGCAGGACGGAAAGTGGCTGGTCGGACGCATGATCGCGCAACCAGGGGTCAGTGCCGCACCCGAGCAGCCGGCCCCGGCGCCCGCTCCGTAGAACGGTCCGCCGACCGACTCAGGGCTCGACGTCCCCGGGGACGCGTTCGAGGATGACCACCGGACGCTCCTGGAGGAGGCGGTCGGCGCGGACCGAGCCCGCATGCTCGGCGGCGCTGCGCACATCGCGCCAGCACCCCTCGGGCAGATCGACGACGGCCGCGGCCCGGTCCGGGCCCGACGTGAAGGTCTGGGTCATGCGGGCGGCCACGACCACCACCGACGGCGGCGCCTCGCCGACGGCGCGCGCGAAGGCCAGCACGTGGCGGGCCCGGCGGCCGCGGGCGATCACCTCGCGGTAGGTGCCGTCGATCCCGAAGGCCGCCAGATGGCGTCGACGGACGGTGAGCGCGTCGATGATCAGCTGCGCCTTGGGATGGTCCAGGCTGCGGGAGTGATCCACCGGGCGACGGTTGTCCGGGTCGGTGAGCGAATCGTCCCACCACTGGGTGCCCTGGTAGATGTCGCCGACACCCGGCCCGAGCAGGGCGATCGCCTTCCGGGCTAGTGACTCCTCGCGGCCGGCCCGGGCGATCAACGCGACGAAATCGCTGATCAGCTCGGCGGCGTCGCCCTCGAGCAGCCCGGACAGCCAGTCCTGCGTCTGCTGTTCGGCCTCCAGGTTGCGGTCGGTCCACGAGGTGATCACCGCCGCTTCCCGCATCGCCTTGGCCGTGTACGCGGCCAGGCGCGCGTGCAGCTGTTCGTCGGGCCGTCCGTCCTCGGGCCAGACGCCGATCACGTTCTGCAGCAGCAGGTAGGCGGTCCGCGGGTGCGGCGGCGGATAGTCGGCCCAGATCCGTCGGACCAGCATGTGCCAGCGCTGCGGCACCTGCGCGATCACCGCGATGCGCGCCCGCACGTCGCCGCTGCGTTTGGTGTCGTGGGTGCTGGTGGCGGTCAGCGCCCGCGGCCACTCGCGGGCCCGCCGCTCATTGCGTTCGTGAAAGGCGGGCCGGCTGATCGTGGGGTGCCGCGGATTGCAGCCCAGTTCCTGGGTCGACACCAGGCGCGCGGTGCGATGGAAACCGACGTCCTCGATCGCTTTGGCGGAGACCACGGCGCAGAGTTCACTGACCCGGAAGAGCGCGTCGGGGTATTCGCCGGGGGCGGTGAACACCTGGGTCAGGGCGTCGAAGCCGGCGTCGGCCGAGGGCAGCGCGGCGCGGGCGGCCTCGATGGTGGCCAGGACGCGGGGCAGCAGGTGCGGATAGTCCGGGCGGCCGACGGTCACCGCGATGACGAAGGCGGCGACCGCCTGCTCCACCACGTGCGGGGGCACCGACGGCGCGGCGACCGAGACCGCGCTGCCGGCCAGCCGCAGCCGCGTGGGGAAACGGCTGCGCAGGGTCTCCTCGCGGAGCTGGCGACCCAGCACGGCCAGATGGTCGCCGTCGCCGTGCAACCCGGTGACCCAGCGGTAGATCTCGTCGAGTTCGATGGTGCCGGGCGGCGCGGTGAACACGGCCTCGATCAGCTGCAGCTGGTCGTAACCGGTGGTGCCGTCCACCGGCAGATCGGGAGCGAGGTCCTCGTCGATCGACAAGCCCTTCTCCACGTAGAGGAGGCGGTCGGGGCCGAGGATCTCCCGGAGTCGGTCGAGATATCCGCGGGGATCGCGCAGGCCGTCGAGATGGTCCACGCGCAGACCGTCGAGCAGGTCCTCGGTCACCAGGTAGCGGAGCCAGCCGTGGGTGGCTTCGAAGACTTCCGGGACCTCCGGGCGCAGGGCCGCCAGCTCGCCGATGTCGAGGAACCGCCGATAGCTGAGCAGGCTGTAGGTGGACGGGACCAGGCGGTAGTGCTGGCGCTCCAGGACCTCGAGGGGATCGTCGCCGGGCTCGGCCGATCCGGGCGTGGTCGGGAGCACCCATTCGTGCAGACAGAGGTTGCCGTCGTCGTCCACGCGGAGCGCGGACAGGTCGCCCTCGGTGTTGAGGTACGGCAGCAGGATCACGTCGTCCCGGCCGTCGTGGGCGGCCGGCACGATGTCGAAATAGCCGAAGAAGGGCGACGCGACGCCGTGGCGCAGCACGTCGGCCCACCACGCGTTCTGCGCGGGCACCGCGATCCCGACGTGGTTGGGCACGATGTCGACCAGGACGCCGATGCCGACGGCGCGGGCGTGTGCGCGCAGGAGGCGGAACCCGTCGAGGCCGCCGAGCTCGGGGGAGACCTGGGTGGGCGGGGTCCAGTCGTAGCCGTGGGTCGATCCGGGCATCGCGTGCAGGATCGGGGACAGATACAGGTGGGAGATACCCAGTTCGACCAGGTGGTCGAGGATGCCGACCACCTCGGCGAACGCGAAGTCCGGGGTGAGCTGCACCCGATAGGCGGCGACCGGTTCGATCCGGCCGTCGGGTCGGGTCGGGGTGCTCACCGGGAGGCCGATTCGGCGGCGGTGAGGCAGGCGGCGCGGGCGCCCGCGAGGATCACGTCGAGGGCCTGGTGGAACTCGTCGCCGAAGTCGCGGCCGGAGGGGCCGGTCGCGCCGAGGCGTTCCATCTGGGCGCGCGTCTGTTCCTCGATGGTGAGGCCGACCGTCAGCTGGCACAGTGCGGTCGCCACACCGCGCGCCGCGGTCTCGCTGAGACCGCCGCCCGCGGCCCGCGCCGCCAGTCGACCCGCGAGATCGTCGGTGGCCAGCCCGGAGGCCCACGCCGAGGAGACCACCTCGGCGCTGTCCGGGACGGCCAGCAGCACCGTGCGCAGGTTCTCGGCCATCGTGGACAGGGCGGCGTCCCAGTCGAGGGCGCTGTCGTCGTGCACGCCCGCGAGCAGGTCGTCGGCCAGGGCGGCCAGCATCGTCTGTTTGTCGGCGAAATGCCAGTAGAGCGCGTTGGGGCGGACACCCACCTCGGTGGCCAGCCTGCGCATGGTCAGGTCGGCCAGGCTGTGTTCGGACAGGATGCCGCGCGCGGCATGCAGGATGTCGCCTCGCGTGGTGCTCACGCCGCTCACCTTAGCGTTCCCCGCGCCGCGTACACCGCGGGTGCCTGTCCTGTACGCCGTTCAACACTCTCCTGTACAGCGTTCAAGTGTGTCCTGTACGGTGTCCAGTAATTCGGCGACCGCCGGAGGATCGACACCGCACCGGAGGAGACCCGAGAGTGCAGCCCGAGGAGATCATCGCCGCCGACGCCGCGCACGTGTGGCATCCGTACGGCGGATTCCCGGCGTCCACCGCGCCGCGGGTGGTGGCGTCGTGCTCCGGAGTCCGACTGCGGCTGGCCGACGGCGTCGAACTGATCGACGGCATGAGTTCGTGGTGGGCCGCCGTGCACGGCTACGCGCACCCGGTGCTGGATGAGGCGGCGCGTCGGCAGCTCGGCGCGATGTCGCACGTGATGTTCGGCGGGCTCACGCACGAGCCGGCCGCGGCGCTGGCGACCAAGCTGACCGAACTCACCCCGGCGCCGCTGACCAAGGTCTTCTTCGCCGACTCCGGGTCGGTGGCGGTCGAGGTCGCCGTCAAGATGGCCATCCAGTATCAGCGCAGCCGCGGGCTGCCGGGCAAGCGACGGCTGCTCACCTGGCGCGGCGGCTACCACGGCGACACCTTCGCGCCGATGAGCGTCTGCGACCCGGACGGCGGCATGCATGCGATGTGGCGCGGCGTGCTGGCCGAGCAGGTCTTCGTCGACGCCCCGCCGAGCGACGACGACCCCGCCTACGTGGCGGAGCTGGAGCGGGTGCTGGCCGCGCGGGCCGGCGAACTCGCCGCCGTCATCGTCGAACCGGTGGTGCAGGGCGCCGGCGGCATGCGCTTTCATCCGCCGCGGTTGATCGCCGAGCTGCGGCGACTCTGCGACATCTACGACGTGCTGCTGATCTGCGACGAGATCGCGACCGGCTTCGGCCGCACCGGCGAGCTCTTCGCCGTCGACCACGCCGGCATCAGCCCGGACATCCTGTGCCTCGGCAAGGCGCTCACCGGCGGATACCTCACGCTGGCCGCCACCCTCACCACCGACGAGATCGCCGAGACGATCAGCGCGGGCGAGGCCGGCGGCCTGGCCCACGGCCCCACCTTCATGGCCAACCCGCTGGCGTGCGCGGTGGCCTGCGCGTCGCTGGGACTGCTCGACGACGGGGCGTGGCGCACGCAGGTGGCGATGATCGGCGCACGCCTGGCCGCAGGCCTCGCGGAGCTGGCGGGCGCGCCGGGCGTCGTACAGGTCCGGACGCTCGGCGCGATCGGCGTGATCGAGCTGACCGACGAGGTCGACATGGTCGCCGCCACCGATGCCGCAGTGGCACAAGGCATTTGGCTGCGCCCGTTCCGGAACCTGATCTACGCGATGCCGCCCTACATCTGCACCGAGGCGGAGGTGGACGCCATCGCCGCGGGCATGGTCGCCGCCGCACGGGCGAGCATGGCGGCGCGCCGGGACGCGATGGCGGTGAGCGCATGACCACCGTGCACACCGACCCGCTGAGCTGGCTCGACGACGAGGCCGCGGCGATCGCCGCCGCCGGACTGCACCGCACCCCGCTGGTGCGCTCTGCGTCGAGCACCGCGATCAACCTGGCCTCCAACGACTACCTGGGGCTGTCGCGGCACCCCGCGGTGATCGCGGCCGCGCAGGCCGCGGTCGGCGCCTGGGGCGCCGGTTCCACCTCGTCGCGTCTGGTGGTCGGCACCACGGCGGCCCACATCGACTTCGAGGACGACCTCGCCGACTTCCTCGGCACCGAGGCGGCACTGGTGTTCTCCTCGGGCTACCTGGCGAACGTCGGCGCGGTCACGGCGCTGGCCGGCCGCGGCGACCTGATCGTCAGCGACACCGGGGCGCACGCCTCCCTGATCGACGGCTGCCGACTGTCGCGGGCCCGCGTGGTGGTGACCGAACGCGGTGACGTGGACGCGATCCGTCGTGCGCTGGCCGGGCGCGACGAGCGTCGGGCCCTGGTGGTCACCGACTCCATCTACAGCATCGACGGCGAGGTGGCGCCGATCGCCGAACTGTACGGCGCGGCCCACGATCTCGGCGCGACCCTGCTGGTGGACGAGGCGCACGCGGTCGGCGTGCGCGGTCCGGGCGGCCGCGGCGTGGTGGCCGAGTGCGGCCTGTCCGGTGCGCCCGGGCTGGTGATCACCGGGGTGGCCTCCAAATCGCTGGGGGCGCAGGGCGGTTTCGTCGCCGGTTCGGCGGCGCTGCGCGGACACCTGATCGACCGTGCGCGCAGCTTCATCTTCGACACCGGCCTCAACCCCGCCGCCGTCGGCGCAGCACACGCGGCCCTCGGCGTGCTGCGGGCCGACCCGGAGCTGCCGAACACCCTGCGCTCCTCGGTGCGGGCGTTCGCCGAGGCCGTCGGCGCCCACACGCCGCAATCCGCGGTGGTCTCGCTGATCGTCGGCGACCCGGTCGCCGCGGTGGCGGCGGCGGCGTACTGCCGCGACCGGGATCTGCTGGTGGGCTGCTTCCGGCCGCCGTCGGTGCCCGCTGGGACGTCCCGGCTGCGGGTGACCGTGCGTGCCGACCTGGAGCCGACCACGCTCGTCTCGGTGGCCGCGGTGGTGGACGAGGCGCTGCGGGCGGTGGGGGCCCGATGACTCAGATCCTGGTGGTGACCGGCACGTCCACCGACGTCGGCAAGACGATCGCCGTGGCCGCGCTGGCCGCGGCCGCCCGGGCCGACGGCCTGCGCGTGGCCGTGTGCAAACCGGTGCAGACGGGAGTCGGGCCGCAGGAGCCGGGCGACCTGGCCGTCGTGACCGCGTTGGCGGGCCCGATCCCGGTCGCCGAGGTGGCCCGCTACCCCGAGCCGCTCGCCCCGGAGACGGCGGCGCGGCGGGCACGGGCGCCCTACGTGCGGCTCGACGAGATCTGCGCGACGGTGCACCGACTCGCACTCGACGCCGACCTGGTGCTGGTCGAGGGCGCCGGCGGGGTGCTGGTGCGCCTGGCCCCGGAGCTGACGGTGCTCGACGTCGCCGCGGCACTGCGGGCGCGCACCGTGGTGGTGACCGATCCCGGTCTGGGCGCCCTGAATCACACCGAACTGACCGTCGACGCCCTGCGCGCGGCCGGTGTGGACGTGGCGGGCCTGATCCTCGGTGCGTGGCCCGCGGCCCCGGACCTGGCGATGACCTGCAACCGCGACGATCTGCCGCGACTGACCGGCGTGCCGGTGGTCGCCGCCGTCCCGGCGGGCGCGGGCAGCGCGGAACCGAGTGCCTTCCAGAAGGCGGCGCCGGCGTGGTTCACCGGACAACGACTGTGGGCGGCTCCGACCGCACGACTCTCGGCGGCCGCGGCCGCCCGGCCGGCCGGCCGATGAAACCTCACGAAGGAGAATCATGACCATCACCACCTCGACCCCCGCTTCTGTCGACCCGGTATCGGCTGACGAGGACATCCTCGCGCTCGCGCGCCGGCAGGTGCTCGACGACGGCGTCGGGCTCGGCTACGAGCAGCTGCTGCAGGTGCTGCGGCTGGACGAGGAGCGTCTGCCCGAGCTGCTGCAGCTGGCCCACGACGTCCGCCTGCGTCACTGCGGTCCGGAGGTGGAAGTGGAGGGCATCATCTCCCTCAAGACCGGCGGCTGCCCGGAGGACTGCCACTTCTGCAGCCAGTCCGGCCTGTTCACCTCGCCGGTGCGCAGCGCCTGGATCGACATTCCGTCGCTGGTGGAAGCGGCCAAGCAGACGGCCAAGACCGGGGCCACGGAGTTCTGCATCGTGGCCGCCGTCCGCGGCCCGGACAAGCGCCTGATGACCCAGGTGGCGGCCGGTATCGAGGCGATCCGCAACGAGGTCGACATCCAGATCGCCTGCAGCCTGGGCATGCTCACGCAGGAGCAGGTCGAGGAGCTCGCCGCGATGGGCGTGCACCGGTACAACCACAACCTGGAGACGGCCCGCAGCCACTTCCCGAACGTGGTGACCACGCACACCTACGACGAGCGGTGGGACACCCTGCGCATGGTGCGCGAGGCCGGCATGGAGGTGTGCTGCGGCGGCATCCTCGGCATGGGGGAGACGGTGGAGCAGCGCGCGGAGTTCGCCGCCGAGCTGGCCGTGCTCGATCCCGACGAGGTGCCGTTGAACTTCCTCAACCCGCGGCCGGGTACGCCGTTCGGCGACCTGGACGTGCTGCCCGCGGCGGAGGCGCTCAAGGCCGTGGCCGCCTTCCGGCTCGCGCTGCCGCGCACCATTCTGCGTTTCGCCGGCGGTCGTGAGATCACCCTCGGCGACCTGGGCGCCAAGCAGGGCATTCTCGGCGGCATCAACGCGGTGATCGTCGGCAACTACCTGACCACGCTGGGCCGTCCCGCCGAAGCCGATCTGGATCTGCTCGACGATCTGAGCATGCCGATCAAGGCCCTCAACGACACTCTCTGAGCGCGGCCCCCTGTAGCGTCGAAGCCGCGAACGAAGGAGAACCGATGATGACGGTGCCCGGACCGTTGGCGCAGCCCCTGCGTTACGGCGTCTACACCGGACTGGAGCTGGAGCTGCAGTCCCCGGACGCGGTGCCGCCGGCCGCCCGCATGGGTTTGGAGCCGCCCCGCTACTGCGGGCAGTGCGGTCGTCGGATGGTGGTGCAGGTGGTGCCGGACGGTTGGGTGGCGCGCTGCTCCCGGCACGGGACGCTGGATTCGGCGCAGCTGGAACAGCGATGAGCGCTCTCGCCTCCGCGCGCGTGCGCCCGCTGCTGGTGGCGGTGGCCTTCCTGATCCTGGGCGTACTGCTCGGGGTGTTGTGGGCCTTCGTCATCCCGTACGCCGAGGTCACGGTGACCGAGCGTGGGCTCGCTTTCCCGGCCCCGCAGTCGGCGCTGCTGTTCAGCGGTCCGGCGGTCTTCGCCCTCCTCGCGTTCGGTTTCGGTGCCGTGTGCGCCCTGGCGGTGTGGATTCTTCTGCGGTCGGCGCGCGGGGTCACCGGGCTGCTGTTCGCCGTGGCCCTGGCGCTGGTGGCGTCCGGGCTGGCCATGGAAGTGGGCAGCGCCGTCGCCGACGCCCGGGCCGGTGGCGTCGATCCGCACACGCCGGGGACCTATCAGCTGGTGGACGACCTGTGGCTGACCGGTGCGGGCTGGAACTTCCTGGCCGCCCCGTGGCTGCTGCTGATCTGTGCGCCCGGGACCGCCGCGCTGGTGTACTTCGTCTGTGCCGCCGGCTCCGGGGACGGCGCCTGGCACCCGCGCGGGCAGATCCCGCCGGAGGAGCCGTCCGTAGGCGCGGTGCCGCCGCCGCCCGCCGACTGGAACTACCCGGGCGCCCCCGCCGCCGACGGCCTGCGGGCCTGACTTCTCACTCCCGTCTGACGAATCGACGCTGATCGGCGGTTGATGGCTCCGGATGTGGCAGCGCAGTAATCGTTCGACGGTCGATCGCACGGGGTCGAGGCGGGTCGTGGCCGGCGGATCCGCCACGAAGTGCGGCCGGATCAGCGATTCCGGGTTGTGCAGTGGATTGACCCGCCAGGGTCCGGCGGAACCGGCCGGTCGCCAGGCGACCCGGCCCGCGTCCGGGCCATCGACCAGGATCGTCGATTCCCACTGGCCCGCGGCCCGGCCCTCGCGACGGTTGTGCGGTCCGCAGGCTGCGCCGAGATGGTCGATGTCGGTGGGGCCGCCGCGCGACCAGGCCGGCATGTGATGCGCTTCGGTCTGCGCGAATGGTCGACGGCATCCGGCCATGGTGCAGCCTCGGTCGCGGCCGAACAGCGCCAGGCGTTGGGCCAAGGTCGCCAGACGTTTGCCACGGCCCAGGTAGAGAATGGCTGCGGAATGGTCGGCGAACACCTCCAGCCACGGATTCGCATCGGCGGCGAGGTCGACCAGGTCGGCGACGGGTACGCGCGTGCCGGTGGCGGTGATCGCCGTGCCCGCTCGCGCGGCGAGTTCGGATTCGGTGGTGGTGATCACCAGCTGCGACGGTATTCGGTCCGGGCGGCCGAGTGCTCCGTGGCCGAGGAGGTAGTCGCACATGGCGACGAGTGCGTCGTGGTTGCGTTGGGCCGGTAACCGCTCGTCACGGGTTGCCGCGGCCTCGAGTGCTTCCGGATCGAGGTAGGGTCGGTCGGCTGCGCCGTGCGGAGAGTCGGGATCGGCGGGATTGTTCATTCCGGGTGCTGCCCAAACGGTGAGGATCACTTCGAGTTTGGCGCGCAGTTCCGGGGTGAGGAGCGCCCGCACCTTGCTCATCAGCTGGCGATCCTGGGGACGAACGGTGAATCCGCGTTGTCGCCGACGGTCCGTGTCGTCGGTGAGATGTCCGTCGGGGTCGAGGTGGGCCAGAATGCGGTGGCCGAGCATCGGCAGGTCGTCGGGTGAGACGTGTCGGGCTGCGTCGGACAACACCTTTTCGGCCCGATCGCGATCGGTCTGGGGTACCGCGGCGGGGATCTTGGCCATGATGTGGGCGATGACGTCGACGTGCTTGGCGCCGATGGCGCCTTCGGCGACGGCTGCCGCGCACAGCGGCAGGCGCGGCGGTAGTCGCTGGCCCTGCAGATTGCCGAATACCCCGATCTCGCGGGCCACGGTGCGACGGCGAGCGGCTTCGGCGCGGCCCACGCGCAACCCGGTGGCCAGGAATTGCGACACGGTCACGTATCCGGCGAGAGACTCGAGGTTGCGGTCGCCGGCCTCGATGAGCAGGCGCACGGAGATGTTGTCGGCCTTGCGTCGACTGATCTCCCAACGGGAGATCACGTCGAGCATGTCGCGGTCGGTTTCGTGCAGGAACCCGACGGCGGCGAGACGATCGGTGGCCGCGTCGATGAGCGCCGTGAGTTCAGTGGCCGTGTCGGGCAGTTCCGCTGACGGTGTCACTCGCATTTCGCCACCCCCTCGTGCGAACGTGTGTTCGATTCCTGATGACTACGATACTCCCACCGCGGTGTGAGGGCAACGGTCTTTCTGGAACTTTTCGCGTGCTCAGGGCGGCGGTCGGAGGGTGGCGAATTCGTCGGTCACCACCAGTGAATCGTCGGCGAAGGAGTACAGGGCGGGCGGGCGGCCGCCGCTGGGGCCGGTGCGTCCCACCGTGCCGGTGGCGATCACCACGCCGCGTCGGGACAGCACTCGCAGCAGGTTGGTGGCGTCCACGTGATAGCCGAGCGCGGCGCCGTAGATCTCGGAGAGTTCGGACATGGCGAATCGGCCGGGGGCCAGCGCGAAGGCCAGATTGGTGTACGACAGCTTGGCCGCGATCCGGCTGCGCGCCAGCTCGACCACGCGAGCGTGGTCGTAGGCCAGGTCGGGCAGCTCCTCGACGTCGATCCAGCGCGCGGTGCCCGGCGCGTCGGTGTCGACGGCCGCGGGTTCGACGGGCACGTCGCGGGGGACCAGGCCGAGGTAGGTGGCGGCGATGGTCCGTACCTGGGGAATCCGGTCGGGATCGGAGAACACGGACAGTTGCTCCAGGTGGGCCACCCGCGTCAGGCCGCACTGCCCGCCGAGGTGGCGGCGCGCCGCCGCGGCGAGCGTCTCCCGCGACCCGACGTCGCCGCCGGGCAGCGACCACGGGGCCTCGCCGGAGCTGCGATGCAGTAGGACGTGCAGGGTCGGTCGGCCCTGTGTCGGTTCGCGGACCTGAAAGACCGCAGTGAGCACCTCGACGGGTGTCGGAGTCGCCATGGCGCTGAGTGTAACGAGCGTCGTCGACGCCGGTAGCCGCGGGAACAAACCCCACCGGCGCCGGTGTTACCATGACGCCGATTAGTTTTCGATCACCGGTCGAAAACCCGGTACCGGCCAGCCCGCCGGGCCGGATGCTGCGAAGGGAGCAGTCGCCATGACCTCAACGATCATCACCCGCACCGAAACCGATCTGGGCATGCCCGACCCGGGCGTCTCCATTCCGGCCGCCTACGGCGGCGTGGAGGCCACTCCGGAGTGGGCCGCCGAGATCAAGCGGTTGGCCAAGGCCCGCAACGCGGTGATCCTGGCGCACAACTACCAGCTGCCGGCCATCCAGGACATCGCCGACTACGTGGGCGACTCGCTGGGTCTGTCGCGCGTGGCCGCCGAGGTGGAGGCCGACGAGATCATCTTCTGCGGCGTGCACTTCATGGCCGAGTCCGCCAAGATCCTCAGCCCGGACAAGCGGGTGCTGATCCCGGACGAGCGGGCCGGTTGCTCGCTCGCCGATTCGATCACCGCCGAGCAGCTCCGCGAATGGAAGGCCGACTATCCCGACGCGGTGGTCGTCTCCTACGTCAACACCACCGCCGAGGTGAAGGCGCTCACCGACATCTGCTGCACGTCGTCGAACGCCGTCGAGGTGGTGGCCTCGATCGACCCGGACCGGGACGTCCTCTTCCTCCCGGACCAGTTCCTGGGTGCGCACGTCAAGCGGGAGACCGGGCGCGACAACATTCACATCTGGGCCGGCGAGTGCCACGTGCACGCCGGGATCAACGGCGACGAACTCACCGAGCAGGCCGACAGCCACCCGGACGCCGAGCTGTACATCCATCCCGAGTGCGGTTGCGCCACGTCGGCGCTGTACCTGGCAGGCGAGGGGGCGGTGCCCGAGGACAAGGTGAAGATCCTCTCCACCGGCGGCATGATCGACGCGGCCCGCGAGTCCACGGCCAAGCAGGTGCTGGTGGCCACCGAGGTCGGCATGCTGCACCAGCTGCGCAAGGCGGCCCCGGACGTGGACTTCCAGCCGGTGAACCCGCGGGCGGCCTGCCCGTACATGAAGATGATCACGCCCGCGGCGCTGCTGCGGTGCCTCACCGAGGGGCGCGACGAGGTGCACGTGGATCCGGAGATCGCCGCCAAGGCGCGCCTGAGCGTGCAGCGGATGATCGAGATCGGCAACCCCGGCGGCGGGGAGTAGGCGCGTGGGCGAGGCGTTCATCGGCCAGGCCGGACCGGGGGAGGCGTTGACCTTCGAGGTCACCGAGGAACTGTTGGCGTTGATCGCCACCGCGCTCGACGAGGACCTGCGCTACGGTCCGGACATCACCACGCTGGCCACCGTCCCGGCCGAGACGGTGGCCGACACCCGGATCGTCAGCAGGCAGCACGGCGTGATCGCCGGTCTGCCGGTGGTCCGCGCGGTCTTCGACCTGGTGATCGGTGCCGACAACTACGTGGTGACCACCGAACTGGCCGACGGCAGCGCCGTCGAACCCGGTCAGACGGTGCTCGCGTTGCGCGCCCCCGCGTCGTCGCTGCTGACGGCGGAGCGGACCGCGCTGAACCTGCTGTGCCATCTGTCCGGGATCGCGACCGCGACGGCGCAGTGGGTGGCCGCCGTCGAAGGGACGTCCGCGCAGATCCGGGATTCCCGCAAGACCCTGCCCGGGATGCGATTCCTCCAGAAGTACGCCGTCCGCGCCGGTGGCGGCGTCAACCACCGCCTGGGCCTGGGCGATGCCGCCCTGATCAAGGACAACCACGTGGTGGCGGCCGGGGGCGTGGCCGCCGCTTTGGAGGCGGTGCGGGCCGTCGCCCCGGACCTGCCCGTGGAAGTGGAAGTCGATTCCCTCGCCCAGTTCGACGAGGTCCTGGCGCTGAGCCCGCAGCTGGTGCTGCTGGACAATTTCGAGCCGTGGGAAACCCAGATGGCCGTCCAGCGCCGGGACCAGCGGTCGCCACAGACCCGACTGGAGTCGTCCGGCGGGCTCACCCTGGACGTCGCGATGGACTACGCCCGCACCGGCGTCGACTACCTCGCCGTGGGCGCGTTGACGCATTCGGTCACCGTTCTCGACCTCGGTCTGGACTGGTAACCGGCACCCGCGAGCCGCCGCGCTCCGCGTGTCGCGGAACCGGCGGGGCCCGCTCCGGCGTCTAACCGGCGTGGGGGATGTGGGCAGCGTCGCGGCCGAACTGGCCGCGCACGACGGGGTGATCACGGCCGGACGGGCGATGGCCTGCGGCCTGACCCGCGCGCAGATCAGAACGCGCACCGAGTCGGGCGAGTGGCGACGGGTGGCGCGCGGCGTCTTCCGGTCGGCCGCGCACCCCTACACCGAGGCGGCGCTGGTGCGCGGCGCGGCCGCCGCACACGGCGGACTGGTCGATCGCAGCACCGCAGCGTGGTGGCACGGGCTTGTCGACGATCTCGCGATGCCGTTGACGCTGGCGGTCCCGGCCGCCGCGCAGCCGCGGGGGTGGTCGGAATGCCGGGTCCAGGCCGTGCGCCGGCGCTACGACGCGGCCGACGTCACCCGGGTGCGCGGACTGCCGGTGACCCGCCTGCCGATGACGATCTTGACCGCGTGCCTGGAGGTGCCCGACGGCGCCCGACTCCTGGATGGGGCGCTGCAGACGCAGCCGGTGACGCTGTCGGACTTGACGACGTGTCTGGAGCGCAATGCGGGTCGGCGAGGCTTCGCCGTCGTGCGGCGGCTGCTGAGTATCGTGGGCGGGGACACCGAATCGGCGGCCGAGCGGTTGTTCGTCGGGGCGGTCCGTGCCGAACGGCTGACCGGATGGGAACTGCAGTATCGCTTCGGGCGGTGGCGGGTGGATGTGGCGTGGCCGGTGGAGAAGGTGGCTGTGGAGATCGACGGGTGGGCGTTCCATCACGGGGTCCGCCAGTTCGAGCGGGATCGGACCAAGCGCAATGCGTTGGCTGCCGCCGGGTGGGTGGTGTTGGCGTTCACCTGGCATCAGCTGACGTACGAGTTGGAGTCGTGTCTGCGGCAGTTGATCGTGGTGTTGGCCGGTCGTCGGGCCGAGTTGGGGTGAGTCGGCGTGGAGTGTCGAGTTGTGGTGGTGTGGGGACCACAACTCGACACTCTGGCGGCGTGGTGTCGGTTCAGCGGTAGTCGATGACCATCCGGCCCTCGATCTCGCCGGCCTCCATGCGGTCGAGGATCTCGTTGATGTCGCCGAGGGCGCCCGTCGCGACCGTGGGCTTGATCAGTCCGCGCGCGTAGAAGTCGATCGCCTCCACCATGTCCTGCCGGGTGCCGACGATCGAGCCGCGGATGGTGAGGCCCTTGAGGACCACGTCGAAGATCGGGGCGGGGAAGTCGCCGGGCGGCAGACCGACGAAGACGATGGTGCCGCCGCGCCGGGCCATACCGATCGCCTGACCGAAGGCCTGCGGGTGCACCGCGGTCACCAGGACGCCGTGGGCGCCGCCGGTCTGCTCGACGATGGCGGCCACCGGATCCTCGACGGCCGCGTTCACGGTTACCTCGGCGCCGTGTTCGCGGGCCAGGGCGAGTTTGTCGTCGGCGATGTCGACCGCGGCCACCCGCATGCCCATCGCGCGGGCGTACTGCACCGCGACGTGGCCGAGACCGCCGATCCCGGAGATCACCATCCACTGGCCGGGTCGCACGTCAGAGACCTTCAGGCCCTTGTAGACCGTCACACCGGCGCACAGGATCGGGGCCACCTCCACCGGGTCCAGACCCTCCGGGACGCGGGCCGCGAAGCGCGCGTCCACCAGCATGTACTCGCCGAACGAACCGTCCACCGAGTAGCCGCCGTTGTGCTGGCTCTCGCACAGCGTCTCCCAGCCGGTGCGGCAGTACTCGCACACCCCGCACGCCGACCACAGCCAGGCGTTGCCCACCAGATCGCCCACGGCGAGCTCGGTGACACCGTCACCGACGGCCACCACTCGACCGACTCCCTCGTGGCCGGGCACGAACGGCGGCGACGGCTGGACCGGCCAGTCGCCGTTACGCGCGTGCAGGTCGGTGTGGCAGACCCCGGAGGTCTCCAACTTCACCAGGGCCTGGCCGGGCCCCGGCACGGGCATGTCGATGTCGGTGATTTCCAGGGCCGCACCGAGCTCGGTGACGACGGCGGCGGTGATCTTATCGGTCATCGTCGGTCTCCTCAGGGAGTAGACGCTGCGGCAGGTCCCGGGCAGCGCGACCGGGGATGACCCCCAGCCTGCCCGCCGAACCCGCCGCGGGGAGCCGATCGACGGCACCACCGACCAAAGACCTCACCTCACGGCCGGTGATTGAGCTCCCAGGACCGGGTGATCAGTTCCGCCAGCACGTCGTGATCGACGGCGTCGAACCGTTTGACGTAGAGGCAGCCCTTGCCGGTGGTGTGCGGCCCGAGTCGGGCGAGCAGGTCGGCGTTGGAGTCGTCGTAGGTGAGGCCGTAGAGGGTCAACGCGGCCTTGCGGGGTGCGAACCCGATCGCGAACCACTCGTGACTCTTACCGTCGGCGGTGGTGTAGGGCTGCCGCCCGAAGCCCACCATCGACGCGCCCCACATGCGGGGCTCGGTGCCGGTGAGCTCGCGCAGCAGCGCGCACACCGCCTGGCTGTCGGTACGGCGACGGTCGTCGGTCACCGTGGCGAGGAAGTCGTCGACGGAGACGTTCGTCGGCTTGGTCGTCGGCATGGCGCGATCCTACGGCCGCGGTGCGCATGATGGAACGATGCGCATCACCGTGCACCGCGCCGCCGTCGCCGACCTCGACCCGACCGTCCTGTACCGCATCCTGCGCTTGCGTGTCGACGTCTTCGTCGTGGAGCAGCGGTGCGCCTATCCCGAACTCGACGGCCGCGACCTGGAACCCGACGCGATCCTGTTCTGGTGCGTCGACGGCGACGGGGAGATCCTCGCGACCGCGCGCCTGTTGCGCGACGACCGGCCCGACGGCGACTGGGAGTACCGCGTGGGCCGGGTCTGCACGGCGCCGACGGCGCGCGGCACCGGCCTCGCCGGACGACTGCTCGATCGGATTCTGGCCGAGATCGGCGACCGGCCCAGCGTCCTGGACGCCCAGTCGCATCTGACCGGCCTGTACGCCGGGCGGGGCTACGTCGCCGACGGGCCGGAGTTCCTCGAGGACGACATCCCGCACACCCCGATGCGCCGCGCGGTGCGGGGGTGAACGGCGGCGCCCCGCGGCGGGGCAGTGCCGAAAGAAAAGCACTAGCCGCGACGGCATATCCTGGAGGGGAAACTTTTCTCGTTAAGGAGGAGCCAGCCTCTCATGCTCGCCCGAACTGATCTGCGCGGAGCCGACGTCACGCTGAGCCAGCTGCGTCGCGCCCTGCCGCGCGGAGGCACCGACATCAACTCCGTCCTCCCGGTGGTCACGCCGGTGGTGGAGGCGGTGGCCGAGCATGGCGCCGACGCGGCACTGGACTACACCGAGAAGTTCGACAAGATCCGGCCCGCCTCGGTGCGGGTGCCGCTCACGGTGATCGAGCAGGCCCGCGCCGGACTGGACCCGCAGGTGGTGGCCGCCTTGGAGGAGGCCATCCGACGCGCCCGGAAGGTGCACGCCGATCAGCGCCGCCAGACCACCGTGACGCAGGTGACCCCCGGCGGCACCGTCGCCGAGAAGTGGATCCCGGTGCGACGCGTCGGCCTGTACGTGCCCGGCGGCAACGCCGTGTACCCGTCCAGCGTGGTGATGAACGTGGTTCCGGCCCAGGAGGCCGGGGTCGGTTCGCTGGTGGTCGCCTCCCCGGCGCAGGCCGACTTCGGCGGCTGGCCGCACCCGACGATCCTCGCGGCCTGCTCGCTGCTGGGCGTGGACGAGGTGTGGTCGGTGGGCGGCGCCCAGGGCGTCGCGCTGCTGGCCTACGGCGGCACCGACACCGACGGCGCGGACCTGAACCCCGTCGATCTGATCACCGGGCCGGGCAACATCTACGTGACCGCTGCCAAGCGCCTGGTCCGCAGCGTCGTGGGCATCGACTCGGAGGCCGGACCCACCGAGATCGCCATCCTGGCCGACGACTCCGCCGATCCCGCGGTCATCGCCGCCGACCTCATCAGCCAGGCCGAGCACGACGTGCTCGCCGCCTCGGTCCTGGTGACCGACAGCGTCGAGCTGGCCGACGCCGTCGACGTCGCGGTCGCCGCCCAGGCGGCCACCACCAAGCACACCGAACGGGTGCGCACCGCGCTCGGCGGCCCGCAGTCGGGCATCGTCCTGGTGGACGATGTCGAGTCCGGGCTGCGCGTGGTGGACGCCTACGCCGCCGAACACCTGGAGATCCAGACCCGCGACGCGGCCGCGATCGCCGAACGGGTGACCAGCGCCGGTGCGATCTTCGTCGGCACCTATTCGCCGGTCAGCCTCGGCGACTACTGCGCGGGCTCCAACCACGTCCTGCCGACCTCCGGTTCGGCGCGCTACTCGTCGGGTCTGTCGGTGCAGACCTTCCTGCGCGGCGTGCACATCATCGACTACGACCGCACCGCCCTGGCCGAGGTCGCCGGCCACGTGGTGACCCTCGCCAACGCCGAGGACCTGCCCGCACACGGCGACGCGGTGACCGTGCGGTTCGGGGACGTTTCGTGACCGCGCGGCCCGCGGCCGCCGGGGCGCGGGTGAGGCTCGAGGACCTGCCGCTGCGGGAGAACCTGCGGGGCAAGAGCCCCTACGGCGCACCGCAACTGGCCGTGTCGGTGGTGCTCAACACCAACGAGAACCCGCACCCGCCGAGCGCGGCGCTGGTCGAGGACATCGCCGAGGCGGTCGCGGACTGCGCGACGGCGCTGCACCGCTACCCCGATCGCGACGCGGTGGCGCTGCGCACCGACCTCGCCGACTACCTGACCGACGCGACCGGCGTGCCGCTCACGTACGAGAACCTGTGGGCGGCCAACGGATCCAACGAGATCCTGCAGCAGATCCTGCAGGCCTTCGGCGGACCGGGCCGCAGCGCGCTGGGGTTCACCCCGTCGTACTCGATGCACCCGATCATCTCCGACGGGACCGAGACCACCTGGCTCGACGGCAAGCGCGCCGCCGACTTCTCCCTGGACGTGGACTACGCGGTCGGGGAGATCGCCGCGCGCACCCCGGACATCGTCTTCGTGACCTCGCCGAACAACCCCACCGGCGGCTCGGTCCCGACCGCCGACCTGCGCCGCATCCTGGATGCGGCGCCGGGCATCGTGATCGTCGACGAGGCCTACGGCGAGTTCTCCGACCAGCCCAGCGCCGTCGCCCTCATCGATGAGTACCCGGCCACGCTGATCGTCTCGCGCACCATGAGCAAGGCGTTCGCCTTCGCCGGCGGTCGCCTCGGCTACCTGGCCGCGGCCCCCGCGATGATCGACGCGCTGCTGCTGGTGCGCCTGCCGTACCACCTGTCGGTCCTCACCCAGGCCGCGGCGCGGGTCGCGCTGCGGCACAGCGCCGAGACGCTGGCCGGGGTGGCGGCGATCGTCGCCGAACGCAAACGGGTCACGGCCGCGCTCACCGCGATGGGCTACGACGTGATCGACTCCGACGCCAACTTCGTCCTGTTCGGCGAGTTCGCCGACGCCCCCGCGAGCTGGCAGCACTACTTGGACCACGGCGTGCTGATCCGCGACGTCGGTATCCCGTCGCGCCTGCGTGCGACGATTGGGTTGCCCGCCGAGAACGACGTCTTCCTCGACGTCAGCCGCGCCCTCGCCTCCACCGACCGAAAGGCCCTCCCATGAGCCGGATCGCCCGCATCGAGCGCACCACCCGCGAGTCGTCCATCGTCGTCGAGATCAACCTCGACGGCACCGGTGTCACCGACATCTCCACGCGCGTGCCGTTCTTCGATCACATGCTGACCGCCTTCGGCGCGCACGGCGGTTTCGACCTGACCGTGCAGGCCGTCGGCGACATCGAGATCGAGGCGCACCACACGGTCGAGGACACCATGATCGTGCTCGGGCAGGCCATCGCCGAGGCCCTCGGCGACAAGCGCGGCATCCGCCGCTTCGGCGACGCCTGGATTCCGATGGACGAGACCCTCGCGCAGGCGATCGTCGACGTCTCCGGCCGCCCGTACTGCGTGTTCACCGGCGAACCCGACCAGATGCTCACCACCGTGATCGGCGGCTATTCCGGCGGTGACGCCGGGCCGGTCACGTCGTACGCCACCGTCATCAACCAGCACGTGTGGGAGTCGCTGGCGCTGAACGCGCGGATCGCGCTGCACGTGCGCGTGCTGTACGGCCGCGACCCGCACCACATCACCGAGGCCGAGTTCAAGGCGGTGGCGCGGGCGCTCCGGGCCGCCGTCGAACCCGACCCGCGCGTCACCGGCATCCCGTCCACCAAGGGCACTCTGTGAGCGCACGGGTGCCGACGGTGGTGCTGCTCGACTACGGCTCGGGCAACATCCGGTCCGGGCAGCGCGCGCTCGAGCGCGCCGGTGCCCGGGTGGAGGTGACCACCGACTTCGCCGCCGCCGTGGAGGCCGACGGTCTGCTCGTGCCGGGCGTGGGCGCCTACGAGGCGTGCATGGCCGGCCTGCGCGCGGTCCGCGGCGACCGCATCATCGGGCGACGCCTCGCCGGCGGCCGACCGGTCCTGGGCATCTGCGTCGGCATGCAGGTCCTGTTCGAGCAGGGCGTGGAGTTCGGCGTCGAGACCGAGGGCTGCGGCGAGTGGCCCGGCACCGTGACCCGGCTGCCGGCGCCGGTGCTGCCGCACATGGGCTGGAACACCGTCGACCGTCCGGCCGATTCGACGATGTTCGCCGGCATCGACCCGCAGGCCCGGTTCTACTTCGTCCACTCTTACGCGGCGCAGACCTGGGAGCTGGACAACATGGGTTCACCGCTGACGGCGCCGAAGCTGGCGTGGACCGACTACGGTGCACCGTTCCTGGCCGCCGTGGAGAACGGCCCGCTGTGGGCCACGCAGTTCCACCCGGAGAAGTCCGGCGACGTGGGTGCGGCCCTCCTGCGGAACTGGGTGGCCACGCTGTGACACCTCGCGAACCCACCGCGGCCGACAGCTTCTCGTTCGGCAGAATGGTGGCGCGCTCGCTCGGTGCCGCGGCGCTCGTCCTGGTGATCGCGGTGCCGCTGGTGTGGTGGCTGGCGCGCACCGTCGAGATGGTGGCGTTGATCGTCGCCATCGCGGCCGTCGTGGTGATGGTGATCGTGATGGCGGTGGTGGTGCGGCGCGAGCTGCGGCACGTCCAGCACGAGATCGACCATCTCAAGAAGCAGCACAGCGACACCTGACCGACCCGCCGGTGACGGCGAAAGCACTTCAGCTCCAATCACTTTCGAGAAAAGACTTCAATCCGATGGCTCAGATCCTGGAACTCCTGCCCGCAGTCGACATCGTCGACGGACAAGCCGTCCGCCTGGTGCAGGGCGCCGCGGGTTCGGAAACCCCGTACGGTTCGCCGCGCGACGCGGCCCTGGCCTGGGAGCGCGACGGCGCCGAGTGGATCCACATGGTGGACCTGGATGCGGCCTTCGGGCGCGGCGACAACCGCGCGCTGATCAGCGAGGTGGCCGCGGAACTGAACCTGAAGCTGGAGCTGTCCGGCGGCATCCGCGACGACGCGTCGCTGGCCGCCGCGCTGGCCACCGGCTGCACGCGCGTCAACCTGGGGACCGCGGCCATCGAGAACCCCGAGTGGTGCGCCAAGGCCATCGCCGAGCACGGCGACCGGATCGCCGTGGGCCTGGACGTGCTGCGCGACGAGGACGGCGTCTACAGGGTGCGCGGCCGCGGCTGGGTCACCGAGGGCGGCGAGATCTGGGAGGTCCTCGACCGCCTCGATCGGGACGGCTGCGCACGCTACGTGGTGACCGACGTGAGCAAGGACGGCACCCTCACCGGCCCCAACCTGGAGCTGCTCGAGCAGGTGGCCCGCCGCACCGACGCACCCGTCGTCGCCTCCGGCGGCATCTCGGCGCTGGAAGACCTGGTCGCGATCGCCGAGCTGGCCCCACTCGGGATCGAGGGCGCGATCATCGGCAAGGCGCTCTACGCCGGCCGGTTCACGCTGCCGCAGGCGCTGGAGGCGGTCGCGGCCGTGGCGCGATGACCTCGATGTCCGTCGGCTCCGTGGGCGAGATGGATCTGCCCGCGCTGCAGGCGGAGGCCTCGTCGATCCTCGACGAGGCCGTCGGCGACTTCCTCGCCGGGCTGGGGGCGCCCAGCGCGGTGACCAAGGGCGGCACCGACTTCGCCACCGAGATGGATCTGGCACTGGAACGCCGATTCGTCCGCCAACTGCGCGAACGCACCGGCATCGCCGTGCACGGCGAAGAGTTCGGCGGACCCGACCCGAGCACCGGGGCGGTGTGGCTGGTCGACCCGATCGACGGCACCTTCAACTATTCGACGGGCCTGCCGACGGCCGCCATGCTGGTGGCGCTGGTGGTCGACGCCGAACCGGTCATCGGCCTCACCTGGATTCCGGCGCTCGGACACCGCTTCGCCGCCCACCGCGGCGGCCCGCTGCTGGTGGACGGGCGCCCCGCCGCCCCGCTCGCCGACTCCGGCGGGATGCGCGGCAGTGCGATCGGCTACGTCTCCTACTACGTCGATCAGCAGGGGCTGTTCCCCGGCGCCCAGCGGGCCCGCGTGCAGGGGGAGATCACCCGTCGGCACGCGCGGATCCGCGTGCAGGGCTCCACCGGGGCCGACATGGCCTTCGTGGCCGGCGGGCAGCTGGCCGGGGCGGTGTCCTACGGGCGGCATCCGTGGGACCACGCCGCGGGGGTGGCCCTGGTGCGCGCGGCCGGCGGCGTGGCCACCGACATCCACGGACGACCGTGGACCACCACCACACCGTCGTTGGTGGCGGCGGCCCCGGGCGTGCACGCCGAACTCCTCGATATCCTGGCGGACGGCGAGTGGCCGGCACCGCACACCCTGACGTACTAGCGATGTGCGACGAACTAGTAGAGAAGAGAGCATCCAGATGAGCGTGGCAGCCGAGAGCAACGGCCTGGCGGTGCGGGTGATTCCGTGCCTGGACGTCGACGGCGGCCGGGTGGTCAAGGGCGTCAACTTCGAGAACCTGCGGGACGCGGGAGATCCGGTCGAGCTGGCCGCCCGCTACGACGCCGAAGGCGCCGACGAACTGACCTTCCTCGACGTGACCGCCTCCAGCTCCGGGCGCGCCACCATGATCGACGTGGTGCGCGCCGCGGCCGACCAGATCTTCATTCCGCTGACCGTCGGCGGCGGCATCCGCACCGTCGACGACGTCGACGTGCTGCTGCGCGCCGGTGCGGACAAAGTCAGCGTGAACACCGCCGCCATCGCCCGCCCCGAGGTGCTCGAGGAGATGAGCCGCCGCTTCGGCTCCCAGTGCATCGTGCTGTCGGTGGACGCGCGGACCGTGCCCGAGGGTGCCGCGCCGACCCCGTCCGGCTGGGAGGTCACCACGCACGGCGGCCGCAAGAGCACCGGGATCGACGCCGTCGAGTGGGCGCGCCGCGGCGAAGAACTCGGGGTGGGGGAGATCCTGCTGAACTCGATGGACGCCGACGGCACCAAGGAGGGCTTCGACCTGCGGATGATCGAGGCCGTGCGCGCCGCGGTCTCCGTGCCGGTCATCGCCAGCGGCGGTGCGGGCAAGGCCGCCGACTTCCCGCCGGCCGTCGCCGCCGGCGCCGACGCCGTGCTGGCCGCCTCGGTGTTCCACTTCGGTGAACTGACCATCGGTCAGGTGAAGGCGGCCATGGCCCAGGAGGGCATCACCGTCCGCACCGACCGCGACCGACAGGACCGCTGATGGCACTGCCCGCCGAACTCGCCGCCCGTCTCAAGCGCACCGACGACGGCCTGGTCGCCGCCATCGCCCAGGAACGCAGCACCGGTCAGGTGCTCATGATGGCCTGGATGGACGACGAAGCGCTCGAACGCACCCTGGCCACCCGCCGCGCCACCTACTACTCCCGCTCCCGGCAGCAGTACTGGGTCAAGGGGGAGACCAGCGGGCACGTTCAGTACGTGCACGAGATCACGCTCGACTGCGACGGCGATACGCTGCTGTTGACCGTCGATCAGACGGGCGCGGCCTGCCACACCGGCAACCACAGCTGCTTCGACACCGAACCGCTGACGTTCGGAGTGCCGGTCGATCCCGACGCCCACCACCCCGACGCTTAGGAAGGACGCCATGCCGCTCATCCAGATCTCCCAGACCCCCGGTCTGTCCGATCGGGTCAAGAACGAGACCATCGCCGCGGTCACCGAGGCCTACGCCCGGGCGACCGGGAAGAACCCCGATTCGGTGTGGGTCACCATCAACGAGATCCCGCGCACCCAGTGGGGCGTCGGCGGGGTACCGCTGGGATGACGAGCAACGCGTCCCCGCACACCACATCGCTGGAGACCTTCCTGGATCTGGCGGCCGACCATCGCGTCGTGCCGGTCACCCGGAAACTGCTCGCCGACTCGGAGACGCCGCTGTCGGCGTATCGCAAACTCGCCGGCGACCGGGAAGGCACCTTCCTGCTCGAATCCGCGCAGAACGGGCAGTCCTGGTCGCGCTGGTCGTTCATCGGTTCCGGGTCGCCTTCGGCGCTGACCGTGGCCGACGGCCAGGCGCACTGGTGGGGCACCGTCCCGGCCGGCGCACCGACCGGCGGCGATCCGCTGGAGTCGTTGGCGGCGTCGCTGCGTCTGCTGCGGACCGACCGACTGCCCGACCTGCCGCCGCTGACCGGTGGGTTCGTCGGCTTCATGGCCTACGACTTCGTGCGGCGCCTGGAACGCCTGCCGTCGACCACCGTCGACGACCTCGGGCTGCCCGACATGTGCTGGCTGCTGGTGGCCGACCTGGCCGCCTTCGATCACCACGAGGGCACCATCACGCTGATCGCCAACGCCATCAACTTCGACGGCAGCGCCGATCGGGCCGAGCAGGCCTATCACGACGCCGTGGCCCGCCTGGACACCATGACCGCGGCCCTCGCCGCGCCCGCACCGTCGACCGTCTCGACCTTCACCCGCCCGACGCCGGAGTACACCGGCCAGCGCACGCTGGCCGACTACCGCGGCATCGTCGAGGGGCTGGTCGCCGACATCGAGGCCGGGGAGGCCTTCCAGGTGGTGCCCTCGCAGCGCTTCGAGATCGCCACCGACGCCGACCCGGTGGACGTCTACCGCGTGCTGCGCGCCTCCAACCCGAGCCCGTACATGTACCTGCTGCGTCTGCCCGGTGTGGGCGACGCCGGGGTGGGTGCGCGGCCGTTCAGCATCGTCGGATCCTCGCCGGAAGCCCTGGTGACCGTGGCCGAGGGCACGGCGACCACGCACCCGATCGCCGGTACCCGCTGGCGCGGGGCCACCGAGGAGGAGGATCAGCTGCTGGCCAAGGGGCTCCTGGAGGACGAGAAGGAGAACTCCGAACACCTCATGCTGGTGGACCTGGGACGCAACGATCTCGGCCGCGTCTGCGAGCCGGGCACCGTGCGGGTCACCGACTACCGACGGGTGGAGCGCTACAGCCACGTGATGCATCTGGTCTCGACGGTGTCGGGTCGGCTGCGCGAGGACGCGCAGGCGTTGGACGCGGTCACCGCGTGCTTCCCGGCGGGCACCCTGACCGGTGCGCCGAAGGTGCGGGCCATGCAGCTGATCGAGGAGAACGAGCTCACCCGGCGCGGTCTGTACGGCGGCATCGTCGGCTACCTGGATTTCGCCGGCGACGCCGACACCGCGATCGCGATCCGCACCGCGCTGATGACCGAGGGTCGCGCCTATGTGCAGGCCGGCGGCGGCGTGGTGGCCGACAGCGACGCCGAGTACGAATTCAACGAGGCCCGGAACAAGGCGACGGCCGTCCTCAACGCGGTGGCCGCGGCCGCCACGATGACTCCGGTGACCGGAAAGAGCGAACAATGACCGAACCGACCGACGCCGCCCCCGGCGCCAGCGCCGATCCCCGCGCCAGCCGGCGGCCCCAAGCGATCGCCGCGGTCTTCCTGCTGGCGGCCGCGATTCTGCTCTGGGTGGCCTCCCGGATGACGTGGTCGGAGGTCTACGCCGAGGACGGACTCGGCGAGGCCCGGATCTTCGCCGTCTCCGGCAGCGACTGGAGTCCGTGGCTGGTCGCGATGGCCCTGCTGTTCCTGGCGGCCGTCGCGGTCCAGTTCGCCCTGCACGGACTGGCCCTGCGCCTGGTCGCGGTGCTGGTGGCGGCCTGCGCGGTGCTGGTGGCCGTCCCGGCCATCACGCTGCTCACCAACGGCGAGGGCGGCGGCTACGCCGTCGAGCGCGCCGACATCGGTGCCCGGTACGAGGTGGTCGCGGTGACGGCGTTCAACGGCGCCGGGATCGCGGTGCTGATCGGCGCGGTCTGCGCGGTCGTCGGAGCGGTCGCCATGGCGATGTCCGCGTCCGGCGCCAAGAAGATGTCCTCGCGCTACTCCTCGCCGGCCGCACGCCGCGAGGAACTGGAGCGTCGGGTCTTCGCCGAGCATTCGCGCGCACAGACCGCCGACGAGCCGGCACCCACCGAGCGTGAGTTCTGGGACGCCCTCGACGAGGGCATGGATCCCACCGACCTGCCCGGCGGGACCGACCCCGAGCGGCCCGATGCGCCGGGCCGGGACCGAACCGACGGGTAACCCCACCCGGAAGCGGCCGGTCGGGCGACTGACTCTAGGCTGGATCCATTATCGGGAGTTCAGACACGTGAAAGGGGCCCCACCGTGACTGGCGGCACAGTGCTCGACTCGATCATCGAGGGTGTCAAGGCCGACGTCGCCGCGCGCGAAGCGGTGCTCGATCTGGAGGCCGTGAAGGCGGCGGCGCTGCGGGCTCCGGAGCCCCGGGACGCCACCGCAGCCCTCCGGCAGCCGGGGATCGGCGTCATCGCCGAGGTGAAGCGGGCCAGCCCCTCCAAGGGCGCCCTCGCCAACATCCCGGACCCGGCCGATCTGGCCCGCGCCTACGAGGCCGGCGGTGCCCGGGTGATCAGCGTGCTGACCGAGGAGCGTCGTTTCCAGGGCAGCCTGGCCGATCTGGACGCGGTCCGCGCCGCGGTCGACGTCCCGCTGCTGCGCAAGGACTTCATCGTCGGGCCGTACCAGATCCACGAGGCCCGCGCGCACGGCGCGGACGTGATCCTGCTGATCGTGGCCGCCCTGGATCAGCAGGCGCTGGCCTCGCTGCTCGATCGCACCGAGTCGCTGGGGATGACCGCCCTGGTGGAGGTGCACACCGAGGAGGAAGCCGACCGCGCCCTGGAAGCCGGGGCGACCGTGATCGGCGTGAACGCGCGCAACCTCAAGACGCTCGACGTGGACCGTGACAGCTTCGCTCGGATCGCGCCCGGCCTGCCGTCGAACATCATCAAGATCGCCGAATCCGGTGTCCGCGGCCCCGCCGATCTGCTGGCCTACGCCGGCGCCGGCGCCGACGCGGTGCTCGTCGGCGAGGGAGTGGTCACCAGCGGCGATCCGCGACAGGCGGTCTCCGATCTGGTGACCGCGGGCGCGCACCCGTCGTGCCCCAAACCGTCGCACTGACCCCAGCCCGTGCGCGGCCGACCGGTCGGCGTCCAACCCGGTTCGCCCCGACGCCGAACCGATGAGGATACTGAATAACCGTGACCGAGAATCCCGACGTGCAGACTGAACGTTTTCCGCTCGCCAGCGACGGCATCGCCGACCGCTCGCCGATCGGACCGGACGAGTTGGGCCACTGGGGCGTGTTCGGCGGCCGGCACGTCCCCGAGGCGCTGATGGCGGTGATCGAGGAGACCACGGCCACCTATGAGAAGGTGCGCACCGACAACGACTTCTTCGCCGAACTGAACGCCCTGGCCCGCGACTACACCGGCCGTCCGTCGCCGCTGTACGAGGCCAAGCGCCTGTCCGAGGAAGCGGGCGGCGCACGGATCTTCCTCAAGCGCGAGGACCTCAACCACACCGGCTCGCACAAGATCAACAACGTCCTCGGCCAGGCCCTGCTCGCGCAGCGCATGGGCAAGACGCGCGTCATCGCCGAGACCGGCGCCGGTCAGCACGGCGTCGCCACCGCTACGGCGTGCGCGCTCCTGGGACTGGAGTGCCTGATCTACATGGGCCGGGTGGACACCGAGCGCCAGGCGCTGAACGTGGCGCGCATGCGGCTGCTGGGCGCCGAGGTGGTCGCCGTGGAGACCGGTTCGGCCACGCTGAAGGACGCCATCAACGAGGCCCTTCGCGACTGGGTGACCAACGCGCACAACACCTACTACTGCTTCGGCACCGCCGCCGGTCCGCATCCGTTCCCGATGATGGTGCGTGACCTGCAGCGCATCATCGGACTGGAAGCGCGGGCGCAGATCCTCGACCAGGCCGGGCGTCTCCCGGATGCCGCGGTGGCCTGCGTCGGTGGCGGTTCCAACGCGATCGGCCTGTTCCATCCGTTCATCGACGACGAGGGTGTCCGGCTGGTCGGCTGCGAGGCCGGCGGCGACGGGGTGGAGACCGGTCGGCACGCGGCCACCTTCACCGGCGGCACGCCCGGGGCCTTCCAGGGCGCGTACTCGTACCTGATGCAGGATGAGGACGGACAGACGATCGAGTCGCACTCGATCTCGGCGGGCCTGGACTATCCGGGTGTGGGCCCCGAACACGCTTACCTGCGCGATCTCGGGCGCGCGGAGTACCGTCCGGTCACCGACACCGAGGCCATGGACGCGCTGGCGCTGCTGTCGCGCCGCGAAGGCATCATTCCGGCCATCGAATCGGCGCACGCCGTCGCCGGGGCCGTGCAGCTGGGTCGGGAACTGGGCGCGGGCGCGATCATCGTGGTCAGCCTCTCCGGACGCGGCGACAAGGACGTCGACACCGCCGCCAAATGGTTCGGCCTGTTCGACAAGCCGCAGTCGGAGTTCGAGTACGCGGCCAGCCTCGCCGCTGAGAAGGAGACCGGCCGATGAGCCGCCACAGCACCGCACCGTCCCGACTGAGCGCACTGTTCGCGCAGTGCCGCGCGCAGGACCGCGCCGCGCTGATGGGCTACCTGCCCGTCGGTTTCCCGACGTTGGACGAGTCCCTGACCACCATGCGCACCATGGTCGACAACGGCTGCGACGTGGTCGAGATCGGTGTGCCGTACTCCGATCCGGTGATGGACGGCCCCACCGTCGCCCGGGCCGCGCAGGAAGCGCTGAACAACGGGGTCCGGGTGCGCGATGTCTTCGTGGCCGCCGAGACCGTGGCCGCCGCGGGTGCGCAGCCGGTGGTGATGACCTACTGGAACCTGGTGCTCAAGTACGGCGTCGACGCCTTCGCGCGGGATCTGGCCGCCGCGGGCGGAGTCGGCATCATCACGCCCGACCTGATCCCCGAGGAAGCCGCCGCCTGGCAGGCCGCCTCCGACGCCCACGGGCTGGACCGCATCTACCTGGTGGCGCCGTCGTCGACCCCGGAGCGGCTGGCGATGACCGTCGACAGCTGCCGCGGCTTCGTGTACGCGGCATCCACGATGGGGGTCACCGGCGCCCGGGACTCGGTGTCGTCGATGGCGCCGGAACTGTGCGCGCGGGTGCGTGCGCACTCGGACATTCCGATCGGTGTGGGGCTGGGTGTGCGCAACGGCGCGCAGGCCGCCGAGATCGCCGGCTACGCGGACGGCGTGATCGTCGGTTCGGCGATCATCTCCGCCTACCGCAACGGCGGGCAGGCTGGGGTCGCCGAACTGGTGACCGAACTCGCCGAAGGCGTGCGCGGTACCGTGCGCTGACCCGTCCGTTAGGGTGGCACGCGTGAGTGACACGACGCTTCTGGCGTACATCCCCAGCCCGTCGCAGGGCGTGTGGGAGGTCGGCCCGTTCCCGCTCCGCGCCTACGCGCTGTGCATCATCGTCGGCATCCTGGTCGCCGTCTGGTGGGGCGATCGACGGTGGCGGGCGCGCGGCGGTCAGCCCGGCGACGTGCTCGACGTGGCGCTGTGGGCGGTGCCCTTCGGCTTGATCGGCGGTCGGCTCTACCACGTCGCCACCGACTGGCACATCTACTTCGGTGAGCGGGGCAGCGGTCTGAGCGGCGCCGTCGCCATCTGGGACGGCGGCCTCGGCATCTGGGGTGCGGTGGCCTTCGGTGCGGTGGGCGCCTGGGTCGGCTGCCGCTGGAAGGGCATCAAGCTGCCCTCCTTCGGTGATGCCCTCGCGCCGGCGATCCTGTTGGCGCAGGCCATCGGGCGTCTCGGCAACTACTTCAACCAGGAGCTCACCGGCGGCCCGACCACTCTGCCGTGGGGCCTGGAGCTGTTCGTGCGCCAGGACGGCAACGTGACCGGTATCGCGCTGCCCAACGGCGTGTCCACCGGTGTCCTGCACAGCGTGGTGCACCCGACGTTCCTGTACGAGATGCTGTGGAACATCCTGGTGGTGATCGCGCTGGTGCTGCTCGATCGTCGCTTCCGGATCGGCCACGGCCGCCTGTTCGCGCTCTACGTGGCCGGCTACTGCGTCGGTCGCTTCGGGATCGAACTGCTCCGCACCGACACGGCCACCGAGATCCTCGGGGTGCGGATCAACGTCTTCACCTCGGCGATCGTCTTCCTGTGCGCGGCCCTGTACTTCGTGATGGCCCCGCGCGGTCGCGAGCTGGGGCTGTCGATGTACTGGCCGCGGCGCGCCGAGGAACTGGCCGCGGAGGGCGAGCTGGGCTACGTGCCGCCCGCCCTGGACGACGACGTACCGGCGGCCCCGCCGATCGTCGACGCCGCCGACCTCGTGACCCCGAACCCCGCGGAGGACGCCGCGGTCGGGGACCCTGCCGACGAGGACCCTGCCGACCATGACTCTGCCGACGGGGTCCCTGCCGACGAGGACGACTCCGACGACGAGGACGACGCGGCGCAGGCCGCGGAGGCGGCGACGGTCTACACCTTCGAATCCGATCCCACCGGGCAGGTCGGCGGCATCGAGATCCGCGAGGTGATCTCCTCCGCGGAGGACGCGTCGATGGTGGTGATCGCGGCGCCCGCCGCGGAAACCGTGGAGCCCGACGCCGAGGCCGCAGAGCCCGCCGACGCCGACGACACCGCCGATTCGGACGTTTCCGACGCGCCGGAGACGGCAACGCCCGACGTCGATACCTCCGATCAGGACGGTTCCCAGTCGAAGGACTAGCCTTGGTGACGTGACTCGTCGAACCAAGATCGTCTGCACCCTCGGACCCGCCACCAATACCCCCGAACGCATCACCGAGCTCGTCGAAGCCGGGATGAACGTCGCCCGGATGAACTTCAGCCACGGCACCCACGAAGATCATCAGAGCGTGTACGAGGCGGTCCGCCAGGCCTCCGCGGCTACGGGCCAGCCGGTCGGTGTTCTCGCCGACCTGCAGGGGCCCAAGATCCGTCTCGGCTGGTTCGAGGACAACGGGCGACCCAACGGCGCGGTCGACTGGAAGACCGGCGAGCAGATCCGCATCACCGTCGACGAGATCGTCGGTGACCACGACCGGGTGTCCACCACCTACAAGCAGCTCGCCGAGGATGCGAAGCCGGGCGATCGGTTGTTGGTCGACGACGGCAAGGTGGGCCTGGTGGTCGAGGGCGTCGAGGGCAACGACGTGCTGTGCCGGGTCACCGAGGGCGGCACGGTCAGCAACCACAAGGGTCTGTCCATGCCGGGCATGAAGATCTCGGTGCCGCCGCTGAGCGAGAAGGACATCGCCGACCTCGAGTTCGCGCTCGGGCTGGGCGTGGACATCGTCGCGCTGTCCTTCGTGCGCAGCCCCGGTGACATCGAGCTGGTGCACGAGGTGATGGATCGGGTCGGTCGACGCGTGATGGTGGTCGCGAAGCTGGAGAAGCCGGAGGCCATCGAGAACCTGGAAGCCATCGTGCTCGCGTTCGACGCGATCATGGTGGCGCGCGGCGACCTGGGCGTGGAGATGCCGCTCGAGCAGGTCCCGCTGGTGCAGAAGCGGGCCATCCAGATCGCGCGCGAGAACGCCAAGCCGGTCATCGTCGCGACCCAGATGCTCGATTCGATGATCGAGAACTCGCGGCCCACGCGCGCCGAGGCCTCCGACGTGGCCAACGCGGTGCTCGACGGCGCGGACGCGGTGATGCTCTCCGGCGAGACCTCGGTGGGCGCATTCCCGTTCGACACCGTGCGCACGATGAGCTCCATCGTGGTGGCCGTGGAGGAGAGCCGCCGCGAGGTGCCGCCGCTCAAGCACGCGCCGCGCACCCAGCGAGGTGTGCTGACCTACGCCGCGCGGGACATCGGCGAACGACTGAACGTCTCGGCGATCACCGTCTTCACCGAGACCGGTGACACCGCCCGACGGATCGCGCGCCTGCATTCGCGGCTGAAGCTGATGGCGTTCACCACGCGTGAACTCACCCGCAACCAGCTGACGCTGTCGTGGGGCGTCGAGCCGTTCCTGGTGCCCAAGTCGCCGTCGACGGACGCGATGATCGACCAGTTGGATGCGTTCTGCGAGTCCAACGGGATGGTCAAGCGCGGCTCGGTGGTGGTCGTGGTGGCCGGCGCGCCGCCGCAGGTGCCCGGCTCCACCAATCTGCTGCATCTGCATCGCATCGGCGAACAGGATCACTGAGGCCGCGTCGCGCCGGGTGGGTGGGCCGCAACGGCTCTCGCATAGGGTTGTGGGATGACTCGCAACCTGAACGACCCGAACCATCGGATCGGAGTGGAGTCCGAGCACGGTGACCTCCACAAGCTCCTCGAACTGCTCGATCTGGAGCAGGTCGAGGACGACCTGTTCATCGGTCAGCACCCCGAGCAGAAGACCGCCCGCACCTTCGGCGGTCAGCTGCTGGGGCAGGGCCTGGTGGCCGCGGGTCGGACCCTGACCCGCGGCAACCCGCCGGTGCACGCGCTGCACGCCCACTTCATCCGCGGCGGCGACGTGAACAAGCCGATGGAGTATCACGTGCAGCGTTTCCGCGACGGCAAGGCCTTCGCGAACCGCCAGGTGACCGCGATGCAGGACGGCGCCGAGGTGTTCACCATGCTGGTGGCCTTCCAAGACAACAACGCCGGTCTCGAGCACGCCGTCGAGATCCCGCTGGTGCCCTATCCGGAGGAACTGCCGCCGCTCGGCGAGCACTTCAAGGGCTACGAGGAGCAGGTCGCGTTGTTCGTCAACGCGCTGCACCCGATCGACATCCGGTTCGCCAACGACCCCACCTGGAAGATGAAGGATGCGGGGGAGACGCTCACCCACAACCGCGTGTGGATGAAGACCGACGGCGACCTGCCGGACGATCCGCTGCTGCACGTCGCGGCGATGGCCTACGCCTCCGACACCACGGTGCTCGACTCGATCATCACCACCCACGGCCTCTCGTGGGGCATGGACCGGTTGTTCGCGGCGACGGTCAACCATTCGATGTGGTTCCACCGCGAGTTCCGCTTCGACGACTGGCTGCTGTACGCGACCGAGTCGCCGGTGGCGGCCGGCTCGCGCGGGATCGGCTCGGGCAGGTTCTTCATGCGTGACGGCACCCTGGCCACCTCGGTGGTGCAGGAGGCGCTCATCAAGTACTTCCCGCCGCGTTCCTGACCCCGGTCCGTCGCGATGAACGAGCAACCGGGCCCGTCGATCGAGTACTTCCAGCCGTCCGGCCCCTACCTGCCGCGCAACCGGTGGCGACGCCGCTCCGACCGGTGGGTCTGGGTGGTGAGCACCGTCGCGGCGGTGGTGCTGGCCGCGGCGGCGATCACCGCGGTGACCGTCGGCTCCCTGCGCACCGACACCTTCACCGCGACCGGGCGGGTGGCGGCCGACTGCACCACCCGCACGGCCGTGGAGGCGCCCTCCACCGACGAGCGGTCACCGGTGCGCATCCTCGCCGCCGCCACGGGCACGCTGCTCGCGCAGACCCGCCTCGACCGGTTCAGCCGGGAGAGGCGCGGGACCGAGCAGGTGTGCTTCCTGGGCTTTCAGGTGCAGCGCCTGGAGGTGGTCGACGGCGGCTATCTCGTGCAGATCGGCACGCTGCCCGACCGCATCGTCACCCGGACCGCACTGCGGGACGGGATCTGACGCGACCGGGCGCGGGGCCGGGCTACCGCGGTGGCCTCACCGCAGTGGGCGGTCCACCGGGACGTTCACCCAGCTCGGATTCTTCGGGTCGATCTCGATGAACTGCGGACCGAACTTCGAACTCCACATTGCCGGCCCCAACGGTAGGGCCTTCGGGGCGTTGAGCGAGTAGATGTCGATGCGCAGCCGGTCGCCGGGGCGCAGCGCCGCCTGCGTCGGCGTCATCGGGATGTCGATGGCCAGGACCTGACCCGGACGCACCGGCCGGTACTTGTCCAGGGACAGGTACAGGAACGGATCGATCACGTCGCCGTTGGCGGCGAACTGGCTGCGCGAGCGGTCCACGGCCCGCAACGACACCATCAGCTGACCCATCGAGACCACCTGCGATCGGCCGTCCGGGGACACGATGTTGACCGTGGCGTGCCAGTAGCCGTCGGTGGCCTGCAACCGCTGGTTGAGATGGATGGCAGGCCAGCCCGACAGTCGGGTGGTCTTGCCGACCGGTGCGGTGGTGAAGGTCTGCGCGGACAGCTCGGCGACCCGGTTGTCGCGGCCGCAGAAGTCCAGCAGTGCGGTCACCCCGGCCGCGCCCTGCGCGCCGTCCTTGCCGCAGACGTTGCTCAGGCCGGGGGTCACCACGCGGGTGGCCCGGGTGGTCGGCGCCTTCGACGACAGCGAGCCGTCGCCGGCCACCGGGGTGTTGATCGAGCGGGACGGCGCACCGGTCAGATACTGCCGCTGGTGGGTGTAACCGGGCAGCGGGAACGTGGGTCCCTGCAGGAAGTCATCGCGCGGCATCGAGGCCAGCGTCGCCGGCGAGTACCGGTCGATGCCGTTGTCGATGCCCTTGAGCCAGCGGTCGTACCAGGCGCGCGCCAACACGTTCATCTTCGGCGGATTGCCCGGCGTGCCCAGCTGCGCGCCGGTGGTGACGTGATAGCCGTCATCCATGATCAGCTTCTTCTTGCTGTCGGGCAGTCGGGTGAGCCCCGACAGTGTGCGGGCCTCGCTGTTGGTGAACAGGTCGTTCCATCCGCCGATGGTGAACGTCGGCGTGGTGATCTTCCCCAGGTCGGTGTACAGGGAGGCGCGACGATTCGAGTCGCCGCTGAGCAGGTCGCGCGTCTCGCCGGTGACCTGACCGGGGTGCTGCACGGTCAGCGCCTGCAGCATGACGTCGAAGTAGGTCAGCGGATCCTTGGCCCGATCGCCCAGCCACTTCCAGTCGAAGGTGCCGTTGAGGATGGAGGCCACGTTCGGGATCATCTTGCTGGTGTTCACCAGGGCCAGCCACATGGAGAGGAAGCCTGCGCCGACGCCGCCGCCGGGGGCCACCACGTCGCGCACGATGTCGGCGCCGGGCACCACCGGGAAGATGGCGCCGAGCGCGCCGGGACGGTCCGAGGCGGCCTGCAACTGGTTGATGGCCGAATACGACGCGCCGGCCATGCCGATCTTGTCGGTGGACCAGCGCTGCTTGCCCACCCAGTCGATCACCTCCAGCGTGTCCTTGCGTTCGCGCTCGCCGAAGACCTGCCAGGTGCCCTGTGAGAAACCGGTGCCGCGCACGTCCACCACCAGCATGTTGTAGCCGGAGCGGATCAGCTTGGTGTCGTAGGAGAAGCTGGTGGCGAAGCCGCTGCGCAGCGAGCCGACCAGTTCGTTGTAGCCAGAGAGCACCGTGCCCTGCAGGTTCACTGCGTTGAGCAGTTCGATCAGCTGCGGGACCAGCACCGGGTGGTTCACCACTTCGGCGGCCAGCGCGCTCACCATCTTGGTGTACGGCGTCATGTTCACGATGGTGGGCAGCGTCTTGTCGATCGGCTTGCCCGCCCGGTCTGCCGGGCGGATCAGGTTGCCGCGCAGCACCGTGCCGTCGCTCATCGTGATCGACACGTCGGGGGTCACCGCGTGCCCCGGGTACTTCTGCGGACCCTCCGCGGTGCGCGTCCACTTGGCGCCCAGCGCGCCGAAGACGGCGCCGTCGGCGGTGCCCGTCGCCGTCGGCAGCAGCCCGGCGCCCGCGGCGATGAGCAGCGGAATCAGTAAGAGCGCGAAGGATCGGAAGAACCGTCTTCTGGCGGTCTGAACCATGTGATGAACAACTCCCCAAAGTCGTTTTGTGAAGTAACCTGTGAAGTTACTGGGACGTAACTTAGCGGACCGTGAAACAAAAGTCGATCCTTTGCGTCATGGGTGTGCGGTGGAGGCCGATTTCCGGCGTGCCGACGGCGGGTCGTACACTTGCTCTCGGTCGCACGCTCGATCACGCTTCACCACCCGCCCCGGTGGCGAAATTGGCAGACGCGCCGCACTCAAAATGCGGTCTCGAAAGGGGTGCCGGTTCGAGTCCGGCCCGGGGCACACATTTTCGGCGTGGTCGACGGCCGCGCTCACCACCGCCGAACCGGGAGATGTCAGGGCGATGAGCCAAGCCGGGTCCGTACCGGACCAGCCGCACGCACATCGAGTGGTTGTCGCCGAAGACGACTCCCTGATTCGCATGGATCTGTGCGAGATGCTGCGCGACGAGGGATACGACGTGGTCGGGGAGGCCCCCAACGGTCAGGTGGCCGTGGACCTCACCGAGTCGCTCCGTCCGGATCTGGTGATCATGGACATCAAGATGCCCGTGCGCGACGGCATCGACGCGGCCAGCGAGATCGCCCGCCGCCGGCTCGCTCCCGTGGTGATGCTCACCGCCTTCTCGCAGCGCGACTTCGTCGAACGCGCCCGCGACGCCGGCGCGATGGCCTACCTGGTCAAGCCGTTCAACCAGTCGGATCTGGTGCCCGCCATCGAGGTCGCCCTCAGTCGGTTCCGGGAACTGCGGGCGCTGGAGGCCGAGGTGGCCGGCATCAACGAGCGGTTCGAGACGCGCAAGCTCATCGAACGGGCCAAGGGGCTGCTCATGGAGAAGCAGGCGCTGACCGAGCCGGAGGCCTTCCGGTGGATTCAGACCAATGCGATGGATCGTCGCGTCACCATGAAGGCCGTGGCCCAGGTCGTGGTCGAGACCCTCGGCGCCGACGCCCCGCCCGCCTGAACTGTCGGAGGGTCTCACTACACTCGGATGGCGTGAGCCCTGCGCAGACGTCCTCCAAGAAGCCCTCATCCGGTGCCCGTGGCAAGTCGGAGAAGCGGCCGACGCTGATGCTGCTCGACGGCCACTCGCTGGCCTACCGTGCGTTCTTCGCCCTGCCGGCGGAGAATTTCAAGACCAACACGGGGCAGACGACCAATGCGGTCTACGGCTTCACCTCGATGCTGATCAACCTGCTGCGCGATGAGGACCCGAGTCACATCGCGGCGGCGTTCGACGTCTCGCGCCAGACCTTCCGCTCGGAGATGTTCCCCGACTACAAGGCGCAGCGCTCGTCGTCGCCCGACGAGTTCCGCGGCCAGGTGGACCTGACCAAGGACGTGCTCGCGGCCATGGGCATTCCGGTGATGGCGATCGAGGGCTACGAGGCCGACGATGTGATCGCCACGCTCGCCACGCAGGCCGATGCGCAGGGCTACCGGGTCCTGGTGGTGACCGGCGACCGCGACGCGCTGCAGCTGGTCAACGACAACATCACGGTGCTCTACCCCAAACGCGGGGTGTCCGAACTGACCCGGTTCACACCGGAGGAAGTGGAGCGCAAGTACGGGCTGACCCCGGCCCAGTACCCCGACTACGCCGCGCTGCGCGGCGACCCCAGCGACAACCTGCCCGGCATTCCGGGCGTGGGGGAGAAGACCGCGGCCAAGTGGATCCGCGAGTACGGCTCGTTCGCCGCGCTGGTCGATCACGCCGACGAGGTGCGCGGCAAGGTCGGCGACTCGCTGCGCGAGAACCTGGCCGCCGTCATGATGAACCGTCGACTCACCGAACTGGTCCGCGACATGGACCTGCCGCAGCAGCCCGACGAGTTGGCGCTGCACGGCTGGGACCGCGACCGCATCCACCGCCTGTTCGACGACCTCGAGTTCAAGGTGCTGCGCGACCGCCTGTTCTCCACCCTCACCTCGTCCGAACCCGAGGCCGAGGCCGGTTTCGAGGTGTCCGGCACCCGACTGGCCGCCGGCGACGTGTCGGCGTGGCTGGCCGAGCACGCGCAGACCGGCCGCAGCGGCCTGGCGGTGAGCGGTGCCGCACGGGTGGTGGGTTCGGAGGCGACCGCCGTGGCGATCGCCGCGGCCGACGGCGAGGCGGCCTATCTCGATCCGGTCGCGCTGACCCCGGAGGACGATCAGGCGCTCGGCGCCTGGCTGGCCGACCCGGAGCGGCTCAAGGCCGTGCACGAGGTCAAGTGGGCGATCCACGCCCTGCGCGGACGCGGCTGGACCCTCGCCGGGGTCACCTCGGACACCGCGCTGGCGGCGTACCTGGTGCGTCCCGGGCAGCGGACCTTCAACCTCGACGACCTGGCCCTGCGCTACCTGCGCCGGGAACTGAAGGCCGATACGGCCGCCGACGACGGTCAGCTGTCCCTGCTCGACGGTGACGAGGACGACCTGGCGGCATCGAATCAGCTCATGCTGTCGGCACAGGCCGTCGCCGAGCTCGCCGACACCCTCGACACCGAACTCGAACGCATCGAGTCGGTGCCGCTGCTGCGGGACATGGAGCTGCCGTTGGCCTTCGTGCTCGCCGAACTGGAGGGCACCGGCATCGCCGTGGACTCCGCGCGCCTGGAGGAGCTCGAACGCGGCTTCGCTCAGCGCGTGCGCGATGCCGCCGAGTCGGCGTACGAGGTCATCGGCGAACAGGTCAATCTCGGCTCGCCCAAGCAGCTGCAGGTGGTGCTCTTCGACAAGCTCGACATGCCGAAGACGAAGAAGACCAAGACCGGGTACACCACCGACGCCGACGCGCTCGCCTCGCTGTACGAGAAGACCGAGCACCCCTTCCTCAAGTATCTGCTGGAGCATCGCGATGCCACGCGGCTCAAGGTCACCGTCGACGGCCTGCTCAAGACCGTCGCCGACGACGGCCGGATCCACACCACCTTCAACCAGACCGTCGCGGCCACCGGACGCCTGAGTTCGACAGAGCCGAACCTGCAGAACATCCCGGTGCGCACCGATGCCGGGCGGCAGATCCGCGGTGGATTCGTGGTCGGCGACGGTTACGAGTGCCTGATGACGGCGGACTACTCGCAGATCGAGATGCGGATCATGGCGCATCTGTCCGGCGACGAAGGGCTGATCGAAGCCTTCAACACCGGCGAGGACCTGCACAACTTCGTCGGCTCGCGGGCCTTCGGCGTACCGATCGACCAGGTGGACGCCCAGATGCGACACCGGGTCAAGGCCATGTCGTACGGGCTGGCCTACGGACTGTCGGCCTTCGGACTCGCCGCGCAGCTCGGCATCAGTCGGGACGAGGCGCGCGACCAGATGGACCAGTACTTCGCCCGGTTCGGCGGGGTGCGCGACTACCTGCACGAGGTGGTGGTCCAGGCGCGCACCAAGGAGTACACCGAGACCCTCTTCGGGCGTCGCCGGTACCTCCCGGATCTGAACTCGGACAACTTCCAGCGTCGTCAGGCCGCCGAACGGATGGCCCTCAACGCGCCCATTCAGGGCAGCGCCGCCGACATCATCAAGGTGGCGATGATCAACGTGGCGCGCCGCCTGACCGACGAGGGCCTCGCCTCGCGCATGCTGCTGCAGGTGCACGACGAACTCGTCGTCGAGGTGGCCGTCGGGGAGCGGGACACCGTGGAGCGTCTGGTCCGGGAGGAGATGGGCGGCGCCATCGAGCTGTCGGTGCCGCTGGACGTCTCGGTCGGCTTCGGTCGGTCCTGGGACGACGCGGCCCACTGACACCGGGCCGGGCGAGGAGGGACGGCACATGCCGGGAGAACGGGTCGGTACGCGGTTCGGTCCCTACCGTCTGGACGCGCTGCTCGGCGCCGGTGGCATGGGGGAGGTGTACCGCGCCTACGACACCGCCAAGGATCGGGTGGTCGCGCTCAAACTGCTCAATCCGGCGCTGGCCCGCGACCCGGTCTACCGGGAACGCTTCCGGCGCGAGTCGCAGACCGCGGCCCGGCTCGGCGAACCGCACATCATCCCCATCCACGACTGGGGCGAGGTGGACGGCGTGCTGTTCATCGACATGCGCCTGGTGCAGGGCGGTGACCTGCGGGGGCTGCTTCGATATGCGCGGCGCCTGCCGCCGCCGCGGGCCGTCGCGCTGCTCGAACAGATCGCGGCCGCCCTCGACGCCGCCCACGCCCAGCGCCTGATCCATCGCGATGTGAAACCGGAGAACATTCTGGTCACCGACCGCGACTTCGCGTACCTCGTCGATTTCGGGATCGCCGACAGCGCCGGGGACACCCGGCTCACCGAGGTCGGCGGCGCCATCGGGTCGGTCGCCTACATGGCGCCGGAACTGTTCGACGGTCATCCCGCCGGGCCCGCCAGCGACGTGTACGCGTTGGCCTGCGTCCTGTGCGAGTGCCTCACCGGGCAGGTGCCGTTCCCGGCCGCCACGGTCGGCGCCGCCATCAAGGCGGCCGTCACGACGCCGCCGCCGCTGGTGAGCACGCTGGTGCCGGAGCTGTCGCCCGCGTGGGACCCGGTGATCGTGCGGGGCCTGAGCCCCGACCCGCGGCGACGCTTCGGCTCGGCCGGGGAACTGATGACGGCGGCCGCGCAGGCCGCCCGCGCGACCGGAGCGCCGTACGGCACTGTGCCCACCCCTTTTGCGCCCACCCCGCTGGCACCCACCCCGCTGGCACCCACCGCGCTGGTGCCCGCGCCGCCGACCAAGAAGTTCTGGGGCCTGCCGGTGCTGATCGGCATCGTGGCGCTGGTGCTGGCGCTCGCGGTCGGGGCGCTGATCGCGGTGACCGCGTTCGACGCCGACGGCTCCGGCGAGGGCGCGCAGGCGCCGCTCACCGCCTCCACCGCGGTGTCCGAGACGCCGGGCCGGACCTCGGCGTCCCTCGCGCCGTCGAGCAGCCCGCCGACGAGCAGCCCGTCGTCGAACACGGTCCGCACCTATCCGGCGCCGACGCCGGACGTCGTGGTCAGCGCCGATCCGTCGGCGCCGGGCTATGTGCCGCCACCGCCGCCGATCGACGAGGCGCAGTACTTCGCCCAGTTCGGCGCGTTCAACTACCTGGACACGGCGCGGCAGACCGCGAGCGAGCATTACGGGTCGGTGATCGTCGACGGCTCCCTGGTGGGTCTGCGCACCCGGTACGCGGTGGTCCGGCCCACGCGGTCGTGGGCGGAGGCGGAACGGGTGTGCGCCAAGTTCGGTGCCGGGCAGTGCTATCCGCAACGCCGCGTCGGCTAGCCTCGGCGAGAGTGGTGACTTCTGCGGACATGACCCTGCCCATCGCGGTCCTGGAGGGCGACGGCATCGGCGCCGAGGTGGTGCCGGTGGCGGTGGCCGCGGCCGAGCGGGCCCTCGCCGCGCAGGGCGTGCGGGCGCAATGGACGCCGCTGCCGTACGGTGCCGCCGCCATCGACAGCCACGGCTCGCCGCTGCCGCCGGAGACCCTGACGGAGCTGGCCGGGTTCGACGTCATGGTCGTCGGACCGCACGACAGCGTGTCCTATCCGCTGCCGCACCGGGACGCGCCGCCGCCCGGAGCGGTGCTGCGCAAACACTTCGGGCTGTACGCGAATCTGCGCCCGGCACAGGCGATCGCGGGATTGCCGGCCACGGCGCCGGACATCGACCTGCTGATCGTCCGGGAGAACAGCGAAGGCCTGTACGCCGACCGGAACATGGCGGTCGGCAGCGGCGAGTTCATGCCGACCCCCGATGTGGCGCTGGCCGTGGGCCTGGTGACCCGGGCGGCCACCGAACGGATCGCCGAGCAGGCGTTCGCCGCGGCGCGCACCCGGCGCGGGCACGTCACGGTGGTGCACAAGGCCAACGTGCTGCGCCTGACCACCGGCCTGTTCCGCGACGTGTGCTTCGAGGTGGCCCAGCGCTATCCGGACGTGCGGGTGGACCAGCAGCACGTGGATGCGATGGCCGCCCTCCTGGTCCGTCGACCCGCCGACTTCGACGTCCTGGTCACCGAGAACCTGTTCGGCGACATCCTGTCCGATCTGGCCGCCGAACTGTCCGGCTCGCTGGGCCTGGCCTCGTCGATCAACTGCTCGGACACGCGGGTGATGGCGCAGGCGGTGCACGGGGCGGCGCCGGACATCGCCGGGCGCGGGCTGGCGGATCCGATCGCGATGGTCGGGTCGGTGGCCTCGGCCCTGGACTTCCACGCCGCCCGGCACCGGGATCGGCGGGTGGCGGCCGCGGCGGAGGCGTTGCGGGCCGCGATCGCGGCCACCGTGGCCGCCGGGATCCGCACCCCGGATCTGGGTGGATCGTCGTCGACGGCGGAATTCGGCGATCACCTCGTCGCCGTCCTGTAGGTTCAACTTTCGAACTCACCGGCGCCTGGGGCCGGTGGCCGAGCAAGGGGGTACTGGGTGCTGCGCGGACCTCTCCGACGTCTCGGCACGTTGCTCACGATGCTGGCGCTGCTGCTCGCGGTGGCCTGCACCAACGACGAATCGGCGCTGGACGTGCAGCCGATCACCGTCTCGGTGGACGAGCAGCCTGCCATCGCCGCACTGGTGCCGCCGAAGATCGCGGCCTCCGGTGTGCTGCGGGTGGGCACCAACCCGCCGTATCAACCCAACGAATTCAAGAACCCGCAGGGCCAGATCGTCGGTTTCGACGTCGACCTGATGGAGGCGGTGGCGGCGGTCCTCGGTCTGCGGGCGAAGTTCTTCGAATCGGACTTCGACAAGATCATCCCCGCCATTCAGTCCGGCACCTTCGACATCGGGATCTCCTCGTTCACCGACACCCTCGAACGGGAGAAGCAGGTCGACTTCGTGACCTACTACCGCGCCGGGGTGCAGTGGGTGCAGCGGGCCGGGGACCACGTGGACCCGGACAATGCCTGCGGCCTGCGGGTGGGGGTGCAGGCCACCACCGTCGAGGACACCGACGAGGTCCCGGCCAAGAGCGCGGCCTGCGTGGCCGCAGGCAAGGCGCCCATCGTCAAGGAGAAGTTCGACGCCCAGGATCAGGCGGTCACCGCGCTGCTGCTGGGCAAGATCGACGCCTTCTCCGCCGACTCGCCGGTCAGCGCCTACGCGGTGACCAAGGTTGCCAAGATCGGTGAGGAACTGGAACTGGTGGGCCCGATCTACGACGCGGCGCCCTACGGGATTCCGCTGCCGAAGGGCTCGTCCCTCGGTCCGGCCGTGCAGCAGGCCATGCAGTACCTGATCGACAACGGCTACTACCAGCAGATCGCCGAGCACTGGGGAGTGGAAGCCGGAATGATCGAGACCTCGCAGATCAATGGAGCGCAATCATGACCGCCGGATCACCGCAGTCACCTCGGCCCGACCGGCCCGCCGACGCCGAGACGAACCCGGATCCGATCCGGGCGATACCGCTGCGGCACCCGGGGCAATGGATCTCCGCCGTCGTCATCTTGATCCTGGCCGGGTTGTTCGTCTACGGCGCGGCGACCAACGAGGCCTACCGCTGGTCCACCTACTTCGATTACCTCTTCGACACGCGGATCATCGAGGCGGCCGGGTGGACCCTCGCGCTCACCGTGCTCGCGATGATCCTGGGCGTGGTGCTCGGCGTGCTCTTCGCGGTGATGCGCCTGTCGTCGAACATGGTGCTGCGCTCGGTGGCCTGGCTGTACCTGTGGGTCTTCCGCGGCACGCCGGTGTACGTGCAGTTGGTGCTGTGGGGCCTGTTCGGCTCCATCTACAAGCAGATCGATCTCGGGATCCCGTTCGGACCGCAGTTCTTCCACATCGACGTGCAGTCGATCAATGCGGCCTTCCTGTTCGCCGTGATCGGCCTGGGCCTGAACGAGGCGGCCTACATGGCCGAGATCGTGCGCGCCGGGATCTCCTCGGTCAATGAGGGACAGTCCGAGGCGTCGGTGGCGTTGGGCATGACGTGGACGCAGACCATGCGCCGCGTCGTGCTGCCGCAGGCGATGCGGGTGATCATCCCGCCGACCGGCAACGAACTGATCAGCATGCTGAAGACCACGTCCCTGGTCACCGCCATACCGTTCTCGCTGGAGCTCTACGGCAGGCAACGCGACATCTCCAGCCTCAACTTCCAGCCGATCCCGATGCTGCTGGTGGCCTCCACCTGGTACCTGGCCGTCACCAGCATCCTGATGATCGGCCAGCACTATCTGGAGAAGCACTACTCCAAGGGAGCCAGCCGCATGCTCAGCGACGACCAACTCGCGGAATTGGCCCGCGCGGAGACCATCGAGGGCGGCCGATGAGCAACCCGGCGAACGGCGCCGCCGCGGTGCCGATGGTGCAGGCCGAGAGTGTCTGCAAGAACTTCGGTGCGCTGCAGGTGCTGCGCGGCATCTCGCTGGAGGTTCAGCACGGGGAGGTCGCGTGCCTGATCGGCCCGTCCGGATCGGGCAAGTCCACCTTCCTGCGGTGCGTGAACCACCTGGAGAAGGTCAATGCCGGCCGACTGCGCGTGGACGGCGAACTGATCGGCTACCGCGAGCGCGCGGGCAAGCTCTACGAACTGAGCCCGCGGGATGCGGCCCGCCAGCGCCGCGACATCGGCATGGTCTTCCAGCACTTCAACCTGTTCCCGCACCGCACGGTGCTGGCGAACGTGATCGAGGCCCCGGTGCTGGTCAAGGGCAAGTCCCGCGACGAAGCCACGGTGCACGCCCTGGATCTGCTCGACAAGGTGGGCCTGGCCGCCAAGGCCGACGCCTATCCCGCGCAACTGTCCGGCGGCCAGCAGCAGCGCGTCGCCATCGCGCGGGCGCTGGCGATGGAACCGAAGCTGATGCTCTTCGACGAGCCCACCTCGGCGCTGGATCCGGAACTCGTCGGCGACGTCCTGGCCGTGATGCGCGACCTCGCCCAGGCCGGCATGACGATGCTGGTGGTGACCCACGAGATGGGCTTCGCCCGCGAGGTGGCCGACCAACTGGTCTTCATGGCCGACGGCGTGGTGGTCGAACGCGGGAATCCGCGCGCGATGCTGGAGGACCCGCAGCACGAGCGCACCAAGACGTTCCTGTCCAAACTGCTCTGAGCAACCACCGCGGGCTGTGCATGAAGGCGTTGGGATAGTCCCAATCCCGCAGTACAATCGGATCATGGATGCCACCACCAGGGAGATCGGCCAGCGGATTCGGGATGCCATGGCGGTCGGCATGACCCAGCGGGCGCTGGCCGACAAGGCCGGGATGACACCGGACGCGATGTCCCGCGCGCTGAACGGGCATCGGGGATTCGCGACCGTCGAGCTGATCGGTATCGCGGACCTGCTGGGCGTCGACCTCCAGTGGCTGGCGACCGGACGTCCGGATGTGCGGCAGACCGATCTGGTCGCCCGGCACGACTGGGACGAGGCGTCCGGCCGGCGCGTCAACGGCGGGCGACGCGCGGACACCGAGGCGTTGGCGCCGATCGTCGAGCTCTACCGGGAGGCCTACCCGGCGGGGGTGCCGTCGAGTGGGGCCCTGCCCGAGGATCCGGCGGACCTGCGGGTCGCGTTGGGGACCGACTTCGTCGGGCGGTTCGCCGAGCGGGTGGAGACGGCCTTCGACGTGGACGTCGTCAAGATGCCCGAGCTGACGACGTCGTACTCGACGAAGTTGGAGGGCGTGCGCGGTCTCATCGTGTTGGTCGCCGACGCCTTCTGGTATCGCAACAACTGGTCGCTCGCCCACGAACTGGGCCACCTCGCCCTGGGGCACGCCGAAGGCGAGGTCTCCGACGCGGAGCGACAACGGCAGGAGGCCGCCGCCGACACGTTCGCGGCCGACCTGCTGCTCCCGCGGTCGGTGATGAGCGGCGTGGACTGGACGGAGGTGAGCGTGCCGGAGGTGGCGGCGTTCCTCTGGCGGCACGGAGTCTCGACGTGGGCGCTCCGACGTCGACTCGCCTACCTCAAGCTGGTGGCCGGGGCGGACGTCCTGGCCGCGCTGGAGTCGTCGACGCCGCGGCTCTTGCGCGCGCACCTCCGAGAGGTCTCGGTCGATCCCCACGCCGTGGTGCGACGTGAACAGGAGTCGGCGGCGCGGAGATTTCCGCTGGGTCTGCTCGAGGTGGCCACGCGACGCGTCGACGAAGGCCGCATGGGGCCCGAACATCTTGCGTGGGCGCTCGGCGTACCGGTGGACAGCGTGACGCCGGACGAGGAGCGGGTGGCCGAACAGTACTTCCGTGACATGGGTCGGCAGTCGCCCGGGGGCGCCTCGCCGGTACCGCCGGGTCCGTCTGGCTCATGACGATCCAGTGGTCCCTCCTGACGACGAAGAAGGAGGCGCGCTGCTTACAGAACTTCACCTGCATGGCGCCGGCCAGGCGTGCGGATCGTCCCTGGGAACACCGGGCGCAGGCTGCGCTGCGCCACTGCGGTCAGCACCTTCCGGCCGCTTCGTTCCTTCTCCTGGGACGGGAGGACGGACGCTGGCGGTCCGCGGCAAGATCCACCGCGAGAATCTGGCCAGCCAACTCCTGGCGAAGCGATTCGCGCTGGAACCGCAACCGGATTACGACGACGAGTATCAGATCTGGGGACGGACGGTACCGGTCGACGCGTCGACGCAGTGAGCGGATCCGGTGGGCGCGGACCCGTCCCGCCCGCGGGTCAGTCGGCGGCGCGGCCGTGCGGCTTGTGGCAGGCGAAGATCGCGGTACCCGGGAACAGTGCGCCGCGCAGCGGGGACCACTGGCCCCATTGCGCTTGCAGATCCTCCGGCCACTCGGGTTCGACGATGTCGTCGAGGACCAGCCCGGCCGCCACGATCTCGCGGACGCGATCGCCCATGGTGCGGTGGTGTTCGACGTAGGTGATGTTCCCCGCGGCGTCGGCCTCGGAGTACGGCGTCCGATCGAAGTACGACAGCGTCACCGTGAGGCCTTCCGGGCCCGGATCGTCGAGGAACATCCAGCGCATGGGGTGGTTGGTGGCGAACACCCAGCGACCCCCGGGGCGCAGCACGCGGGCCACCTCGCGCATCACGCGGGCCGAGTCGGAGACGAAGGGGATCGCGCCGAACGCCGAGGTCGCGAGGTCGAAACTGGCGTCGGCGAAGGGGAGCCGTTCGGCCCCGGCCAGGACCAGCGGCACCGGCGCCGGGTCGTCGGCCATCGCGGCCACCGCGTGCCCGAGCATGCCGATGGACACGTCCAGGCCCACGACGCGAGCGCCGCGCGCGGCCAGCCACCGCGCGCACGGGGCCGCGCCGCAGCCGATCTCCAGCACGTCGAGCCCGTCCACGTCGCCGAGCAGGCCGATGTCCTCCTCGCGGAGCCGTTCCGGGCCCCACACGAAGTCCCCGCCGGGGATGTCGTTGCCGAGGAAGATCCCGTGCTCGGCCTGATAGCCGTCGGCCTCGTCGTCCCACCACGAGCGGCTGGCTGCTTCGCTGGTCGCCGAATCGAGTTCACCGAGCACGCGCGGTGGCCGCGAGGGAGTGGTCATGGCCCCGAGTCTAGGTCGGCGGCCTCCGGTGGCCGGGCTCTCACCACGACCTCCGCGGCGGCATCGCCGTCCCAGCGCCGCACCGCCGTGAACGCGATCTCCTGTTCCGGCCAGTCGATGAGGCGCAGCGCCTCACCGACCTGCTCGGCGGTGAGACGGCGGGCGAGGGTCAGGTGCGCCGTCCAGCGACCGGGCCGGGTGTGCGCGAAGACGCGCTCGGCGAACGCGTCGACCGCCGCCGAGGCCTGCGCGTGCAAGGCGAGCAGGGCGGCATCGGGCACGACGGAGGCGGCCAGGGTGTAGCGCCCGTGGCCGGCCAGGATCACCGGCGGGCCGATGCGCGCGGCCAGCGGCAGACCGGGTGCGAGCGCGTCGAGCAGAGCGTCGGCGGCGGGGGAGATGTGCGGTGCGGCGATGAGCGTGCAGTGCGGGCGGTCGGTGGGCGAGGCGGGGCGTCGACGCGAGCGCAGACCGGCGTCGGCGAGGCGGGCCCACGCTGCGCGCAGCACCCGATCGGTCTGCTCGTCGGGCAGCAATTCGAGGGAGTGCGCCACGATGGAACCTTTCGCCCGGTGGTGCGCGGTGCGCGTGTTCGACTTGCGTTTGTGCAGGACAAAGGTGGTGGAGTAGCCTGGCCAGTGCGTGTGTTCGATGCGCGCACCCGACTCCGTCAAGCGTAGCCGTTCCGGTCACGATTTGCGGGGCCGGAACATTCATCGGTGAAACGGTCGCTACCTGCAGGAACGCGGTCGTGGAGCCGCCAAAACTACTTACCTGTCCGGAGCAACTCACCACATGTCGTCCCCCACGATCACCTCGCCGCAAGTAGCCGTCAACGATATCGGCTCGGCTGAGGACTTCCTCGCTGCCATCGACTCCACGATCAAGTACTTCAACGATGGCGACATCGTCGAGGGCACCATCGTCAAGGTCGATCGCGACGAGGTGCTGCTTGACATCGGCTACAAGACCGAGGGTGTCATCCCCTCGCGCGAGCTGTCGATCAAGCACGACGTCGACCCGAGCGAAGTCGTCACCGTCGGTGACGAGGTCGAAGCCCTCGTCCTCACCAAGGAGGACAAGGAAGGCCGCCTGATCCTGTCCAAGAAGCGCGCACAGTACGAGCGCGCCTGGGGCACCATCGAGGAGCTCAAGGAGAAGGACGAGGCCGTCAAGGGCACCGTCATCGAGGTCGTCAAGGGCGGCCTGATCCTCGACATCGGCCTGCGCGGCTTCCTCCCGGCTTCGCTGGTGGAAATGCGTCGTGTCCGCGACCTGCAGCCGTACATCGGCAAGGAGGTCGAGGCCAAGATCATCGAGCTCGACAAGAACCGCAACAACGTGGTCCTGTCGCGTCGCGCATGGCTCGAGCAGACCCAGTCCGAGGTCCGCAGCGAGTTCCTGAACAAGCTGGCCAAGGGGCAGGTCCGCAAGGGCGTCGTCTCCTCGATCGTCAACTTCGGCGCCTTCGTCGATCTCGGCGGCGTCGACGGCCTGGTGCACGTCTCCGAGCTGTCCTGGAAGCACATCGACCACCCGTCCGAGGTCGTGGCCGTGGGCGACGAGGTCACCGTGGAGGTCCTCGACGTCGACATGGATCGCGAGCGCGTGTCCCTGTCGCTCAAGGCGACGCAGGAAGACCCGTGGCGTCAGTTCGCCCGCACCCACGCGATCGGTCAGATCGTGCCGGGCAAGGTCACCAAGCTGGTGCCGTTCGGTGCGTTCGTCCGAGTCGAAGAGGGCATCGAGGGCCTGGTGCACATCTCGGAGCTGGCCGAGCGCCACGTCGAGGTCCCGGACCAGGTCGTCTCCGTCGGCGACGACGCGATGGTCAAGGTCATCGACATCGATCTCGATCGTCGTCGTATCTCGCTGTCGCTGAAGCAGGCCAACGAGGACTACACCGAAGAGTTCGACCCCTCGAAGTACGGCATGGCCGACAGCTACGACGAGCAGGGCAACTACATCTTCCCCGAGGGCTTCGACGCCGAGACCAACGAATGGCTCGAGGGCTTCGACGCTCAGCGCGAGGAGTGGGAAGGCCGCTACGCCGAGGCGGAGCGTCGCCACAAGATGCACACCACCCAGATGGAGAACTTCGCCGCCGCGGCCGCCGAGGCCGAGAACGCCGGCGAGTACTCCAGCTCCAGCGGTTCGTCCGCGTCGACCTCTGCGTCGACCTCGTCCAGCAGCGGTTCGGCTCCGGCCGGCGGCTCGCTGGCCAGCGACGAGCAGCTCGCCGCACTGCGCGAGAAGCTGACCGGCAACGCCTGATCCAGGCGCTACCCGCTAGCAAAGAACCCCCGGTCCGCTTCGGCGGATCGGGGGTTCTGCGCATCCGGTGACCCGCGTGTCGCGACCCACCCTTCGTGTCGCCGAGCTGCACGGAACTTGTCAAGCTGTCTGAGACAGCTGGTTGGTTTGGTTAACAGTTTTGGTGTTGATTCCGGTCGGTCCAGGCAGGGGCGGTGCCTGCGGAGGCCGCCGGAACCTGCCGGGGTTCGCCGCGTACGCCCGATCG
>NZ_JBHLWV010000010.1:0-17613 GCF_042432625.1 Gordonia phosphorivorans | reverse complement strand
ACCTCGAGAACTCACGACGCCGGATACGATTCCACTGCACCCGCAAACAGCGGGCAGGCATCCAGATTCACTGCTGAGGTGCCCGCTCAACTTCGAAGAGCCCCGTTGTGGGGCCCCATCGGATGCGTCGACTCTGCATTCGGCCGTGTAATCAGTGTTACACCCGGCTCCACGGAGACACAATGAACAGACCACTGGCGTTACAGATGTTACAGGAGTGATATCAACCCGGGCCCATTTCACTATTCCCGCGCCCGACTCACTTCCCTTATCCCAATCAGGCCAAAGTGAGCATTACTTCTCGGCGTTCACCACAATGCGGAGTGTGTCGTTTCATTATCAAATGAATTAGCCGTTCTGCATTTCCCCTTCCTTGAACCGCAGCTCAGGACTCGCCGGCCGCCTCGTCTGCGCCCTCGTCGAGCCAGCGCGCGAGGACCACTCCGATCTCCGCCATATGCTCGGGCCTGCCGAGTTCCAGGTGGCCTGCATCGACGTCGACATTGTGCACGGCACCGCCGCTCCTGGCCCGCCAGTAGTCGGCGCCGCGCTCGGGTGCGCGCTTGTCGGCGATAGCCGTGAAGTAGACGATCGGACCTCGAATCTCCGGAGGGTGGTACTGACTCAGCAGTCGTGGCGCAAGCACCAGGCTGTCCAGCATGCGGCGCACTTCGTCTGTGTTCTCCAGGCCGCGATTACGGAGCTGCGTCGAGATCATGCCGGCGACATTGGTTGCGGACTCAGCAGGATCGATGTCGACCGATCCGGCCCACTCGCCGAGCAGCCCGTCGATCAGCTGGGTGGTCGAAACGTCATCACTGGCGGCGACGCCGGCCGAGAGCTCTTCGCCGGCGACCGAGTCCATCAGTCCCAGGAAGGCGACCGATTCGCCGGACGACTCGAGTCGCGACGCGATCTCATAGGCGACCGCGCCACCCAGCGACCAGCCGAGCAGATGGTACGGCCCGGTCGGCGAGACTGCTCTGATCTCGCGCAGATACCGCTCGGCGAGGTCACCGATCGAGTCGGCGGGACTCTCATCGTTGACCACGGAGGGATCCTGCAATCCATAGATGGGCCGGTCCACGAGGTACGGTGCCAGTCCACCGAAGGCCCATGCGAGACCACCCGCGGGATGAATGCAGAACAGCGGTGGCGCGCTGCCGGATTCTCGGAGAGCTACCAGCACAGCAGCGCTGCCGCGGTCCCCGAGTCGTATCGCCGTCGCCAGGTCACGCACGGTCGGGTTTCCCATCAGCACCCGAATACTGATCGATTGTCCCGTGACCGCCTCCAGGCGTGCCGCGAGACGCATCGCGGTCAGAGAGTTGCCGCCGAGCTCGAAGAAGTGCTCGCGCACGCCGACCCGCTTGACCCCCAAGACTTCTGCAAGAACCTCCGCGATCACTCGCTCGGTATCGGTCTCCGGTGCCACGTACTCGTTCTGGGAAGCATCGAAGTCCGGCGCGGGCAACGCACGACGATCCAACTTGCCCGCACTGTTGAGCGTCACCTCATCAAGCAACACCCACACCGACGGACACATGTACTCCGGCAACAACCCCGCCACATGCGACTTCACCGCCTCCACATCCACCGACGCCGGCCACACATACCCCACCAACAACTCACCACCAGAGACAGCCGAAACCACCGCCGCCGCCGCATGCACCACACCGGCAGCCCCGGCGATCACCGACTCGATCTCCCCCAACTCCACCCGCTGACCACGCAACTTCACCTGGAAATCAGTACGACCCAAATACTCGATCTCCCCATCAGCACGCCACCGCACCAAATCCCCCGTCCGATACAACCGCGCACCCACCCCTCCAAACGGATCAGCCACAAACCGCTCCGCAGTCAACCCCGCCTGACCCGCATACCCGCGAGCCACCTGCACACCACCCAAATACAACTCACCCGGCACCCCCACCGGCACCGGACACAACCGCGAATCCAACACAAACGCATCCGTATTAGCCACCGGACGACCAATCGTCACCGACCCCGCACCCGGCAACACCGACGCAGCAGTCACATCCACCGCAGCCTCCGTCGGCCCATACAAATTCACCAAACCCACCCCAGGCAACCTGGCCAACAACCCCTGCGCCGTCGCCGACACCAACGCCTCACCCGAAGTGAACACCGACCGCAACGACACCAAAGCCGCCACCCGATCACCCAACACATCACAGAACACCGACAACATCGACGGCACAAAATGCACCACCGACACCGACTCCGCACCAATCACCGACGCCAAATACTCCGGATCCCGATGCCCCTCCGGCCTCGCAACAACAAGCCGCGCCCCCACCACAAACGGCAAGAACAACTCCCACACCGACACATCAAACGTGTACGGCGTCTTCAACAAAAACCGCGCACCCGCACCCAAGCCATAATCACGCGCCATCCACTCCAAACGATTCACCACCGCCGCATGCGACACCGTCACACCCTTAGGCACACCCGTCGACCCCGACGTGAACAACGTGTACAACCCGCTATCCGGACGCAACCGCCCCCACCGATCCACATCCGACACCGGCCCCACCGACCAATCCACCTCACCCGAGGAATCCACCTCCACCAGGCGAACACCATCCACCTCGGCCACCGCAGCAGGCCGCACCCCCGCAACCACCAACACCACACCCACACCCGCCGTCGCCAACATCACCGACGCACGCTCAACCGGAGCCCCCACATCCACCGGCACATACCGGCCACCAGCAGCGACCACCGCATGCACCGCCACCAACAACTCCACACCGCGGTCCATACACACACCAACCGCCACATCCGGCCCCACACCCACCGAAATCAACTCCCGCGCAAGCACATTCACCCGCGCACCAAACTCGGCATAGGACACCGCACGACCCTCGAACACCAACGCCACCGCATCCGGAGTCCGCGCAACCTGCGCCGCCACCGCATCCGCCACCGACACCCGCGGCACCGACACGACCGGACCGTGCGCAAGCTCCAGCACCGCTTCGACGTCGTCCTGGCCGAGCAACGCGATGTCGGACACCGTGGTCTCCGGCTGTCCGCCGAGCGCGTGCAGGATGCGGAGCAGAATGGCCCCGAATCCCTCCACCTGGTCGCGGCTGAACGCGGCGGGAAGGTACTTGAGCGCGACGTGCACGCCGCTCGCATCACCCGAGGTGATCAAGTTCAGCGGGTAGTGCGTGGCGTCGGTGAACTCGACTCCTTCGATGTGCATCTGCGCGCCGGCCATCGATCCGCCGGGACTTTCCAACGACTCCGCGTCCACCGGATAGGACTCATGCACCACCAAGGTGTCGAAACCGATGTCACCGTCCGCCGCCGCCACGATCTCCGGCATGCCGAGATGGTGATGATCGAGCACCGAGACCTTGCCCGCCTGCAGCTCTTCCAGTAGGTCCGCGAGGCTGCGGTGCGGATCGACGTCGACCACCACCGGGAGAGTGTTGATGAACAGACCGACCACAGACTCGATGCCCACCAGGTCTGACGGACGCCCCGACACGGTTTCACCGAAGGTGACCACCCGGTTCGAGGTGACAGTCGACAGGAACACCGCCCACGCCAGCTGCAGAACGGTCGACACCGTCACACCGTGGGCGCGCGCCAGCGCGTCCAGCTGTGCGGACAGTTCGCCGTCGACCGACATCTCGAACGACGCAGGCATCGCGTTCGGCGCGGCCTGCGCGCCGGGCGCAAGCAGCGTCGGTCCGGACGCCGGCGCCAGAATCCGCCGCCATGCGGCCAGGCCTTCGTCGACGTTCCGGGCCGCGAGCGACCGCAGATACTCGGCGTAGTCGGCGGAGCCTTCGGCGCGGGAGGTGTACGGAGCGCCGACCGCGTAGAGCGCGAGCAGGTCCGCGAGGACCAGCGGCGACGACCAGCCGTCGATCACCAGGTGGTGCATCGTGACGAGCACGTCCGTCACGTCAGCGTTTCGCACGACGACGAAACGCAGAAGCCCCGGCACGGCGAGGTCGAACGGCTCGACGGCCTCGCGCGCCTTGAGTTCCCGTATGTACTCCGCGCCACCGGTTCCCGGCAGATCAGTGCGGTCGACGACGCGCCACGGCACATCGATCGTCTCCGGAACCACGGCGACCACCGAGCCCTCAGGAGTCGTACGGAAAGCCGATCGCAGCACCGGGTGCACTGCCACCAACTCCTGGGCAGCGCGCCGCAGGCGTTCGATGTCGAACTCGCCGCGGAGCCGGAGCACGGCCTGCACCACGTAGACATCGGGCAGTCCCGACGTCGCGGCCACGACGGCATGGAAGTACAGACCGCGCTGCAAGGGCGACAGGCCCCAGACTTGCGCACCCGGATACTGGCTGGCCAGCAGATCCAGCTCGTTCTGGGTCACCGCGGCGCCCGGAACATCGGCGGGCGAGAGACCGGGGTCGGCGTCGTCGGTGATCCGGACCAACTCCGCCAGTGCCTCGTTCCACCGAGCCCCGAGTTCGGCGATGTCCGCTTCGGCGGCACCGTCGGTCGGGTAACGGAACTCGGCGGTGATGACCGATCCCCTCGAGCCTGCGTGGGCGCTCGCGTTGATCGTCAGCGCACTCATCAGATCGATGCCTCCGCTGACCGTCGCGGGCAATACCGGGGCGTCGGGTGCCGGGAGCATCGGCAGCAGTTCCGATTCCGGTCCGGCGGACGTCACCGTGCCGCCGCGGCCGCCGAGGTAGTTGAACGCGATCGAGGGCAGGGGGCGGTCGGCCAGTTCGGCGACGCCGCCGTACCGCGCGAAACCGAAGCCGAGTCCGTGCTCGGGCCGTGCCAGGCGCTCTTGTTTCGCAGCCTTGACAGCGTGGATCACGTCGGCGCCGGGCACCAGCGCCAACGGCGCGATGTTCGTGAACCAACCGACCGTCCGGGACAGCTCCGCGCGGCGCGGATCCGGTCCCGCCTCGAGCACCTCCTCGTATCGTCCGTGGCCCTCGGCCAGCACCAGCACCGGCGCGTCGTCGACGATGCCCCGGCTCTGCTGCCAGGACCGCACCGCATGTGCCAATGCGCCGAGGAGGACGTCATCGATACTGCCTGCGAAGGCTCCGGGCGTCCGCGTGAGCAGCGCATCCGCGACGTCGGGACCGATGGTGACTTCCACCGCGGACGTTGCCGACCAGCGTGTGCTCGGCGCGGAACCGAAGCCCAGATCGGTGACCTGCCGTGGAGCACGCGCGGCCCAGTACGCCGACTCCGGCGCCGTGAGGGCGCGGTCGGCGAGCGCCGCGAACCATGCGGCCTCGGACGTCTGCTCGGCACGCAACTGAACGGGCTGCCCCGCGGAGGTCTGCGCCCACCCGGTGACGAAGTCTTCGACCAGGATCGGCCAGGACACCGCGTCGACGGCCAGATGATGGCAGACCACGACCAGGCGGACGGCACCTTCGCCGCGCACCACACCGAGTTGGATCAGCGCTCCGGTGGACGGATTGAGGCGGCCGGCGGCCGCAGCGTGCGCACTCAGGAGCGCCCGGTCGAAGGCCTCCGTGCCGACGGGTGCCGTCACCGAATGCTCGGCGACTGCGGCGCCGGCATCGAACGGTGTGCCCGGTATCAGGGTCACACCGTCCGGCCCGTCGTCGAGGCGTGCGGCGAGCATCGGGTGCGTGCCCACGATCGCGGCGAGGAGTTCGGCGAGTTGATCGAGCGTCGCCTCCTCCGGCGCGATCAGCACGGCCGTCTGGTTGAAGTCCGACAGGTCTCCGTCGGGCCCGGCTGCCGCTTCCAGCAGCCAGCGGCCGAGCGGAGGAAGGGCCATGCCCACGCCCGGCCCGGGTTCGGCGATCATCGGGAGAACGGCGCGCTCAGCATCGGTGGCGCGAGCCATCGCGCGCACCGTCCGATTCTCGAAGATCTCGCGCGGGGTCAGCACGAGCCCGTTGGCCCGCGCCGCCGACGCGAGCTGAATCGACATGATCGAGTCGCCGCCGAGTGCGAAGAACGAGTCGGTGACGCTGACCCGCTCGAGGCCGAGGAGGGACTGCACGATCGACGCCAGGGTCTGTTCCGTCGATGATTCCGGAGCCGCATAGGTGTCGGCTCGCTCACCGAAGTCCGGTTGCGGCAGCGCCTTCCGGTCGAGCTTTCCGCCCGCGGTCAGCGGCAACGCCGACAGCATCACGACGACGTGCGGGACCATGTGTCCGGCCAGCCGCTCACCGGCATGGTTCAGCAGCGTCGCCTCCTCGAGTTCCGCTTCACCGGTCGGCACCGCGTACGCCACCAGCCGGTCACGGCCCCGCTCGTCCCGAACACCGAGCACCACGACCGAGTCGACCCCGTCGAGTTCGCTGAGGACCGCTTCGATCTCCCCGAGCTCGACGCGCTGGCCGTTGATCTTCACCTGATCATCGGCCCGGCCGGCGAACTCGATCTGCCCGTCGCCGTTACGTCTCACCAGGTCACCGGTGGCGTACATGCGCGCGCCGGGAGTCGCGCTGAACGGGTCGGCGACGAACGACGACGCGGTGAGGCCGCGCCGGCCGAGGTAGCCCCGCGCCAGCGAGGCGTCCGAGGCGAGATACAGCTCACCCACCACCCCGCGCGGCACCGGGTGCAACCGGGCGTCGAGGATGTAGGCGGCGAAACCGCGTACGGGGTGGCCGATGGTCACCGGACGGCCGGGTGCGCTGCGGCCGGTCAGTGACCACACCGTGGCCTCCGACGGACCGTAGAAGTTGTACATTCGCCGACCGGGCGCCTCCGCCCACCGAGTGATGAGCTCCGCGGAGACCGTCTCCCCGCCGGTGACCAGATTCCGGATGGACGCGCCCCGTGCGGGATCGACCGTGGTCAGCACGGTCGGTGTGATCAGGGTGTCGGTGACCAGGTCCCGGTCGAGGATGCGCCCGAGTGCGTCCCCTGCGTAGTCCGTCGCCGGCGCGATGACCAGCGTGTGTCCGAGACCGAGGGCCCACATCATTTCCAGCACCGACGCATCGAAGCTCGGTGAGGCCACATGCAGGACGCGTGTGTCCGGCGATTGCGCGTGCGCGCCGCTCACTTCGCGGAACTGGTCGACGAAGTTCGCCAGACCGCGGTTCGGCACTCCGACCGCCTTCGGGCGGCCGGTGGAACCGGACGTGTAGACCAGGTAGGCCAGCGAATCCAGGTGCGGTTGCGCGGGCCGATCGTCCGCCGACAGCGGCGCACCCGACTGCTCCGACTCGACCAGATCGTCGATCATCAGCCATTCGCAGTCGCTCGCGCCCAGTCGCGGGCGAGTCGCCGAATTCGTGATCCCCAGGCGGGCACCCGAATCCGCGAGCATGTAGTCGATGCGGTCCTGCGGGTACGCCGGATCCACCGGCACATAGGCGCCGCCGGACTTGATGACGCCGAAGACGGCGAGCACCGATTCGATCGACCGCTCCAGTCCGACCGCGATCACGTCGTCCGGGTGTGCGCCCGCCGCGATCAGGGCGCGCGCGATGCGGTTGGTGCGCTGCTCGAACTCACGGTAGGTGAGCACCTCGCCCGCGCAGACCAGAGCCGGATGATTCAGGTCGGTCGGCCGGGCGGCGAGGACGTCGACCAGGAGCTGCGGCTCGGTGACACCCCCGTCGGCGGCCGGCTCGGTGCATCCCACGGAGTTCCGGCTGAGCCGTGTTCGGCTCTCCTCCCGCGGCGCGACCGCGAGATCGCCGATCGCCACCGTCGGATCGCCGGCCAGCGCCGCCACCACGTCCCGCCAGACCTCGGCGAACCGCCGGACGGTGGGTTCGTCGAACAGCGCGGTGGCGTACCCGAATTCGGCGATCATCGGCGAGGTGCCGGTGCGTTCGGCCACATTGACCGTCAGCTCGAATTTCGCGACATAGTCCGGCGACGCGAGCGGTTCCGCGACGAATCCAGGTAGTTCGATCGGTGCCAGATCAGCTCGCGCCGCTCCGTCACTGTGGGTGTAGACGATCTGAACGAGCGGCTGATGGGAGCTGTCGCGTTCCGCGGCGAACTCGTCGATCAGATCGTCGAACTGCACGTCCGCATTGGCAAAGGCGTCCACATCGATGCGCCGCACCGAGGCCAGGAATTCCGCTACCGGCTGGGCCGCGTCCACCGGGGTCCGCAGGATCAACGTGTTGACGAACATGCCGACGAGGTGGTCCAGCGCCGGATCGGTCCGGCCGGCGATCGGCGACCCGATCACCACGTCGTCGGTGGCAGCCAAGCGTGCCACGGTGATCGCCAGTGCCGCGTGGCCCAGCATGAAACCGGTCACCCCGTGGCGCTGGGCAGCCGCTGCGAAGCGCTCGGCCACGTCTTCCTCGAGCGTCACCGCCACCACGGCTCCGCGCTGGTCGACCACCGGCGGCCGCGGGCGGTCCATCGGCAAGTCGGTCACCGACGGCAGCTCGACGAGCCTGTCCCGCCAGAATCGCATCTGCCGCGCCAGCGGCGAATCGTCGGACGCGGGCCCGAACACGTCCCGCTGCCACAGGGCGTAGTCGGCGTACTGCACGGCGAGCGGCGCCGGCAACGGGATCGATCCATCGGTCCGATGCAGGTACGCGGTGAGCAGATCCCGCGTGAAGATCGGTGTCGACTCCCCGTCGAACGCGATGTGATGAGCGACGATCACCAGATCGATCACCCCCGGTTCGACGACCCGGTAGCGCCCGCGGACCGGAAGCCCGGTCGACACGTCGAAGCCGTCGGTCGCCGCCCGGACCAGATCCTCGACCCGATCGGCTTCGGCCCAGTCGAAGAGCTCCACCGCGGCCGCCACCGACAGCACTTCCTGACGGGGGCCATCGGCATCGGAGGGGTAGCGGGTCCGCAGGACTTCATGCCTGCCGAGGACGTCGGCGAAGGCAGCGGTGAGCGCATCGATGTCCAGCGCCCCGGTCAACCGGATTCCCGCCGGAATGTTGTACGCCGCGGATGCGGTGTCGTACTGGTTGAGGAACCACATCCGCTGCTGGGCGAACGACAACGGGATCCGCTCCGGCCGCGGCACCACCGCGGACACCGGCGGCAACGCCGACGCCCGTCCAGCCACCAATTCCGCCAACGCACGGACGGTCGGCGCCTCGAACACATCCCGCACCGACATCTCGACGTCCAGGGCGGCACCGACCCGAGCCACCAGACGCATCGCCGACAGCGAGTTGCCACCGACCTCGAAGAACGGTTCCGTCACACCGAACGCACGCTGCACTCCGAGAACCTCGGCGAACACCTCGGCCAGGAGTCGTTCCTCGTCGGTCGCCGGTGCCACGTACTCGCTCTGGGCGGCATCGAGTTCCGCAGCAGGCAAAGCACGACGATCCAACTTGCCCGCCGAATTCAGGGTCACCTCATCGAGCAACACCCACACCGACGGACACATGTACTCCGGCAGCTTCCCCGCCACATGAGTCTTCACCGCCTCCACATCGACCGACGCCGGCGACACATACCCCACCAGGAACTCACCACCGGAGGCAGCCGAGGCCACCGTGGCCGCCGCATGCACCACACCCGGCCCGCCGGCGATCACCGACTCGATCTCCCCCAACTCGATCCGCTGACCCCGCAGCTTCACCTGGAAATCGGTACGACCCAAATACTCGACATTCCCCACCCCATCGCGCCGCACCAGATCCCCAGTCCGATACAACCGCGCACCCGAGGCCCCGAACGGATCGGCCACAAACCGCTCCGCGGTCAACCCCGCCTGCTTCGCATACCCGCGAGCCACCTGCACACCACCCAGATACAACTCACCCGGCACGCCCACCGGCACCGGCCGCAACCGATCGTCGAGCACCAACAACGACGTGTTCCACACCGGCTTACCGATCGTCACCACCTCGGGCGCATCCGAGACATCAGCCCAACCCACCTCGACCGCAGCCTCGGTCGGACCGAACAGGTTATGAATCCCCACCCACGGCCACACCTCGTGCGCGGCAGCCACCGTCGCCGGCGGCAACGCCTCACCCGAGGCGAACAGCCACTTCAACGACGTCAACTCACGCAGACGCTCGTCCCCGACCACATCCAGGAACACCGACAACATCGACGGCACGAAATGCACACTCGTCGCACCCGACCCGGCGATCAGATCAGCGATATACCCGGGATCACGATGCCCATCAGCACGCGCAACCAGCACCGTCGCGCCCGCCATCACCGGACCGAACAACTCCGGCACCGACACATCAAAGGTGTACGGCGTCTTCAACACCACCCGATCCCCCACGGTCCAGCCGAACGCATCCAGGCCCCACCGCAGCCGATTCAGCACCGAACCGTGCGAGACCGTCACACCCTTGGGCACACCCGTCGACCCCGACGTGAACAACGTGTACAACCCGTTGTCCGGACGCAACCGCCCCCGCCGATCCACATCCGACACCGGCGCCGCACCCGGCGCAGACACCTCCACCCCGCCAGAAGCATCCACCTCCACCAGACGCACACCAGCCACCTCGGCCACCGCAGCAGGCCGCACCCCCGCAGCCACCAACACCACACCCGCACCCGCCGTCGCCAACATCACCGACGCACGCTCGACCGGAGCCCCCACATCCACCGGCACATACCGGCCACCCGCAGCCACCACCGCATGCACCGCCACCAACAACTCCACACCGCGGTCCATACACACACCAACCGCCACATCCGGCCCCACACCCACCGAAATCAACTCCCGCGCAAGCACATTCACCCGCGCACCGAACTCGGCATAGGACACCGCACGACCCTCGAACACCAACGCCACCGCATCCGGAGTCCGCGCGACCTGCGCCGCCACCGCATCCGCCACCGACTCACCCGGCAGCGCCACCACCGGGCCCCGAGAGGCCGCCAACACGGCTGCCGCTCGACTCTGGTCGAGCAGTGCGACGGCCCCGGCCCGGGTGTGCGGACTGCTGCCGATGGCATCCAGGATGGTCGCGAACATCGCACCGAACTCGTGTACCTGCTCGGCGTCGAAGGCCGAGGGCAGGTAGCGCAGCGTCACGTTCAGCCCGTTCGACCCGCCATCGGTGATGAGATTCAGCGGGTAGTGCGTGGAATCGGTGAACACGGCGTCGTCGATGGCCACGGTTCCGGCCAGTTCCCCGCCGGAGCTCTGCAGCGACTCGGCGTTCACCGGGTAGGACTCGTGCACCATCAGGGTGTCGAATCCGATGTGTCCCCCGCCTGCGGCGACGATCTCCGGCAGCCCGATGTAGTGGTGATCGAGCACCGCGATCTTGTCGCGCTGCAAGCGCTCCAGTATCGCCGTCAACGGCAGGTCCGGATCGACATCGACGACCACCGGCAGCGTATTGATGAACAGGCCCACGACGGAGTCGATGCCGGCCAGTTCGGCGGGCCGCCCGGACACGGTCTCACCGAAGGTGACGATGCGATTCGCCGTGAGCTTCGACAGGAACACCGCCCACGCCAGTTGCAGCACGGTGGACACGGTGACTCCGTGGTCCCGGGCAACGCCGTCGAGCCGAGCGGCAAGCGCGGGGTCCACCGGGACCGCGAGCGCGGCCGGCAGTGCGTCCGCTTCGGCATGCGCGCCCTGAGCGACGAGCGTCGGTCCCTCGGCCGGAGCCAGAATCCGCTGCCACGCGTCGAGGCCCTCGGCCTGGTCGCGGTCGGCGATGTAGCGCAGGTAGTCCTTGAAGCCCGCCGACTGCGCCGACTGCTGCGTGTACGTCGCGCCGACGGTGTACAGCGCGAGCAGATCTGCCAGCACCAGTGGCGAGGACCAGCCGTCGGCCACCAGGTGGTGTGCGGTGACGAGGAGGTCGGACGTCGCGCCGTGGCGCACGACGGTGAACCGAAGCAGCGGGGGCGCGGTCAGGTCGAAGCGTTCGAGTGCATCGCGGCGCTTGAGTTCCCGTATCTGCGCGGCGCGCTCGGTCTCCGAGACGTCTCCGAGGTCGATCACACGCCAGGGAACCTCCACCGTCGGCGGGACGGCCGCGACGAGCGCGCCGCTCGGCGTCGTGACGAACGCCGACCGCAGCACGGGGTGCGCGGCCACCAATTCTTGGGCCGACCGACGCAGGCGGTCCAGATCGAGCTCGCCGCGCACTGCGAGGAGTGCCTGGATGATGTAGACGTCGGGCTGGTCGGCCCTCATCGCGAACGACGAATGGAAATACAGACCGCGTTGGAGCGGAGACAGACTCCAGACGTCCGCACCGGGATAGACCACGGCCAGCTCGTCGAGCTCCTCCTGCCCGACCATCGCTCCGGGAACATCCGACGGGGACAGGCCGGGATGACCGGCTTCGACGGTCCGCACCAGCTCGGCGAGCTCGGCGGTCCACCGCGCTCCCAGGTCGGCGACGGAATCCTCGGCCAGGTCTGCCGGGAACCGGAAGGACGCACGGATCAGGGTGCCGCGCTCCGAGGCGACGGCACTCGCGTTGATGCTCAGCGGTGTCATCAGGTCGAAGGCGCCGTCCACCGTGCCCGACAGTGCGGGAGCATCCGTCGCGGGCACCATCACCAGCGACTGCGCATCGGCCGACTCGTCACGGTCGGTCGCCTCATCGAGTCGACCGCCGCGACCGCCCAGATAGTTGAAGCCGATCGACGGCAACGACGGGCGCACGGCAGGGTCGGCCGCGCCGAACCGGGCGAACCCGTAGTCGATACCGTGCGCCGGCAGTGCCAGACGCTCTTCCTTGGCGGCCTTGACCGCATGCACCACGTCGACACCCGGGTCGACGGCGAGCGGCGCGACACTGGTGAACCAGCCGACCGTCCGCGAAAGGTCTGCTCGCCGCGGATCCGGCCCGGAGTCGAGCACATCCTCGTAGCGGCCATGACCCTCGGACAGCACCACGACCGGCCCGGCGTCTGCGATGCCTCGGCTGGTCTGCCAGGACCTGACGGCCCGCGCGAGCCCACCGAGCAGGACGTCGTCGACATTTCCGCCGAAAGCCTCCGGGACGGTGGTCAGCACGGCATCGGCGATCTCCGCCGGGACGGTGACCACTACTTCCGAGGTCGCCGACCAACGGACCGGCCGCTGTGCACCGGTGCCGAGGTCGGTGACGCCCTGTCGGCCGCCGGCCGCCCAGAAGGCGAGATCCTCGTTCTCCCGCTCGGCCAAGGCTGCGAACCAGCTGCGCGCCGAGGTCTGTTCGGAGCGCAAGCCGATCGGCTGGCCCGCGGCATGCTGCGCCCAACCGGTGAAGAAGTCCTCCACCAGGATCGGCCACGACACGGCGTCGACGGCGAGGTGGTGCGCCAACACCACGATCCGGCCGCCCCCGTCGCCGCGCACCAGTTCCACCTGGATCAACTTGCCCGCCAGCGGATCGAGTCGGCGGCCCGCCGACGTGTCAGCGGCCCGGACCGCGTCATCGAACTCCGGAGTTCCCGGCGCGGCGTCGACGATGCGCTCGCTCACGGCGGCCGTGGCATCGAAGGCGCTGCCCGGCGCGAGCGACCATTCGTCGACCGTGCGATGCAGTCGCGCCGACAGCATCGGGTGCGCGGTGACGACGGCCCCGAGCAGCTCGGCCAGATCCGCCGCCGTGATCTGGTCCGGAGCGATCAGGACCATGCCCTGGTTGAAGTCGGCGATGTTCCCGCCGGTCCCGGAGGTGGCTTCGATCAGCCAGCGGGTCAACGGCGTCGCCGCCATCTCCCCCGTGCCGCCGCCACTGGGTTCGGCGAGCATGGGCACCTGCCGACGATCGGCATCCACCGCCTGCGCCATGGCGCGGACAGTTCGGTGCTCGAAGATCTCGCGGGGCGTCAGGTCGAGCGCGTTGGCGCGCGCGGCCGACGCCAACTGGATCGACATGATCGAGTCGCCGCCGAGCGCGAAGAACGAGTCGAGCACGCTCACCCGCTCCAGACCGAGGAGCGAGGCGATGATCGCGGCGAGGGTCTGCTCGGTAGAGGTCTCCGGCGCGACATAGTCGTCGTCGGCCGCCCTGAAGTCTGCCGACGGCAGTGCCTTGCGATCGAGCTTGCCGACCGGCGTCAGCGGTAGTTCCCCGAGGATCACCACCGAATGCGGCACCATGTGCGCGGCCAGCCGTCCGGACGCTTGTCGCAGCAGGTCTTCCGGAGTCAGGTCGGCGCCGGACAGCGGCACCACGTACGCGGCCAGCCGGTCCCGGTCGGCAGCATCGCGCACACCGATCACCACGGCGGCGTCGACACCGTCGAGGTCGGTCAGCACCGCTTCGACCTCGCCGAGTTCGATGCGCTGGCCGTTGATCTTCACCTGGTCGTCGGCGCGGCCGGCGAACTCGAGCAGGCCGTCGCCGTTGACTCGCACGATGTCTCCGGTGGCGTACATGCGCGCGCCCGGTGTTGCGCTGAACGGGTCGGCGACGAACGACGTCGCGGTGAGTCCACGCCGCCCGAGGTAGCCGCGGGCCAGCGAACTGTCGGACGCCAGATAGAGTTCGCCCACCACTCCGTGGGCAACCGGGTGCAGCCGCGTGTCGAGCACGTAGGCGGCGAAACCACGCACGGGCAGCCCGATGGTGACGGGCCGGTCGGCCTCGCTGCGGCCGGTGGACGCCCACACCGTCGCCTCGGACGGTCCGTAGAAGTTGTACATGGTCAACGCCGCGTGCGTCGCCGTCCAGCGGCTGATCAGTTCCGGCGAAATCGCTTCGCCCGCGGTCACCAGGTTCCGCACCGAACCGCCGGCCGCCGGATCCACCGTGCCGAGCACGGTCGGGGTGATCACCATGTCGGTCACTTCGTCGCGCGTGAGCACTCGACCCAGCGCCTCGCCCGCGTACTCGGCGGCGGGGGCGATGACCAGGGTGTGTCCGAGGCCGAGCGCCCACATCATCTCCGCCACCGACGCATCGAAGCTGGGCGACGAGACGTGGAGGACGCGCGCATCCGGATTGTCGTGGTGCGCACCGGTCACTTCACGGAACTGGTCGATGAACTTGGCCAGGCCGCGGTTGCTCACGCCCACGGCCTTCGGCCGCCCGGTGGAGCCCGACGTGTACACCAGGTACGCGAGGGAGTCGATGCGGACGGGGCCGCGCCGGTCGGCGGGGGTCAACGGCCGGTCGGAGTGACCCGAGGCGATCAGGTCATCGATCAGCAGCCATTCCCCGGAGCCGAGCCGGGGGCGTGTCTGCGCGTTGGTGATGCCCAGTCGGACGGCCGAATCGGTCAGCATGTAGTCGATCCGGTCTTGCGGATAGGCCGGGTCGACCGGCACATATGCCGCCCCCGACTTGATCACGCCGAACACGGCGACGACGGAATCGATGGAGCGCTCGAGCCCGATGGCGACGACGTCGTCCGGGCCGGCGCCTGCGTCGATGAGGGCACGCGCGATCCGGTTGGTGCGCTCCTCGAACTCGCGATAGCTCACGGTCGCACCGGCGCAGATCAATGCGGGGTGATCCAGGTCGGTGGGGCGAGCGGCCAGCACCTCGACCAGCGGAACGGGATCGGTCACGCCACCGTCGGCTGCGGGACCGGTCGCTCCGACCGAGTTGCGGCTCAGCGGCAGCACGGACTCGTCGATCGCCTCGCTGAGCACGATGTCCCCGATCGCGCGCTGCGGGTCGGTGACCATGTGCCCCAGGACGGTCCGCCAGACCTGCGCGAACCGGGCCACCGTCGCCTCATCGAACAGACTGGTGGCGTAGACGAACTCCGCCGTCATCGGCGTGCTGTCCGTCCGCTCACTGACGCCGACGATCAGCTCGAACTTGGCCACGGGATCGCCGGCGGTGAGCGGCTCTGCGCTGAACCCGGGGAGGTCGATCGGTGCCAGATCCGGCCGCCCGCCGACGGTCGCGTAGGTGTAGGTGATCTGCACGAGCGGCGGGTACGACGTGTTTCGTTCGGTGTCGAGCTCGTCGATGAGGTCGTCGAACGGCACGTCGGCATGCGCGAACGCGTCGACGTCCACGTCTCGCACATCGGCGAGGAACGCCGACACCGGTTGCGCCGGATCCACTCCGGTCCGCAGGACCAGGGTGTTGACGAACATCCCGACGAGATCGTCGAGTGCGCGGTCGCCGCGACCGGCGATCGGTGAACCGATCACCACGTCGACGGTGGACGCCAGGCGGGCGATGGTGATGGCGAGAGCCGCATGACCGACCATGAACGGCGTCACACCGGCCGTGCGGGCGAGCGCGGCAAGGCCGTCCGCCACTCGATCATCGAGGGTGATCGTCACGGCGCCGCCGGACTGGTCCACGATCTGCGGCCGCGGACGGTCCATCGGCAGGTCCGTCACGGCGGGCAGGTCCGCGAGCTGATCCCGCCAGTAGTCCAGTTGTCCCGCCAACGGCGATGCCGCACCGGATCGGTCGTCGAGGACTCGACGCTGCCAGATCGCGAAGTCGGCGTACTGGACGTGCAGCGGCTCCGCCGCCGGAACTTCCACATTCGTTCGATGCAGGTAGGCGGCGAGCAGATCCCGCAGGAAGACGGGGATCGATTCGCCGTCGAAGGCGATGTGATGGACGACCACCAGCACCTCGGTGACCCCGGACGCGACCACGCGATACCGGGCGCGGATCGGCAACTCCACCGCGACGTCGAACCCCTGCATGGCGGCGCGCGCCAGGTCTTGGGTGCTGTCCGCCGGCGCCCAGTCGAACAACGCCGAGGACGCCTCGGGTTCCACGATCTCCTGATGGGGGCCTTCGGCGTCCGACGGATAACGCGTCCGCAGCACCTCGTGCCGGGTCAGCATGTCCCCGAAGGCCTGTTCGAGGGCGCGCAGGTCGACTTCGCCGGTCAGGCGCAGTCCGGCGGGCACGTTGTAGGTGGCCACCGACGGATCGAATTGGTTGATGAACCACATCCGCTGCTGCGCAAACGACAACGGCACCCGCTCCGGCCGCGGCACCACCGCCACAATCGGCGCCAACCCCGGNGGAATGGCACACCGTCGATATCCGGGAAAGTCGTCCGCAACACTTCGTGACGACCGACCACATCGGCCATCGCCGCCTCCAGCGAGGCCACATCGAGGCCACCACTCACCCGCAGCACCACCGGAACGTTGTACACCGACGAATCCGGCTCCAGACGATTGATGAACCACATCCGCTGCTGCGCAAACGACAACGGCACCCGCCCCGGACGCGGCACCACCGCCGTCACCGGCGGCAACCCCGCAGCCCGACCCGACACCGCCACCACCAACCCACGCACCGACGGCGCATCAAAAACATCACGCACCGACACCTCAACACCGAGCACCGCACCCACCCGCGCCACCAAACGCATCGCCGCCAACGAGTTACCACCCGCATCGAAAAACGACTCCGTCACCGACACCCGCTCAAGCCCCAACACCTCAGCAAACACCCCAGCCACCGCCACCTCCGCCGCACCCGACGGCGCCACGAACTCAGCAGCAGTGAACTCCGGAACCGGCAACGCCCGCCGATCCACCTTCCCCGCACTATTGAGCGGCAACTCCTCCAACACCACCCACACCGACGGCACCATGTACTCCGGCAACCGCTGCCCCACAAACTCAGCAACAGCCACCGTGTCCACCCCCACCGGCGACACATAACCCACCAACTGATCACCAGCCGGCCCCGCAACCACCCGCGCTGCCGCCAACACCACACCCGGCGCGCCCGCGATCGCCGACTCCACCTCACCAAGCTCCAT
>NZ_JBHLWV010000001.1:0-105779 GCF_042432625.1 Gordonia phosphorivorans | reverse complement strand
CGCCGCATCACCGACCGCCACCGCCGGATCCGCCGTCAACGCATCAAGCAAAGCCACAAACCGAACACCCATCGACTCCAACGTCGACAAATCGAACATGTCGGCGGCACCGATGATCTCGCCGGACCATCCCGCTCCGGCCTCACCGGTGAACAGCGCAAAGTTCATGTCGAGCTGCGCGGGGACCGGCAATCCCTCGACCGCCGCGAAATCGAGGCCGTCGACCTCGTGGCTCGCCCGCAGTGCCGCCCCCGCGGGATCGAACGAAAAGATGACTTGCACGAGTGGCGAGAACGCTTCACTGCGCACCGGGTCGACGGCTTCGACCAGGGTCTCGAACGGCACGTCGGCGTGCGCGAACGCATCCAGGTCGATCTCGCGCACCCGCGCGAGGAGCTCACCGAACGGCTCGGAGAGATCGACGTCGGTCCGCAGCACCAGAGTGTTGACGAACATCCCGATCAGACGATCGAGGACGGCCTGTCCTCGCCCGGCCACCGGCGTTCCGACGATGACGTCATCGGTGGCCGACAGCCGCGCCATGAGCACCGCGAAGACGGCGTGCGTGACCATGAACGGCGTGACCCCATGCGTGCGCGCGAACTCCGTCACCCTCGTCGCCAGCGAGGACGGGATGTCGAACACGGCCTGCACACCGGTGTGCGTCGCGACCGCAGGTCGGGGTCGGTCACCCGGGAGTTCCAGAACATCGGGTGCGCCCACCAGCCGCTCTCGCCAGTAGGCGAGCTGGCGACCGACGATCGAGTCCGGGTCCTCCGGCGATCCGAGCACGTCGTGCTGCCAGATGGCATAGTCGGCGAACTGCACCGGAAGCGGAGCGAAGTCCGGCGTCGCGCCGCGAACGCGTGCCGCGTAGGCGGCGACCACCTCGGTCACCAGCGGGAGCATCGATTCGCCGTCTGCTGCGATGTGGTGCACGACGAGACCGAGCACGTGCTCCTCGTCGCTGATCGGCCACAGCATCACCCGCAGCGGCCACTGCTTGGTGATGTCGAAACCGTTCGTCACCGAAGCGAACAGCGCTTCCTGCGAGTGCACGACCTTCCACACCGCCGAGAGCCGCGCCTCGACATCGTCGACCGAGGAAACCGCCTGGTAGGGGATCCCTTCGACAGCGGGAAACTCGGTGCGCAGAATCTCGTGGCGCACGACCACGTCGACGACCGCCGACCGCAATGCGGCCGTATCGAGTCGACCGGTCAGTCGCATGACGGCGGGGATGTTGTAGGTCGCCTGCGCCAGGTCGAACTGGTTGAGGAACCACATCCGCTGCTGCGCGAACGAGAGCGGTATCCGTTCTGGCCGCTTCTCGACCTTGGTGATGGGTGGCAGGGCCGGCGCCGACTCTGCGGCCCGGACCGCGAGTTCCCGGATGCTCGGTGCCTCAAAGAGGTCACGGAGGTTCAGTTCGACATCGAGTTCCTCACTGGCGCGACCGATGATGCGCGCCGCGAGCAACGAGTTTCCGCCGAGGTCGTGGAAGGAGTCGACGGCACTGACCTTCTCCACACCGAGGACGTCCGAGAAGATGATCGCCAAGGTGCGTTCGACGCCGTCTTCCGGCGCGACGTAGTCCCCGGAGGAGAAGTCCGGTGCCGGCAGTGCCCTCCGGTCCAGCTTTCCGTTGACGGTCAGCGGCAGTTCGTCGAGCACCACGACCGCGTCGGGCACCATGTAGTCCGGAACGACCGACCGCGTGTGTTGCCGGATCTCAGCGACGTCGAGCGCCCCGGTTTCCTCGGCAGTTCCGACGACGTAGCCGACCAGCAGGTCGGTCCCGCCGCTGCCGTCCTTGATGGCGGCGGCAGCAGCCTGGACACCCGGCGCAGACAGCAGCCCGGACTCGACCTCGCCGAGTTCGATTCGGTAACCGCGGAGTTTCACCTGGTCATCGCCGCGACCGAGGAATTCCAGACTTCCGTTGCGAACGAGGGCGCGGTCGCCGGACAGGTACATCCGTTCGCCGGGCGCCCCATACGGGTCGGCGACGAAGCGCGTCGCATTCAGCGCGGCCCGGCCTGCATAGCCGCGGGCGAGCTGGCGGCCGGCGATGTAGAGGTCGCCCGGCACACCATCGGGGACCTTGGCGAGCCGCGCATCCAGCACATAGACCGCAGAGCCCGGCAGTGCGAGGCCGACGTCGCCGGTGGCGTCCGCGGCGAACTCCGGGGTCAGCCGCCGGCGCGTCATGTACACGGTGGCCTCGGTGGGCCCGTACATGTTGTTGAGTTCGGGCCCGTCGTTGCCGCCGAGCTGCCGACGATCTGCGTACCAGCGCCGCACCTGCCCGAAGTCGAGGGCTTCACCGACGAAGATCATCGAGCGCAGCGCTGACGGCAGCTGCCGTCCCCCGGCGCCACGCAACGCCGCGGCCAGTTGGTAGAACGCCGACGGCGTCTGATTGACGACGGTGATCTGCTCGCGCTCCAGCGCATCGACGAAGGCGCCCGGATCACGGGCGGTGTCGCCGTCGAGGATCACGAGACGTCCGCCGACCGCAAGCGGCATCCAGATCTCACCGACCGACAGGTCGAAAGCGTACGAATGATACTGCGACCAGCTGTCGGTGTGGGAATAGTCGTACTCCGCCCCCATCGCGGAGATCAGGGCGACCAGGGCGCCGTGTGCGACGGCGACACCCTTCGGTGTTCCGGTGGAGCCCGATGTGTAGATCACATACGCCGGATGCACCGAAGACACCGCCGCCCCCACGGCGGCCCGCGTGTCCGCGAGGGCCCGGGACATCTGATGCTCCACGGTCACGATCGGCGCCGACACACCGTCCCACTCGGCAGCGGTCACCGGATCGGCCAGGATCACCACGGGATCGGCGTCCTCGATGATCTTCGCCAGTCGGTCCATCGGATGCGAGCGATCCAGCGGCACATACGCGGCACCCGACTTCATGATGCCCAGGAGAGCCACGACGAGATCGACGTCTCGGGGCATCGCGACGCCGATGCACGCCTCGGGTCCGGCACCGTCGGCGATCAGACCCGCCGCGAGCACCTCAGAACGCTCGTCGAGTTCCCGGTAGCTCAGCGTGACCCCGTTGTAGTCGCTGACCGCCGGCCGATCCGGAAAGCGGGTGGCGATCGAGCGGAACACCCCGGGAAGCGACCCCAGGTCGGCCGAACCGACCAGATCGAACACCGCTCGGCGGATATCAGAAACGGCGATCTTCGTCGCCGCGCCGGCGGCGGCCGGTTCCAGTCCAGCCTGCACGAAGAGCGGTGTCACGGCACCGCTGACCGCCGCATCGGGGTCCAGCCCCTGCGCGGCGAAGACGGCGGCCAGCGGCGCCGTCCGACTTTGGAGTTCAGCGAACGAGATCGGCCCGCTCGGCGCGGTGAACGCGACCGATCGCCCCGACTGGAGCGCCGCGAAGGCGAGCAGGTCGACGGTGCTCGGTGCGGATCCGAGGATCCGGCAGAAGGCGCGATTCAGCTCAATTCCGATCATCAATGTCAGTCCTACTGTCCGTCGACCCGAGCACTGCGGATGTCCGACAGTGCGCTACTGAGACCCTCCGGCCCCGCCGCCGCGAGCTCCGGAGCCAGGCTCATCAAAGCCGTGACCAACGCCGAATCCCGATCGGGGATCGACACCGCCATCGCGGTGGTCGTGGCCCATAGCTCACCGAAAGTGATCGTCGAGGCGCCGAACCGAACCGCGACCGCCTCCGGTGTCTGATTCGCACCCGACTCCACCAGATCTGGCAGCGCCACCCTCTGCGCTGCATCGTCGTCGTCGGAGTAGCCGTCGCTGTCCGTGGCGATGGAGATGTCACCGACGGTGACCATCGGGTCGCCCGCGACGGCTTCCAGCACGGCGAGGAATCGCCCGGCATACTGTTCGATCGTCGACGCGTCGAAGAGGTCCGTGGCGTAGACGAAGTTCGCCCGCATCGGACCGCCCGTCCCGGAGCTGCCGAGGGCGAGCGGGTCAGTGGGAAAGACGCTGAGTTGCAGATCGACCTGCCCGGCGGTGAGACCTTCGTCGACCGGCGCGATCGTGAGTCCGGGGACCTCGACGACCGGCATCTCGAAGTTCTGAAAGAGCAGCATCGCTTGGAACACGGGATTGAACGCACTGCTGCGGCGCACACCGACACCCTCGACAACGGCTTCGAAGGCGATGTCGGCATTCGACATGTCTTCCATGTCCTCGGCGTGCACTCGCTCGACGAGGTCACCGAACGTCTCGTTCGCATTCAGAATGGTGCGCAGCGGCAGACTGTTGACGAACATGCCGACGAGACTGTCGAGAGCCGGCTCCGTGCGGCCCGCGAACGCAGTACCGATGACCACGTCGTCCACCCCCGCCATGCGTCCGAGGAAGACGGCATAGGCCGCGTGCACAACGTCGAACAGGGTGCCGTCGTGACTGCGCGCGATCAGTTCGAGGGCGGCGACCAGCTCCGCCGGAATCTTGAACTCCACCGTGTCGCCGGCAAAGGACGGTGCGATCGATCGCGGCCGGTCCGAGGGCAGACGGAGTTGATCCGGAGCGCCGCGCAGCCGACCCTGCCAGTAGGCAAGCTGTCGATCCCGCTCCGAGATCCCCTCGGCACCGACGGCGTTGAGCCGCTCCGCTTGCCACAGCGCGAAGTCGACGTAGTCGACACGGAGGGGCGGCAACGCAGGGATTCTGGCTTCGGCCCGCGCCAACGCCGCAGCGATGAAGTCCTGCGCAAGCGGACGCAGCGATGACCCGTCCGCACTGATGTGATGCATGACGAACACGACGATGTGCTCGGCCGGCCCCAGACGCACCAGGGCCATTCGGAACGGTGGCGCCTGGGTGACGTCGAACCCCCGGCGGACGACGTCGCGCACCACGTCGAGTGCTGAATCGGTGGCCTCCACCATCTCGAAATCCAGGGCGGCCACGGCCTCGGCTGCGGGTACCACTCGCTGGCACGGGTCGCCCCCGACCATGGGGTAGTAGGTGCGCAGGGTTGCCTGTCGCTCAACCAGATCCGCGGCAGCCGCCCGAACCGCCGCTGCGTCGAGAGTCCCCGAGAGGCGCAAGGCGAAGGCGATGTTGTAGGCCGGCGAATCCGGATCCAGGCGATTGAGCAACCACATGCCGCGCTGGACTTCGGAGATCGGGGCGTGCTCCGGATGCGGACGAGGGCGCAACGGCAGGGCGACTCGTTCGGTGTCCGACGACTCCGCATACGCGGCAATCGCCTCGACCGACGACGCCTCCAGCAGTGCCTTGACCGGGATGTGCTGGCCGGTGACACCCGACAGGGCACCGGCCAGCTTCACGGCCGCAAGTGAATTGCCGCCCATCTCGAAGAAGCCGGCGGTGACGCTGACCCGGTCCAGACCGAGATACTGGGCGAAGACCTCGGCGACCACTGCTTCACGCTCGGTGCGCGGTGCGACGTACTCGCGATCCACCGTGGGAGTGAAGTCGGGCAGCGCGCCGCGGTTGACCTTTCCCGTGAGCGTCCGCGGAAACTCGTCGATCACTTGGAGTGCTTGCGGCACGAGGTGACCGGGCAGGAGCGTTCGCGCATGCCTGAGCATGTCGGCCTCGTCGGCCGCAGCCCCCGACACGAGACTCACGTAGGTCGCGAGCATCGTCTCGCCACCGGGACGCGCAACCCCCAACGTCAGCGAGTTCGCCACCGCGGGGTGCCGGAGCATCGCGGCATCGACTTCACCCGGTTCGATACGCAGACCACGGATCTTGAGCTGATGATCGGTGCGCCCCAGGTAGTCGAGACGACCATCCGCTCGCCACTGCACGCGGTCCCCGGTGCGGTACATCCGCTGGCCGCGGTCGAAGGGATTCGCCACGAAACGGCTGGCGGTGAGGCCAGGCATCCCGCGGTAGCCGAGCGTCACCTGATCGCCGACGAGATAGAGCTCGCCCGCGACACCGACCGGGACCGGCCGCAGGCCGCCGTCGAGCACCAGCGTCCCGACGCCCGGCAAGCCGGTGCCGATGGTCACATCGTCCTCGGGCCGGGTGAACACGTCGACAGTGGTCCACACGGTGGTCTCGGTGGGACCGTAGATGTTGATGTAGCGACGCCCCGCCGCCGTCCACCGACGCACCAGCTCCGGCGGATTCGCCTCGCCGCCGCCCAGCACATGACGCAGGGTGGGCACCGACTCCGGGTCGATGGTCGCAAGGACCGAGGGGGTGAGGAACAAGTGGCTGACCTGATGCCGGTCGATCAGTGACGCCAGTTCCGACCCGGCGTACGTGTTCAAATCCGCGACGACCTGCGTGGCACCGGCGCCCCACGCCATCGTCAGTTCCAGAATCGACGCATCGAATGTCGGTGAGGAGACGTGCAGTACTCGCGATTGTGGCGTCAGCGAGAGGAACTTGGATTCGGCGGCAATCAGATTCGCGAGTCCACGATTGGGCACCTGCGTCGCTTTGGGCGTTCCGGTCGATCCCGAGGTGTGAATGATGTACGCGATGTCATCGAGCCGAACCGGGCGGCGAAGTTCCTCGTCACGGATCTGGCCGGCGCTGAATCTACCGATCACCGCTTCGTCCCGCGCGTCACCCAAGACCAACCAGTCGAGCTCCGGGAGTTCTCCTGCCGCCGATTGGGATTCGACCGCGGCGACCCCGACCGTCGCGCCGCTGTCGGCCAACATGACCCGGCGGCGTCCGAGGGGGTCGCGCACATCGATACTGACGAATGCCGCACCGGTCTCGATCACCGCGGCCGTCGCCAGCACCGACAGATCCGAGCGCGGAATCGCCAGCGCGACGACGTCACCGGGCCCCACGCCCTTGGCGATCAGCGTGCGGGCCACCTGCGCGGTGCGGGCCGAGAACTCGTCGCGCGGGATCGTCCGCGTCCCGACCACCGCCGGGGAGGTGGGATCGGCCAGGGCCGCACCCGCTCGGACGAGTTCCCGAAGCGTGCGGGCCTGAATCTTCGACGGAGCTCGGGTGAGCCGTTCGATCTCTTCCACCGGTATCAGGTCGATCGATCCCAGCGTGCGTGCCGGATCCTCGATCATCGAGCGCAAGGCGGACCGGACGTAGCCCGCGAGATCCTCGATCCTCGCTTCGGTGAAGAGGTCCGTCGAATAGTTGAACTCCAACTCGATGACCGGTTGCGACGCGTCCCGCAAGTCGATGGTCTCCGTCGCGTCGATCGCCAGGTCGTACTTCGCCGCGGCGATACGACCGTCGCTGAACTCCGCGCCCAATCGTTCGAGGGGTTCCCGGTAGTCGGCTCCCAGCGTCAGCGAGACTTGGAACAGGGGATTGTGTGCGAGCGTGCGCTGTCCCACCACCGCGTCGACGATCTTCTCGAAGGCCACCTGACTGTGTTCCATGGCGCGCGTCCGGATCTGTCCGGATGCGGTCAAGGCGTCGCCGACGGTGGTTTCCGGATGCAGAGCACTCCGCAAGACCACCGTATTGACGAACATGCCCACCATGTCGCTGGTCTCCGGCTCATCCCGGCCGGCGATCGGAGTACCGATGGAGACATCGCTGGTGCCGGCCAACCGCCCGAGAACCGTGGCCACAGCCACGTGCAACACGGTGAACGGAGTGACGCCGTGTTCCACGGCCAACGACCTGATTCCGGCGACGATGTCGTGGGGCAGAACCGCGTCGACGAAGGCACCGCGACCGCTGGGCACCGCCGGACGCGCGAAGTCCGTCGGCAGCGCGAGAAGGTCGGGTGCCCCGCCGAGTTGCTCTCGCCAGAAACCGACCTCCCGGGAGCTGCGCGACGCCGGGTCGTCGGGTTCGCCGAGCATCTCGTTCTGCCAGAGCGTGAAGTCGGCGTACTGCACGGGCAGCGGCTTCCACTGCGGAGCACGGCCCTCGCACCGTGCGGTGTAGGCGGTGATCAGATCGGAGATCAACGGCCGGAGCGAGTACCCGTCACCCGCGATGTGATGCAACACGCACACCAGCGCGTACTCCGTCTCGACACCGTCGAGCACCCGCAGCAGCGCGAAACGGACCGGAAGGTCGGAGACGAGGTCGAATCCGCCGACGACTTCAGCGAAGATCTGCGACTCCAGTTCCGCCGCCGTGACGGCCGACGTTCGCACCGGCACACGGGCCACCGCTTCAGCCACGCTGAGCACGGCTTGGACAGGATCGCCGTCGCGAGTCGGATACACCGTGCGAAGAATCTCGTGACGTTTCAGCACATCGGCGATCGCCTGTCGGAATGCGTCGCCGTCGACCTCTGCGCGCCACCGGATCACTCCGGGCATGTTGTAGGTCGGCGCCTCGGGATCCAGACGATTGATGAACCACAGCCGGGACTGCGGGTTCGACAGCGGGGCGCCCCCGGAGCGCTCGCGCGGCCGCAGCGGCAGTCTCTTCTCCGAGCTCGGCGTCGAGGCCACCGCCAGGTCGGCGATCGTCCTGCTGCCGAAGATGTCCGTCAGCGCCAGATCGAAGCCGGCCGCGTGCATCTTGGCGCGCAACCGCGCCGCCGACAGCGAGTCCGCACCCAGTTCGAAGAGGTTGTCCCCCATCCCGATCAGGCGTGCCCCGAGCATCTCCTGAATGATGTCGGTGAGCGTGATCTCGACGGCGGACTCCGGCGCCAGGTATTCGTGCACTTCCGTCCGGAAGTCGGGCGCCGGCAGCGACTTGCGATCCAGCTTTCCCGCGGAATTGAGTTGGATGTCGTCCAGCACCATCCAGACGCTGGGGACCATATAGCCGGGAAGCGCCCGGACGGCTTCCGCCTTGACCGCATCCAGGACGACGCTGTCCCGTCCGACACCCGCCAGGTACGCCACCAGGTGCTCAGCGCCGCCGGGCGCCGCGGCCACCGTCACGGCCGTGTGAACAACGCCGGGCACACTCGATATCACCGACTCGATCTCGCCCAATTCGATGCGTTGGCCGCGGAGCTTCACCTGGAAGTCGGTTCGGCCCAGGTACTCGAGCCGCCCGTCCGGTAGGCGCCGCACGAGATCACCGGTCCGATACATCCGCTGGCCCGGACCGCCGTAGGGGTCCGCCACGAATCGCTCGGCGCTCAGATCGGCGCGGTCGGCGTATCCTCGCGCGAGTTGTACACCCGCCAGGTACAACTCACCGGGCACCCCATTGGGCAGTCGCTCCAACCGCGAACCCAGAACCCGTGCGGCGGAGTTCCATACCGGCCGGCCGATGGGCACCGACAGGTTCGTCGAGTCGAGCTCGCGAATCTCCTCGGAGGTGATTTCGATCGCGGCTTCGGTCGGGCCGTACAGGTTGTAGAAATCGACCGACGGCCATATCCGGCGCACTTCAGCCGCCACCGCCGGCGGCAGCGCCTCCCCCGTCACCGAGATCATCCGAATACTGTCCAGCCGGCGAAGCCGCTGCTCGTCGTTCGCCTCGAGGAAGACCGACAGTATCGAGGGCACGAAATGCACCATCGTGGCTTCGGTCCGAGAGATCTCGTCCGCGACGTACTCGGCGTCGATATGTCCGCGGTCCTTCAACAGAACAAGGGTCGCACCGACCATCAGCGGGGCGAACAACTCGGGCACGGAGCAGTCGAAGGTGTACGGCGTCTTCTGCACGACCCGGTCGTGCGGGGCCAAACCGAGCTCGGAGATTCCCCAATACAGTCGGTTCAACACCGCGCGGTGGGTGAGAACAACACCCTTCGGCGCCCCCGTCGACCCCGAGGTGAAGAGGGCGTAGGCCGCACAGTCGGGGCTGAATACCCCTCGGTCCCCGACCGGCAACGGCTGGAGATCGACGTCGACGGGTCCGGTCGAGTCGACCTCGACCATCGGCACTCCGCCGACTCGAGCAGCCGCGGCCGCCTCGGACTCGCTGTGATGGCGACTGATCAGCATGTGCCCGGCCTGCGCCGTAGCCAGCATGTGACCGATACGCTCCGCCGGGGCCTCCGGGTCGATGGGCACGTAATGTCCACCCGCCGAGATGATGGCGTATATCGCCACCATCATCTCCACGGACCGCGGCATGCACAGCGCCACCGCGCGCTCTGCGCCCACCCCTTGATCGACCAGTTCCCGTGCGAGCGCAGCCACGCGCGCACCGAACTCGCCGTACGAGATCTCCCGGGTCCCGAGGACCAGAGCCGTTGCCTCTGGATTCGTGGCGACCTGCCGCTCGAAATCAGCCAGGAGATAAGTCATGTCTCCTGTCGGGTGCGACGGCCCCTCCTCCACCGCGGCCAGCCATTCGGCTTCGCGCACCGAGGTGAGTTCGATCGCCGGGATCCGGCGGTCCAGGTCCGCGTACATTCGATCGGCAAACCGCAGAAAGCGGTCGAGATGGTCTTCTATCTCTTCCAGCCGATAAAGACTCGGGTTCGCCTGAAGATCAATCGTCATCGGCGCCCCCGGAACCGGCTGGTAGAGATTGATCGCCAGATCTTCGATTATTCCGGTGGACAGCACGCGATAGTCGATCGTCGCCTCGTCCAGGCTGAGTTCGTCGAAGAACATCATGTTGATCGCGGGCCCGAAGTACAGCTTCTGCGGGTCCAACCCCGCTTCACGGCGGATGTCCTCGGTCCGATACCGCTGGTGCCGCAGCGCTCCGGTGAGTTCGATTTGAGCGGCCGTCGCGACCTGACGCACAGTCAGCTCTTCCAGCCCGCGCAGCCGGATGGGCACGATGTTCGACAGCATGCCCGCGGATTCCCGGATCGCCTTGGTGGTGCGACCGGTGACCGGGAGGCTGAGCACGACGTCGTCGGTGCCGCACATCCGCGCCATGAACGCCGCGAATGCGGCGGTGAGCAGGGCCGCCTGATAGCTGTTGAGTTCCGACGACACCTCTGCCAGACGCGCCTCAAAGGCCGCGTCGAGTGATCGCCGAACCACTATCGCCTCGGCGAGCGCCGGCTTGGCGGCGGACCGAGCAAGGGTCACCGGTTCGGGCATCTCGGCGATACGGCTCTGCCAGTGTTCACGATCGCGCAGACGACGTCCGCTGTCGAGGTAGTCCTCGTCGTACTTGGCGATCTCGGCGAGCGTCAGCGCCGGCCTGTCGTCGGGCTCCTCCCCCCGCCTGATCGCGTTGTACCGGTCGATGATCCGCAGCGCTATCGCGATGGCCGCGCTGCCGTCGCACACGATGTGGTGGGCGCGCTGATACCACAGCGTGCATTCGTCCGAGATGATCAGAAGTTCAGCGACGACCAGCTGATCGGTCCACATATCAACGGTTCGCCGCTGATCCTCGGCGATCCACTCGTCGACAGCATTCTCGGGATCGTCCGCATTCCGGAAGTCGTGAATACCGACTTCCTGGGGAAAGTCCAGATCCACATACTGGCAGGGAACATCCCCCTCAGAGGAAAACCTGATATACGGCGCTTCCAGGAGTTTACCGACCGCCTTTGTGCAGTCGGCGAGCAGTTCGATATCGAGTGCTCCTGCCGCGTGGCTGATTCTGAAGCACTGCGCGATATTGACCGAATAGTCCTGCGATAGCGTCTCTGCGAACCATATGCCGCGCTGTGGGGCGGTAAGGGGCAAAAGCAATCGTGAACCGGCGGCCCCCCGCCCTCGCCCGCTGTCCGCTGAGCGGTGCTCTGCAGTTTCCGTACCCAATTGACTATTCACCTCCCTCACCCCGAGACTACACAGTTCATTCCCAGCGACAACCAAATCTCGCTTTGTCGGAAAAGGCCGGATTCCCTAACGGTCCTAACACCTCCTGAGCTGCGGTGATGGCGAATCTGACTTACGGCCGGTCCTGAAATACATCGGTTCAGACGACCCCGGATGCGACCGACACAGACACCTCGTTTTCACCCTCTTCCCGCCGCTGCTCGCTGATATCCACGGAGAGCCGGGACCGTGGTGAGCAGAGTGATCACGACAACCCAGATCGCCACCTTCGTAAGGTCCGCAACGAGTGGTCCACCCGCCGCTAACGCCCGCATCGAATCGATCGCCGGCGTCATCGGCTGGTTCGCCACAATCGGTTGTAACCATCCCGGATACATATCGATCGGCGAGAATCCGGAATTGAAGAACATGAGCAAGGACGACAGCAGTCCCAGATACGGAACGAGCGGCGCACCGGGTCGGAAATTGACCGCCAGGGCGAGGGTGAGCATCGCGAATGCACCGGCAAAGGCCAGCGCGACGACCACGAGTCCGATGGCCGGCCCGACCCCCTGGGTAAACCGGAATCCGATGGCGAATCCGGCCGCGATCAGAAGCAGTGTGGTGATCAACGCGCGCACGATCTCGGCCAGCACGCGCGCGCCGAAGTCGGCGCCGCGATTGATCGGGAGCACATAAAGTCGACTGAGCAGCCCGGTCTTGCGTTCCAGATTCAATCGAGTCGCTGACACCACTGACCCGAACATCGCACTGGTCAAGATCACGAGTGGCACCGTGCCGTAGACGCTGTCCTGCCCTGTCGCTTGGCCGATGACGTCGCCGAGGACCACCTTGAACATGACCATCGTCAACGCGGGAAAGATCAGCACCTGAACAAGGGTGGGTATGTCGCGGCCGGCGACCAGCAGTTGTCGGCCGGTCAAGACCAGGGTCTGCTGCCACCACGCGGACAGCGAGGTCTCCGAGTGCGGGCCGGCAGTACCCGCCAGCATCATCGTCGCCGGGACCCCGGCGTCGGCGTTCATTGCGCATCCTTGCGGGAGCCGATCGCCACGAGCACCGCGGCCAGCACCAGCAGGCCGAGGGTCCACCACACGGCCGCCGCCAGACTCTGCCAATCCAGAACGCCGCCGATCGCGTCGCGCATCGCTCTGGTGATCTGTGAGATCGGCTGATTCTCGACGAACCCTTGGATCCACTCGGGAAAGCGATCGACCGGCATGAACCCGGTCGACAGCATTCCCAGGATCAGCGTGGGGAAGGCCACCAACTGGCTGGTAGCCGCGGGCGACTTGGCCACCAACCCGATGCCGTCTGAGACCAGAGACAACGCCATGCCGATCATTCCGACGAGGGCGACCGCGATGGCCGCGCCGGCAATCCCGCCACCGACCTCGGCCGATTCCGGACGCCACCCCATGACCAGGCAGGTCACGAGTCCGCAGGCGAGAGCCACCACGAGCAGCACCGCATTGGTGGCCGACCGCGCCAGGAAGGGAATCGCCTCCGACATCGGCAAGACCCGGAAACGGGCATGCACTCCCGCCTGGCCGTCGAGCGCGGAGCGCATCGCCGACGACGAGGCCACAAAGGCCATGGACTGCAGCATGATGATGGGCATCAGGTACTGCGCGTAATCGATCGCCGTCACCTCCGCGACGACCTTGCGCAGCGGCAGGTAGAAGCAGACGGCGAGAAAGACGGGGGAGACGAACGCGAAGATGAACTCGCCGTTGCGGAGCACCTTGAGCAGACCGCGTTCGGTGAGCACCCACCACTGCTGGAACGCATTGATTCGACTCGTGACCGGTTCCAGGGTGAGAGTCGGCGTGGCGTCCGCAGCCCGCGCCGTCATGGCCGATCCTCAGCTGCCGTTCCGCGGTCCGCCTCCGGGTCGGTGAGCGCCAGGAAGACCTCATCCAATGAAGGCCGTCGCAGCGCGATGTCGGCGAGCGGTATCCGCGCAGCTTCGGTGCGCTTGAGTACCTCGGCCAGAGTCGCCGGCCCGTGCGGAGCAGGAACCGACAGCGCGTCGGCGGTCTCGTCCAGGTCGTCGGCCGTCGGTCCGCCGAGGCCGTGCAGCGCGGTCCGGAGCCGCGGCAGGTACGCCGGATGCACCGGAGTGACCTCGCAGTAGGCCGCGCCGGTGGCCGACTTCAGTTCGTCCGAGGTGCCCTCCGCGATGACTTTGCCCTTGTCGATGACGACGATGCGATCGGCCAACGAGTCGGCCTCCTCCAGGTACTGGGTCGTCAGCAGAATCGAGACCCCCTGGTTGCGCAGACTCTCGACCAGTGCCCACACGTCCTGGCGGCTGCGCGGATCCAAGCCGGTCGTCGGTTCGTCGAGGAAGACGACCTTCGGCTCCGTCACCAGGCCGCAGGCGATGTCGATTCGTCGGCGCATACCGCCGGAGTACTGCCCGACCTTCCGGTTGGCAGCCCCCTCCAAACCGAACGTGTCGAGCAGTTCGGCCGCCCTGGCTTTGGCCGCGTTCTTACGCAGCCCGAGCAGCCGGCCGAACATGATCAGATTCTCGCGGCCGGTGAGGCCCTCGTCGAGCGCTGCGAATTGTCCGGTCAACATGATCGACTGACGCACGGACGGCGCCTCGGCGACCACGTCGAAACCGCAGACGGAGGCGCTGCCGCCGTCGGGTGTCAGGAGCGTGCACAGCATATTGACGGTGGTCGTCTTGCCCGATCCATTGGGGCCGAGCAGAGCGACGACACGTCCCTGCGGTACTTGAAAGCTCACTCCGTCCACGGCCACGAGATCTTTGAACGCCTTTCGCAGGCCGGCGGCCTCGATCGCGATCGGCAGGTCCTCGTCGTCTCCGACGGGAACCAGATCCAAGGCCGGAAAGGCGACGGTGCTGGCCTGCGCCTGCGCCAGCTCCTGCCCGGTGAGCGCAGGCTCCACGGCAGTCACCGACCGGCCGGTGACATCCCAGGTGGGGCCCGGCCGCCGCGGGGCCTGCCTGGGCAGCGCGGGTGCATCGTCGATGATGCGCTCCTCGGCACGCCGTCGGCCGACTCCGCTCAGTGCCCACACACCCGTCGTCGTCGTGCCCTCGCCGCGGTGCCGACCCCGCGGCGCCGACGCCTGAGACGGGAACGGCTCCGACCGCGCGGGAACATCGGGGCCGCGCTCGGTCAGGGGCGCTGCCGTCGTGGTCGGCGCAGAGGGACCCGTCCCGTTATGCACCCGGGAGTCGCTGGTATCGAGTTCGGTTCGCCATGCGCGCAGCTGCAGCAGCGTCGGGTCGTCTGCAGGAACCCAGGGCATGGTGTCCTCGAGCGGGTCCCCCGCACCCCCGTCGCGACGGCGACTGCCAGCCGCGGGAACTGACGTGTGCTCAGCGCGCACACCATCGCTGACACGTCGATCAATGTCCGGCATCCGGTCCCGCTCTGTCGGGCCTCAGTTGACCCGGGACGTCGTCCCAGGCTCGTCGAGGCGGCGAAAAGCACTACTCCTTCTCTGCTAAATCTATCGACGGGTGGATCACTTCCGTTTCGCCTTCGACGAAGATGGGCCCGTTCGGTGGAATCCACCCAGCTGGGCGCAACGAATCGATAACTGTCCCGCGGCGGCGCCTCACGGACCGCCTAGAATGCGAATCGGCCCGAGTTCCCCCGCGGAACCGGGCCGATTCCGTCAGCAGCAGCCAGTCCCCCGGTCCCGCACGCCAGACTCGGTACGACGCGCGACGCTAGTATCCGAGCGGGTTCTCTACCTGGAACCGCCACGCATCGCGGCACATGTCGTCCAGACCACGGGTCGCGTGCCAGCCCCAGGCCGACGCGACCTTGCCCGGGTCCGCGATCAGCGTCGCGACGTCGCCCGCCCGGCGCGGTTGCACCAGGTGGGGAATGTCCCGGCCGCTCGCTTTCGCGAACGCCGCGCTCAGCTCCAACACCGACGTCCCCACTCCCGTTCCCAGGTTGAACACCTGCATGCCGGGCTCGTCGTCGACGTGGTCGAGGGCGTCGACATGGCCGTCGGCAACATCGACGACGTGGATGTAGTCCCGCTGCGCGGTCCCGTCGGGCGTCGGGTAGTCGTCTCCGAAGACATTCAGCGCAGGCAGTCGCCCGTCCGCGACCCGCATCAGTACGGCATCAGATTGTGGATCGCCCCCTTGGGAGACTCCCCCAGCAGCCCACTCGGATGAGCCCCGATCGGATTGAAATAGCGCAGCGCCGTCGCCCTCAACTCCGGGTGATAACGGCAGGCCTGCGTGATCATCTGCTCGCTGGCCCACTTCGACCAGGCATACGGATTCGTCGGCCCCTGCGGATCGGTCTCGGTCAGCGGGCGCGGCAGAGCCTCGCCATAGATCGAGCACGACGAGGAGAACACGAGGCGATGCACCCCGTACTCACGCATCACCCGAAGCAGGGCGGTGGTGCCACCGATGTTGATGTCGAAGTAGTCCAGGGGGATCTGCGTGGACTCGCCGACGGCCTTCTTCGCCGCGAAGTGGATGACGACATCGATCTCATGCCGACCGAACACCTCCGCGAGCGCCCCTCGGTCGAGGACCGGCAAAGACAGGGCGGCGGTAACCACAGGTGGCAATCGTAGGTCCTTCAGTGACCTGAGATGCGAATCGGCCCGAGTCCCCCACCGGGGGAATCGGGCCGATTCATTGTTCAGCAGAGACTGCCGAGAAGACCTACTTGGCCTTCTCCAGCACCTCGACGAGGCGCCAGCGCTTGGTCGCCGACAGCGGTCGGGTCTCCATCAGACGAACGCGGTCGCCGATACCGGCCACCTGCTCCTCGTCGTGCGCCTTGACCTTGCTGGTGGTGCGGATGATCTTGCCGTAAAGCGGGTGCTTCACGCGATCCTCGAGCTCCACCACGATGGTCTTTTCCATCTTGTCACTGACGACGTAACCGATCCGCTCCTTGCGGCGGTTGCGCTCTTCCACGTTCACGTTCTGGTCCTCACTCATGCGTCGTCACCTTCCGGACCGGACGCCAAGCCCAGCTCACGTTCGCGCATGACGGTGTAGATACGTGCGATCTCGCGACGCACGGTCCGCAGGCGGCGGTTGTTGTCGAGCTGGCCGGTGGCCATCTGGAAACGAAGGTTGAAAAGCTCTTCCTTCGACTCCTTCAGCCGGTCGACCAGATCGGTGTCGCTGAGCTCACGGAGCTCACCAGCAGCGATTCCGAGTGCCATCAGAACTGCTCCTCTCTGGTCACAATCCGGGTCTTCATGGGGAGCTTGTGCTGTGCGCGACGCAGGGCCTCGCGAGCGGTCTCCTCATTGGGGTAGGTCATCTCGAAGAGAACGCGACCCGGCTTGACCGGGGCGACCCACCACTCGGGCGAACCCTTACCGGAACCCATGCGGGTTTCGGCAGGCTTCTTCGTGATCGGACGGTCCGGGAAGATGTTGATCCAGACCTTGCCACCTCGCTTGATGTGGCGGTTGATCGCGATACGAGCGGACTCGATCTGACGGTTGGTGATGTAGGCGCTCTCCAGTGCCTGGATACCGTAGTCACCGAAGGTGACCTTGGTGCCGCCCTTGGCCCGGCCCTTGAGGCTCGGGTGGTGCTGCTTGCGGTGCTTGACCCGACGAGGGATCAACATGCCTCAGCCCTCCTGGTTCTCGGCCTGCTCAGGAGCAGGCGCGCTGGCTTCCGCGGTGACCGCTGCGCGGCCGGCCTCGGTGCTGGTACCGGTGGTGCCGGAGGCACCGCTGCGACGCGGGCGGCTCGGGCGACGCGAACGACGATCCTCGGCTGCCGGAGCGGCCGCAGCCTGCTCGCGACGTCCACCGACGATATCGCCCTTGTAGATCCACACCTTGACGCCGATACGTCCGAAGGTGGTCTTCGCCTCGAAGAAGCCGTAGTCGATGTCGGCGCGCAGCGTATGCAGCGGCACGCGTCCTTCGCGGTAGAACTCCTTGCGGCTCATCTCGGCACCGCCCAGACGACCGGAGCACTGGACACGAATGCCCTTGACGCCCGGCTGACGCATGGCCGACTGGATGGCCTTGCGCATGGCGCGACGGAATGCCACGCGGTTGCTGAGCTGCTCAGCGACGCCCTGGGCGACGAGCTGCGCATCCGCTTCGGGGTTCTTGACCTCGAGGATGTTCAGCTGCACCTGCTTGCCGGTGAGCTTCTCCAGCTCGCCGCGGATGCGATCTGCTTCGGCGCCACGGCGACCGATGACGATGCCCGGACGAGCGGTGTGGATGTCCACGCGAACCCGGTCACGGGTGCGCTCGATGTCGACACCGGAGATGCCGGCGCGCTCGAGGCCCGTGTTCAGGAGCTTGCGGATCGCGACGTCTTCCTTGACGTACTCGGCGTACTGCTTATCGGCGTACCACCGGGTGTTCCAGTCGGTGGTGATGCCGAGGCGGAAGCCATGCGGGTTGATCTTCTGGCCCATGCTCAGGCTCCCTTCTTCTTCTGCTGACGCGAGCGCTTGCGATCGGCGACCTCACCGATGCTCGACACCACCACGGTGATGTGGCTGGTCCGCTTACGGATCCGGAACGCACGACCCTGAGCACGCGGCTGGAACCGCTTCATGGTCGGGCCCTCATCGGCGAACGACTCGGTGACCACCAGGGTGCGTCGGTCCAGGCCGAGGTTGTTCTCGGCGTTGGCGACGGCGCTGGCGAGCACCTTGGCGACCGGCTCGCTGGCGGCCTGCGGGGCGAACCGCAGGATGTCCAGTGCCTCGTCGACGTTCTTGCCGCGGATCAAATCGATCACGCGACGCGCCTTCATAGGCGTGACACGGACGAACTTGGCAACAGCGCGTGCGCTCTGCACTTCGTTTTCAGTCTGAGTACTCATGGTTTACCGGCGCTTCGCTTTCCGGTCATCCTTGATGTGACCCTTGAAGGTGCGGGTAGGGGCGAACTCGCCGAGCTTGTGACCCACCATTGAGTCGGACACGAACACGGGCACGTGCTTGCGACCGTCATGGACCGCAAAGGTGTGACCGATGAAGTCGGGGATGATGGTCGAACGACGGGACCAGGTCTTGATGACCTGCTTGGTGCCCTTCTCGTTCTGCACGTCCACCTTCTTCAGAAGGTGGTCGTCGACGAACGGGCCTTTCTTCAGGCTACGTGGCATTTCTTACCTCCTCCTAGTTATCGCTTGTTCTTGCCGGTACGACGACGACGGACGATCATCTGGTCGCTGGCCTTGTTCTTGCGGGTGCGGCCTTCCTTCTGACCCCACGGGCTGACCGGGTGACGACCACCCGAGGTCTTGCCCTCGCCGCCACCGTGCGGGTGGTCGACCGGGTTCATCACGACGCCACGGACGCTCGGGCGCTTGCCCTTCCAGCGCATGCGGCCGGCCTTGCCCCAGTTGATGTTCGCCTGCTCGGCGTTGCCCACCTCGCCGACGGTGGCGCGGCAGCGCACGTCGACACGGCGGATCTCACCCGACGGCATACGCAGGGTCGCGTACGGACCCTCCTTGCCGAGGAGCTGGATCGAGGCACCCGCACTGCGGGCCATCTTGGCGCCACCGCCCGGACGCAGCTCCACGTTGTGGATCTGGGTACCGGTCGGGATGTTGCGCAGCGGCAGGTTGTTGCCGGGCTTGATGTCGGCGTTGGGGCCGGACTCGACGATGGTGCCCTGCGTCAGGCCCTTGGGGGCGATGATGTAGCGCTTTTCGCCATCGACGTAGTGCAGCAACGCGATCCGCGCAGTGCGGTTCGGGTCGTACTCGATGTGAGCGACCTTGGCGTTGATGCCGTCCTTGTCATTGCGACGGAAATCGATCAGGCGGTAGGCACGCTTGTGCCCGCCACCGCGATGCCGGGTGGTGATCCGGCCGTGTGCGTTACGTCCGCCGGTGCTGTGCAGCGGACGGATCAGCGACTTCTCCGGATGGTCACGGGTGACCTCGGAGAAATCTGCACCACTGGAGCCACGACGGCCCGGGGTTGTCGGCTTGTACTTACGAATAGCCATATTGTCTTACGTCCCTCTCTCAGAGCGCGCCGGTCAGGAGACCGGGCCCCCGAAGATCTCGATGGGATTGCTGCCGTCTCGCAGCGTCACGATGGCGCGCTTGGTGTCCTTGCGCTTGCCGAAGCCCGAGCGAGTGCGCTTGCGCTTGCCCTGGCGGTTGGCCGTGTTGACGCTGTCGACCTTCACATCGAAGATCTTCTCGATCGCGATCTTGATCTGAGTCTTGTTGGCATCCGGGTGGACCAGGAAGGTGTACTGGCTGTCTTCCTGCAGGCCGTAGGCCTTCTCCGAGATCACCGGCGCCAGAATGATGTCACGCGGATCAGCGTGCGTCGCCATTCTCAGGCCTCCTTCTTGGTGTTCGCCTCGACGAAGGCGTTCAGCGTCTCGACGCTGAACACGACCTCATCGGCGTTCAGGACGTCGTAGGTGTTCAGCTGATCCGGAGCGATCGCGTGCACGTTCTTCAGGTTCGCGAGGCTCTTGCGTGCAGCATCGTCTTCGCGGCTGATGACCACGAGGAACTTGCGGCGAGCGCTGATCTCCTCGAGGAAGGTGCGTGCCGTCTTGGTGGACGGCACCTGGCCGGCCACCAATTCGGTGATCACATGGATCCGCTCGTTACGCGCCCGGTCCGAGAGGGCTCCGCGCAGGGCGGCGGCCTTCATCTTCTTGTTGACCTTCTGCGTGTAGTCGCGCGGCTGCGGGCCGTGAACGACGCCGCCGCCGACGAACTGCGGTGCACGGATCGAACCCTGACGGGCGCGGCCGGTGCCCTTCTGGCGGTACGGCTTCACGCCGCCGCCACGAACTTCACCGCGCGTCTTGGTCGAGTGCGTGCCCTGGCGGCCTGCGGCCTGCTGAGCAACGACGACCTGGTGCATCAGGGAGATGTTGGCGGTCTGATCGAACAGTGCGGCCGGCAGCTCGACGGTGCCGTTGGTGGCACCACCGGGAGCGCGGACGTCCAGCGTCAGCTTGGTTGCGGTTTCGGTGCTCACTTGTCGCCACCCTTCACAGCGTCGCGAACCACCACGATGCCGCCCTTGCGGCCGGGGATCGCGCCCTTGATCAGCAGGAGACCGGCCTCGGCGTCCACCTTGTAGACGGTGAGGTTCTGCGTGGTCACCTTGTCGTTACCCATACGACCGGCCATCCGCATGCCCTTGAACACGCGGCCCGGGGTGGCGCAGCCACCGATGGAGCCGGGCGAACGGTGCACGCGATGCGCACCGTGGGTCGCGTTGGCGCCCGCGAAGCCGTGACGCTTCATGACGCCGGCGAAGCCCTTGCCCTTCGAGGTGCCGGTCACGTCGACCTTGACACCGTCGGCGAACAGGTCGGCGCCCAGTTCCTGGCCCACCTCGAACGCCGCGGTGTCCGCAACGCGGATCTCGGCGAGGTGGCGACGCGGGGTGACTCCGGCCTTGGTGAACTGACCGGAGACCGGCTTGCTCACCTTGCGGGGATCGATGGCGCCGTAGGCGAGCTGCACGGCGGTGTAGCCGTCACGCTCGTCGGTGCGGATCTGGGTGACGACGTTGCCGCTGGTCGCGATGACCGTGACCGGAACGACCCGGTTCTGCTCGTCGAATACCTGGGTCATGCCGAGCTTGGTGCCCAGGAGACCCTTCTTTGCAATCTGGTTGCTCATTGTCTCATCCCCCGTCACTGAATGTTGACGTCGACGCTGGCCGGCAGATCGATACGCATGAGCGCATCGACCGTCTTCGGCGTCGGATCGAGGATGTCGATGAGTCGCTTGTGCGTGCGCATCTCGAAGTGTTCGCGGCTGTCCTTGTACTTATGCGGCGAACGGATAACGCAGTACACATTCTTTTCGGTGGGCAACGGCACCGGGCCGACCACGCGTGCACCCGTACGGGTCACGGTCTCGACGATCTTGCGCGCAGAAGCGTCGATCGCCTCGTGGTCGTAGGCCTTGAGCCTGATGCGGATCTTTTGTCCCGCCACGCTTGTGTCCTCTTCCGTCTCAATGTCTCTCGACGAACAGAACACCGCGTGGACTCAACACCCGCTTCGTGAGATGCGGGCGGCAACGGAGCCACACATGACCATCGCCCGTTTGACTTGGGCGCGATCGACGCTGTTCTTTTCGTCGTTGTACGCTGTCGAACCCGAAAGTTCGACGCTGGCTGTACACCAGCTGGTTTCTCCGGCACCCGCGGTCGGGCGTGTCGGTCCGCAACTCCCTGGGGAGTGCGCGTTACACGCCCGGGTCCACGTTTCGCGGCCCGGAGAGGTTTCATCGCCTCGCGAGGAGGCAACCTGTCAAGTATGCACGACGCTGCCCGTCCAGGACAAATCCCGGCGGCCACCGCCACTCAGCGTGGCCGCAGCACGTAGGCCGTGTAGCCGTACTCGTCGCCGTGGTCGCGGCGGACGGCGAGTTCCGCCCGGGCCGGAGCGAGCATTTCGGCGTCGATCCCCTCCGCGCTGAATTCCCCTACCCGCGCGGCCAACGGACCGTAGTACTCCTGCCAATCCGATTCGGGCAGACGATAGGTGGCCGCCACGTCCCAGCCACCCTCCAGACAGGCCGCCACATTGCCGGCCGTGGTCCGCATGGCCGGATAGCCCGGCTCCCAGAACGCCCGCACCTGCGCCGACGGGTGGGCCACGGTGTACTCGGCCTCGGTGACGACGAGGACACCGCCGGGGGCGAGTAGACGACGCCATTCGTCCAATGCCCGATCGAAGCCCATCAGATAGGCCGCGCCCTCGCTCCAGAGGAGGTCGACGCCGCCGTCGGGCAGCGGCAGGTCCTCCATCGACGCCTCCAGGACGTCGACGCGGTCTGCCACGCCCGCGGATTCGGCCCGATCCCGCACCTCGTCGAGGAAGGGTCGGTGGACGTCGACGGCGGTCACGACGCCGTCGGTCAGCTGGGCCAACGGGATGGTCGAGGCCCCCGGGCCGGACCCGATGTCCACCACGACGGGTCGCGGCGGGAGCGGACCGGCCAGGCGCAACAGCAGCTCGGTGGTGGCGGGCGAGCCGGGCGCCTGCCGGGGCAGCCCGGCATGGAGGCGATGAAAGAAGGCGTGCAGTTCGGCTTCGTCGGGGGCCATCACGTCAGCCTCACAGATCGGCGCGCGCAGCGCGAGGGAATTCCAGTCGAGACCCTGGCGCGGTACGCGCGGTCACAGTAACGTGATCGACCACACACCAATAATGCACACATCGATTACGGCGTCATGCCGGGAGTCAGGGGCCCCATGTCGAAGCTCGGATCCATCATCGAGTCGGTATCGGATGTTGTCGGGGCGGTGAAGGTGATGAGCAAGTCCGGCGCCATCGACCTCTCCGATCCCAAGCGTGTGCTGTCGATGATGAAGTCCAACAAGTTGATCGGCCCCACCGCGACGGTGCTGGCCCACAAGGCCGCCGACTTCCCGGATGCCCCCGCGGTGAGCGATGAGCACGGCACCTTGACCTGGGCGGAGTTCGACGCGCAGGTCAACGCCCTGGGCAATGCCCTGCTCGACGCCGGCCTACGCCCTGGCTCGGTGGTGGGCATCATCGCCCGCGACCATCGCGGGGTGCCGATGGCGCTGTGCGCGGCCGGGCGCGCGGGCATCCGCCTGGCCCTGATGAACACCGGCTTCGGCGCCACCCAGTTCGCCGAGGTCGCCGCGCGCGAGGGCGTGCAGGCCATCCTGTACGACGAGGAATTCGCTCCGCTGGCCGACACGCTGCCCGACGATCTGGTCCGCATCGTCACGTGGACCGACGGCACGCAGCCGGTGCGCGCGGACGCCCGCACCCTCGACGAGATCGTCACCACCGGAAACACGGCCACGCCCCCGGTGCCGGAGGCCTTCGGCGGCATGGTGATCCTCACCAGCGGCACCACCGGCCTGCCCAAGGGTGCCAGCCGGACCAAGTTCGCCCCGTTTGCCAGCGCCCTGGTCCTCGATCGCATCCCGCTGCCGCGCAACGGCACCATGGTGATCGTCTCGCCGATCTTCCATTCCACCGGCTTCGCACTGTGGGGCGTCGGTCTGGCGCTGGGGAACGAGACCGTGCTGATGCGCCGCTTCGACGCGGAGAAGACGCTGGCCGCCATCGAACGGCACCGGGCGCAGGCGCTCGTCGCCGTCCCGACGATGCTGCATCGCATGGTGGCGCTCGGCCCGGACGTGATCGGCAAGTACGACCTGAGCAGCCTCGAATCCGTGGTTGTGGCCGGTTCGGCCTTGTCCCCCAAGCTCTGCCAGGAGGTGCAGGACGCGTTCGGCGACGTCCTCTACAACCTGTACGGCTCCACCGAGGTCGGGATCGCGACCGTCGCCCAGCCCGCCGAACTCCGCAAGGCCCCGGGCACCATCGGCAAGCCCCCGGTGACCAGCCACATGGCGCTGTTCGACGACGACGGACGGCCGATCACCGCGCCCAACACCAAGGGGCGGCTGTTCGTCCGCACCGGCGCCCCGTTCGAGGGCTACACCGACGGCCGGAACAAGGACTTCATCGACGGCTACATGTCCAGCGGCGACATGGCGTACGTGGATGAGGACGGCCTCTGGTTCATCGCCGGGCGCGACGACGACATGATCGTCTCCGGCGGCGAGAACGTGTACCCGCTGGAGGTGGAGAACCTGCTCGCCGAACATTCCCACGTCGACGACGTGGCGGTGATCGGCGTCGACGACGACGAGTACGGCACCCGACTGCGCGCCTTCGTCGTCCGCGCCGACGGCGCCCCGGAAGATCCCGACGCCCTGCGCGCGCACGTGAAGGCGAACCTGGCCCGCTACAAGGTGCCCCGCGACGTGGTCTACATCGACGAACTCCCCCGCAACCCGACGGGCAAGCTCGTCCGCCGCCTGCTGCCGACCGGCCCGTTGGAGTCCTGATTGCCCGGTTCTCGATTAACGTCGAGCACATGGGATCCACTGTGCCGCCGCTGACGGTGCCATCACCGCGTTCGACGGTGCCGTTGCCGACCACCGGCGCGCCGGCGCCGTCGAACGTCACCCTGAAGGTGACGATGGCGCTGACCGGGACCGTCTTCGCGCTGTACGTCCTGGTGCACATGATCGGCAATCTGAAGGTCTACACCGGCGCCGAGCACTTCGACGCCTACGCGCACTGGCTGCGGACCCTGGCCGAGCCGTTGCTGCCGTACGAGGGCGCGTTGTGGCTCTTCCGCGCGGTGCTGCTGGTCTGCCTGGCGGCGCACGTGGGCGCCTCGGTGCTCATCGTGGTCCGGGCACGACGGGCGCGCGGCCGGGTGCGGCGTACCGGCATGGGCTGGCGACGCCTGCCCGCCACCCTCATGCCGTACACCGGACTGGTGTTGCTCGTCTTCATCGTGGTGCACATCCTGGACCTGACCACCGGCACCCGGCCGGTCGCCCCGACGGGTTTCGTCGATCCCACCCGCACCTCCTCGGACGCCTACGGCAACCTGGTGGAGAGTCTGCAGCGCTGGCCGATGGCCCTGTTCTACATCGTCGTGATGGCGATGCTGTTTCTGCATCTGGTGCACGGGCTGTGGACCCTGGCCCAGGACTACGGGGTCACCGGTCAGCGCACCCGCCAGGTCTGGGCGCTGCTGGCCCTGGTCTTCGCCGGTGCGGTGGCGCTGGGTGACCTGAGCATCCCGATCGCGGTGCTGGCCGGATGGGTGGGTTGAGATGGAGCATCTTCTTCGTTCGGGTGCGCCCGACGGCGACCCGGCCACCGCGTGGGCCCGCCGCCGCGACGACTACCGCCTGGTCGGCCCGCTGAACCGTCACAAGTTCTCGGTGATCGTCGTGGGCACCGGGCTGGCCGGCGCCGGGACGGCCGCGGCCCTCGGCGAACTCGGCTACCGGGTGCACGCCTTCACCTTCCACGACGCCCCGCGCCGCGCGCACAGCGTCGCCGCGCAGGGCGGCATCAATGCCGCACGCGCCCGCCAGGTGGACAACGACTCGGTCCGGCGCTTTGTGACCGACACCGTCAAGGGCGGCGACTTCCGCGGCCGCGAGGCCGACGCCTTCCGCCTGGCCGAGGAATCGGTCCGGGTGATCGACCACCTCAATGCCCTCGGCGCGCCCTTCGCCCGCGAGTACGGCGGCTCCCTGTCCACCCGCAGCTTCGGCGGGGTCCAGGTCTCGCGCACCTATTACACGCGCGGCCAGACCGGCCAGCAGTTGCAGGTCGCGGCGACCGCGGCCCTACAGCGTCAGGTGGCCGCGGGCAATGTCACGCTGCATACGCGTCAAGAGATGCTCGATCTGATCGTGGCCGACGGTCGCGCCCAGGGGATCGTGGTGCGCGACCTGGTCACCGGACAGATCGGGGCGCAGACGGCGCACGCCGTCGTGCTCGCCACCGGCGGCTACGGCACCGTCTTCTACCAATCCACGCTGGCGCGCAACTCCAACGCCACCGCGGCCTGGCGCGCACACCGGCGCGGGGCGCTGCTCGCGTCGCCGTCGTTCATCCAGTTCCATCCCACCGCGTTGCCGGTGAACGCCCCGTGGCAGACCAAGACCACGCTGATGAGCGAATCGTTGCGCAACGACGGCCGCATCTGGGTACCGCTGCGGGCCGGCGACGACCGTCCAGCGAACTCGATTCCCGAGCACGAGCGCGACTACTACCTCGAACGCAAATACCCGACGTACGGGAATCTGACGCCGCGCGACGTGGCCTCCCGCGCGGCGCGCGAGCAGATCGAAGCCGGCCACGGCGTGGGTCCGCTCCGCAACAGCGTCTACCTGGACTTCGCCGACGCGCGCGGTCGTCTCGGTCGCGCCACGCTCGCCGAGCGCTACGGCAATCTCTTCGACATGTATCGCGACGTCACCGGCGAGGACCCGTACGAGGTGCCCATGCGCATCGCCCCGGCGGCGCACTTCACCATGGGCGGGCTGTGGTCGAACTACGACCTGATGACCTCCGTCCCCGGCCTGTTCGTCGGCGGCGAAGCGGGTTGGGGCTACCACGGCGCCAACCGGCTCGGCGCCAACTCGCTGCTGTCCGCGTGCGTGGACGGCTGGTTCACGCTCCCCTATTCGGTGCCCGACTACCTCGCCGGCCTGCTCGGCGAGCCGGTGCTGGCCGCCGATCACGAGGCGGTGCGGCAGGCCGCGGCCGACGTCCGCGCGCGGATCGAGGCGCTCACCGGCATCGGCGGGAGCACCGGACCGGCTGCGTTCCATCGCGAACTGGGCGAGATCCTCTACCGCGGCTGCGGGGTGGCGCGCAGCGCCGACTCCCTCGCCGCCGCCCTGACCGAGATCGACGACCTGAGTCGCCGCTTCTGGTCGGACCTGCGGGTGACCGGCGGGACCGGCGCCTTCAATCAGCAGCTCGAACACGCCGGGCGGGTGGCCGACTTCCTGGAGCTGGCGCGGCTGATGTGCCTGGACGCCCTCGATCGCGACGAGTCCTGCGGGGCGCACTTCCGGGTGGAACATCAGACCCCCGACGGCGAGGCCCTGCGCAACGACGACGAGTGGTGCTTCGCTTCGGCCTGGGAGACCCGGCCGGACGGGAGCGCCGTGCGCCACCGCGAACCGCTGACGTTCGAGTCGGTCCGCCTGGCCACCCGCAACTACCGATAGGACACCCGTGGAGATCACCATCGAGGCCTGGCGCCAAGAGCATCGGGATGCCCCCGGACGGTTCGAGACCTATGTGGTCGCGGGCGTCACCGAGCAGATGTCGCTGCTGGAGGTCCTCGACCTGCTCAACGAGCAGCTCGTGGCCGCCGGCGACGAGCCGGTCGCCTTCGACTCCGACTGCCGGGAAGGCATCTGCGGGGCCTGCGGGATCACCGTCGACGGCCGACCGCACGGCCCGGTGCCGAACACGCCGTCGTGCCTGCAGCATCTGCGCCAGTTCCCGCAGACCACCCGCCTGCGTCTGGAGCCTTTGCGCGCCAACGCCTTTCCCGTGGTGCGGGACCTGGCGGTGGACCGGTCCGCCCTGGACCGGGTGATCGAGGCCGGCGGGCACGTGGACGTGCGGACGGGGCAGGCCGCCGACGCCGATGCCGAACTCGTCGGCCACGACACCGCCGAGCGCGCTCTCGACTTCGCCGGCTGTATCGGTTGCGGCGCGTGCGTGGCCGCCTGCCCCAACGGTGCGGCGCATCTGTTCGCCGGCGCCAAGCTGCTGCATCTGGCGGAGCTGAGCTACGGAAAGCAGGAACGCGGGCGCCGGGCCCGCGCCATCACCGGCCAGCTCGACCACGATTTCGGGCCGTGCTCCAGCTTCGGCGAATGCGCGCAGGTCTGCCCCGCCGACATCGATCTGGCCGCGGTCGCTGCGGTGAATCGCGAATCGATCCGGGCGGGACTCCGCCGCCGATCTGACTGACCGGTAAGATCGGGCCGCATGGCTGCCGAATCACCCACCTACGCCCTGCGCAAGCGCCTGCCCGCCAACCGCCTCGGGAACGCCCTGTTCTCGCTCGGGATGGTGGCCCGGGTGCCGTACTTCGGCACGGTGCTGCCGATGGTGCAGGAGATGCGCCCCGGCTACTGCCGGGTGTCCTCCCCCAACTGGTTCGGCGTCCACAACCACCTCGGCACGTTCCACGCCATCGCGGCCTGCAATCTCGCCGAGGCCGCGATGGGCATGCTGATGGAGGCGTCCACGCCCACCAGCCACCGCTGGATCCCCAAGGCCATGAACGTGCAGTACCTGGCCAAGGCCACCACCCGCCTGACCGCGCACGCCGAACCGGCCCGGCCGCTCGATTTCGACGCGATCGACGAGGGCACGGATGTGGCGATCAGCGTGCGGATCTGCGATGCGAGCGGGACCGAGGTGGTGCACGCGGACATCACCACCTGGGTCAGCCCCGCCTGACCCGGGCCCTACTCTGCTCTCAGGAACGCCCAGTAGTGTTATCCCCGACCTTTCCCCGAATCTTCTCGGGGCATACACGTGACGAAGGACCAATGCCTTGAGCGCCAACCGTGTGATCGATCCGCGCGCCGCTGAGCGGCGCCGCTCCATTCTCATCACCATCTCCGCCGTCATGGTGTTGGTCGTGATCGCCGCCGTCGTCGTCATCTGGGCGTTCAGCGGCAAGGACGACAACGGCAGCGGCGGCACCGCGATCCCGACCGTCACCACCGGCGACGCCATCCGCATCACCTCCGCTCCGGCCGACACCACTCCCCCGGTGGTCATCACCGTGGTCGAGGACTTCCAGTGCCCGGCCTGCAAGCAGTTCGAATCGATCATGGGCCCGACGCTCAACGGCTTCAAGGACAACCCGAAGGTCGCCGTCGACTACGTCTCGATCAACATGCTCGACCAGATGTCGACCACCGAGTACTCCACCCGCGCGGCCAACGCCTCCATGTGCGTGGCGGAGAAGACCGGTAAGGACGGCGACTTCGACACGTGGATGACCTTCCACAACGCGCTGTTCACCTCGCAGCCCGCCGAGGGCGGTGCCGGCCTGGCCGACACCCAGCTGGTCTCGATCGCCAAGGACGCCGGCGTCACCGACGTGGCCGACTGCATCAAGAACCTCGAGTACTCCAAGTGGATCGACGAGGCCACCGCGACCACCATGGGCCAGCCCGGCTTCGAGGGCACCCCGAGCGTGCGGATCAACGGCGACGTGGTCAAGGTCGGCACCCCCGACGAGCTGCAGGCCAAGGTGAACGCTCTTCTCGAGGGCGATAAGTGACGTCCGCGGCCTCCGCTGACACCGGGGACACCGGGAACGACACGGCCCTCGCCGCAAACGAGGCCGCGTCCACCCATCCGCTGCTGGCTCTGCGACCGATCGGCACCGTCGCCTCGTGGGTGATGCTCATCTGCGGCGTCCTCGGCATGGCCGGCGCGGCCGCCCTATCGATCGAACGCGTCGAGCTGCTGAAGAATCCGAGCTACTCGGCTTCGTGCAACTTCAGCCCGGTGCTCTCCTGCACGTCGGTGATGAACACCGAGCAGGCCGCCTTCCTCGGCTTCCCCAACCCGTTCCTCGGGCTGCCCGCCTTCGCGGTGATTCTGGTGACCGCGCTGCTCTCGCTGGGTCGGATCCAGTTGCCCCGCTGGTACTGGATCGGCCAGACGCTGGTCACCGCGGTCGGCTTCGTCTTCGTCAATTACCTTGCGTTCCAGAGCATCTACCGCATCGGCGCGCTGTGCCCGTACTGCATGGTGGTCTGGACGGTGACCCCGATCATCCTGGTGCTGAGTCTGTCCCGAGCGCTGGGCGACGGGCCCCGCGCCGCACTGGTCCGCGATGCCTCGTGGATCGTGCTGGCGGCCTGGTACCTGATCGTCGTCATCGCCGCCGGTGAGCGGTTCTGGTACTACTGGAAGACCCTGTTCTGACCGATCCCCTCGCCGATCAGGCGAGGTCGGTGGCGATCGCCCAGGCGACAGCCGCGATGGTCGCGTGCGGACCGCTGTGCAGCGGTCCGGGCAGCACCGAACCGTCCACCACCCGCAGCCCGTCGAGGGCGCGCACCGCACCGAGCGGGTCCACGTGTGGGCCGCCGAGCGGGAGCGTTCCCGTCGCATGCTGCGACATGCCCAGCACCGGATCGATCTCCACCGACCCGGGCAGCACCAGGTCGGTGAACTCCGGAGCGGTCAGCATCGCCGCCACCCGTCGCGCGCCGCGGTCCATGCGGGTCGCCGAGCCCGCGGTGGGCTCCCCGAGGTCGAGCCCGTGGCCATCGCACTCGCCCACGCTGGGCTCGCTCATGTCGGTCACCCCGATGGGCACCCCCCGCAGCGGTTGACCTCCGATGAAGGGGGCGAAATCGTCTCCGTAGCACCGGATCTCGAGACCGTCGTCGGTGTGCACCACGGACTGCAGCAGGGCCGGTGCGGTCACCTCGCGGCGCGGCGTGAAACGCACCAGTCGTTCGGCGTGCTCCCGGGGCCGCAGCGCGGCCAGGCCCATCAGCGGCAGGACCCCGCTGCCGGCGAGGAGAGCCGCGGTGCCGAGGGTGCCCGCGGCCACCACCACTTCCCCCGCGGTCACCCGTTCCTGGCCCACCCGGACCCCGCGGGCTCGCGCGCCGTCGTGCAGGATCTCGTCCACCGCCGTGTCCCCGCGCACCGTCAGGCCGGGCACGGGCCCCGCCAGGAAGGCGTCGGCGGCGGTGACCCGATGTCCGTCCCGCCGGTTGCTCCGCACCCGCAGCAGCCCGGTGCCGGACCAGGCATCGCGGCGGGCCGGGCCGAGGATCGGCGACCAGTACCGCTCGAAGGCGGCCGGGACGTCGCCGAGTTCGTCGTCGCCGAAGGGCCGCACCGACATGGCTCCGCCGCCGTCGTCACCGCCGTCGAGGGCGGCGAAGGCCTCCTCGAGACGCGCGGGCGTCCACCACGCCGGCCAGGCCGCGAAGTCCTCGGGGTGCGGACGGAGGAAGTAGCCGCCGTTGATCGCCGCCGATCCGCCCAGTCCCCGCCCGCGCACCACCGGCCGACCGCGACGTTCGGGGATCGGCGCGCTGCGCTCGCGATCCTCGAGCGGCAGCCGGGTCAGGTCGGTGATCGCGGCGCCGGGCAACCCGCCGGGGCCGCGCTCGAGCAGCAGCACCGACCGATCGCCGGCGGCCGCCAACAGGCTCGCCACGATGGCCCCGGCGGTACCGGCGCCGACCACCACGACGTCGGCCGTGCGCGGCAGGTCGGGCGGGGTCATCGTCAGACCCGGAGAACGGGGACGAGCGCGGCCGGGCTGGCCGCGGCCAGCACGCCCTGCCACAGGCCCGCGCCGTAAGCCAGATCGTCGAGCCTGCGCATCACGACGAAGCCCACCGGACCGATCGCGGGCGACCGGGATTGCAGGACCTGATCGCGCAGCCACCACACCGCCCCCTCGGCCACCGCCAGCTGCAGCACCACCCGGCGGAAACGCGGGATCAGCAGAGCCGCGACCAGCGTCAACGGCCAGTAGTGCCGCAGCATCGCCTGGCAGGCCTGCAGCAGGCCCCAGCCGATCCCGCGACCGGTGGCCAGGGCCGCGATCGAGGTGCGGCCGGGAATCCCGGCCATCAGCGTGCGGGTGCGGTACATCGAGTACAGGGCGATCACCGAGGCCAGCAGCACCCCGAACCGGGTGCGGGTGAGCAGGGCCACCACCGCCAGCGCCATCGAGGCCGTCGCCATCACCGGCGCCGCGGACCGCCCGTGCCGGCCCGCCAGTTCCGCCGCACCGGTGCCGTAGTAGCGGCGTCGGTTCAGCAGCTTCGACAGCGACTCGCGGTGATCGTGCCGAACTCGCGCGATCGGGTCGTAGTACACGCGCCATCCGGCGGCGTGGGTGCGCCAGCACAGGTCGACGTCCTCGGCCACGCGCAGCGTCTCGTCGAAACCGAGGAAGGCGCTGGTGCGAACCACCATGGCAGCACTGGGCACGTAGGCCAGCGCCGTCCCGGGTGCGACCGGGGACTCCCGCGGCCCCATGTCGAGGCTGGAGTGCGCATTGGCGTACCGGGCCACCACCGAACCGCCGGCGGACAGCCGTCGGCCCACCACCCGCGGGGCGACGATGGCGACCGTCGGATCGGAGAAGTGCCCGAGCAGCATGGTCAGCCAGTCGCGCGTGGGCACCGTGTCCGAGTCCAGGAAGGCGACGAACTCGGTCTCGGCGGCCGCCAACCCCGCGTTGCGCGCGGCGGCCGGGCCCCGGTTGACGTCGAAGCGGATCAGCGTGACGTCCTCGGGAACGCGCACCGGTTCGGCGGAGCCGTCGTCGACCACGATCACCCGTTGCCCGGCGAGGGCGTGCAGGATGGTGTCGATCCCGGACTGGTTGTCCCGCACCGGAATCACCACGGTCACCGCGCACGAGTCCGGTCCGTTCATCGGCCGCGGCAGACCGATTCCGGAGTCGAGCAGGGTGCGGGCCAGCGCCCGCGTCGCCGCGTCGTGCACCGAGATCCGACCGTCCGCCGAGGTCATGCCGAGCGCCGCATCGGAGAGCTTCAGCACGCGCATCGGCGAACCGCCGACCAGGTAGCGCAGGTCGGAGTTGCGGACGCAGCGGCGGTCGATCTGCACCTGGAAGCCGTCCGGCAGCGCCGTCACGCTCGGCCCGTTCCCGTTCGGGCCCGTCTCCTTCGGCCCGGTCACCGCAGTCGACCCGAGTCGTCGACGGTCCACTCGGCCAGGGCGCGGGTCAGGGAGCGCGCGAGAGCGTCCAGATCGCGGGCCCCCGCGCGGGCGTCGGCGCCGCTCGGGTCACCGAGCACCCCGTTCGGGCTGACCCCGGCCACGCCCACGGCACGCAGGTCGTCGAGCAGCTCGGCGATCGGGGCGGTGTTTCCCGCCTCGGCCCGGTCCAGGCGCACTCGTTCCGGCGAGATCTCAAGCAGCACAGCAGTTTCCGTCCGACCTGCGTGCGCATCCGCGCCGGGAAAGGCGCACGGGAACCAGCCCACGTCGCGGCTCTCCGCACGCAGCTGGGCCACCGCGGCGCTCACCGCAGCACCGTTGCCGCCGTGCGCATTGACGAAGACGAGGCGCCGAGCCCACCGGCACGCGCTCCGACCGAACTCCACGAGCAGCAGCGTCAGGGCTTGTGTCCCGATCGAGATGGTGCCCGGAAAGCCCTCGTGCTCGCCGGAGGCGCCGTACTCCACGGTCGGCGCGAGCAGATATCCCGGCACCGCCAGGGCGGCCACCGCGCGGGTCGCCACCGTCTCGGCGATGCGCGAATCGGTGTCCAGCGGCAGGTGCGGTCCGTGCTGCTCGAGCGAACCGACGGGGACCACCAGCGTCACCGCCGACCCCCCGAGGTCGGGCCACACCGTCGAGGCGAGTCGCGGGACGGCGTTCATTGCGCAGACTCTACCGACGCACACGCCCGAGGTGAACCCCGCCTCCGCGATGTTTCCCGCCGTGACCACCTCGTCGGCACCGCGAGAACCAGAGACCACACGAGTTGCCTCCCTCACAGTTGTGTAATGCTGAAGCGATCGGCCCGGTGACCCTCACCACTGTTGAACTTCGGAGGTACTTCCAGTGACCACGCCCGCCCATCCCGCTTCGGACCGCTCCGGCCCGCTCGCCGCCGTTCGCGTCATCGAGTTCGCCGGCATCGGACCGGGCCCGCACGCCGCGATGCTCCTCGCCGACCTCGGCGCCGACGTGATCCGCGTGCAGCGTCCCGGGGAGATGCCCCAGGAGGGACGCAAGGCCGACGCGCTGCTGCGTGGCCGACGCGTGGTCGAGGCCAATCTGAAGAATCCGGCCGACCGCGAGACCATCCTGAATCTGGTCGCCAAGGCCGACGTCGTGATCGAAGGGTTCCGCCCGGGCGTGATGGAGCGCCTCGGCTTCGGTCCCGAGGACCTGGCCGCGGTGAACCCCGGCCTGATCTACGGACGCATGACCGGCTGGGGCCAGGAGGGCCCGCGCGCCGAGCTCGCCGGCCACGACATGAACTACATCTCGCTCACCGGCATGTTGCACGCCATCGGACGGGCCGACGAAAAGCCCACGCCCCCACTGAATTTCGTCGGCGATTTCGGCGGCGGTTCGATGTTCCTGGTGGTCGGCATCCTGGCCGCGCTGGTCGAGCGCAGCATCTCCGGCAAGGGCGACGTGATTGACGCCGCCATGGTCGACGGCGCCTCCGTCCTCGGTCAGATGATGTGGGCCTTCCGTGGCACCGGCCTCTGGCAGGACCGCCGCGGCGTGAACCTGCTCGACACCGGCGCCCCGTTCTACGAGGTCTACGAGACCTCGGACGGCAAGTGGATGGCGGTCGGCGCCATCGAGCCGCAGTTCTACGCGCAACTGCTGGCCGGTCTCGAACTGGACCCGGAGTCGCTGCCCCACCAGCTCGACACCGCACGCTGGCCCGAGCTCAAGGAGAAGTTCATCGAGGTCTTCGCCACCAAGACCCGCGACGAGTGGGCGTCGGTCTTCGACGGCACCGATGCATGCGTCTCGGCGATCCTCGACTTCACCGAAGCCCCGAACGATCCGCACCTGGCCGCCCGCGGCACGCTGGTCGAGATCGACGGCGTGATGCAGGCACAGGTGGCCCCGCGGTTCGCCCGTTCGTCCACCGTCACCCCGGAGGCGCCGGCCCGCACGGCCACCGATCCGGCCGCCATCTGGAACGACTGATTCCTACCCGCCACCCTCTCCGCGAAACGGCCGATGGGCACCGACTTCGGGCACGCACGACCGCCAATTAGAACGTGTTACAGTTTCCCCAAATTCAGCGGAGAGGGTGTCATGGGACAGTTCGAGGGCCAGGTCGTCTACATCAGCGGTATCGCACGTGGACAGGGCCGTAATCACGCGATTCGTTTCGCACGCGAGGGTGCGTCGATCATCGGCATCGACATGGCGGGGCCGGTCGTCGACCACGCCACGTATCCGCCGGCCACGGCCGACGACCTGACCGAGACCATCGCACTGGTGGAGGCCGAGGGTGGCCAGATCCTGGCGCGCCAGGGCGACGTCCGCGATCTCGCCGCGCAGGTGGACCTGCTCAACGAGGGCGTCGAGCGGTTCGGCCGACTCGACCATGTGGTGGCCAACGCAGGCATCCTCACCTGGGGCCTCACCTGGGAACTCACCGAGGACCAGTTCACCGACGTGGTCGACGTGAACCTCGTCGGCACCTGGAAGACCCTTAAGGCCGCCATCCCGCACCTGCTCAAGAACGGCGACACCGGCGGCTCCATCACCATCATGAGTTCGGTGGCCGGCCTCAAGGCGATGCCCGCGCAGGCGTCGTACTCGGCCTCCAAGTTCGGCCTGCGCGGTCTCGCGCAGACCGCGGCGAAGGAACTGGGCCCCCAGCGGATTCGCGTCAACACCGTGCACCCGTACGCGGTGAACACGCAGATGGGCCTGGCCGACACGTCGGCGCTGAAGGCGTTCGAGGAGTGGGGCATGCACTTCCCGTCGCTGCTGGGTCACTACCCGGTGGCCTCGCTCGACGACCTCACCGACGCCGTCTTCTACCTGGCCACGGCCAAGGCCGTCACCGGCGCCGAGTTCCAGATCGACATGGGCCACTCCAAGGTCTGACCCTCCCGGTCTCGCCTCCGCGACCGGCAACAACTGAGCCCGCCCTCCTCGTCGCGAGGAGGGCGGGCTCAGTGCTGGCGTCCCGGTGTCAGGCGCCGAAGGTCTGCTCGAAGCCTTCCGGGATGATCAGGTCGTCGCGGCTCAAATCGGCGACGTCGGACTTGCCCAGCCCCATCAGCGACGAGTCCAGCCCCATCTGCAGCAGATCCAGGACGTTCTCCACGCCGGTCTGCCCGTTGGCGGCCAGGCCCCACAGGTACGCGCGACCGATCATCACGGCCTTGGCGCCCAGCGCCAGCGCCTTGGTCACGTCGCTGCCGCGGCGGATTCCGCCGTCCAGGAGGACGTCGAGATCCTTGCCCACCGCGTCGGCGATCGGGCCGAGAACCCGGATCGTCGCCGGGGTGCCATCGAGGTTGTTGCCACCGTGGTTGGACACCGAGATGGCGGTGGCGCCGATGTCGACGGCACGCTTGGCGTCGTCGATACGGGTGATGCCCTTGACCATGAACTCGCCGTCCCACTGCTCGCGCAGCCACTGCAGGTCCTCCCAGGTGGGCGGCGGGGTGTTCATCCACTGGCCGTACACGTTGAAGAAGGTGGGGCCGGGCTCGCCCTTGTGGGCGATGTTCGGGGCGCTCAGGTCCGGAATGTGCAGCTTGCCGTCGCGGAACCAGCTCATCGCGAAGCGCGGCTTGGTGATCATCTCCGGGGCCAGCTTGGCGACGGCGTTGAAGTCGACCTTCTCCGGGATCTCCGGGCTGCCCCAGTCGCGGCCGACGTTGAACACCCAGTCGGTGGTGACGATCAGACCCTTGCAGCCGGCCTCGCGGGCGCGGTTGGCGCGCGCCAGGATGTCCTCGCGGCTGCCGAGCCAGTAGATCTGGAAGAACACCTTGTCGTTGACGGCGGTGACTTCCTCGACCGGCTTGGAGGCGAAGCTGGACAGCCCCATCGCGGTGCCGCGGGCCGCCGCCGCACGGGCCACCGCCACCTCGCCGTCCGGGTTCACAGCCTGGACGCCGGTCGGGCTGATCATCACCGGGAACGGCAGGTGCTGCCCCATCACAGTGGTACTCAGGTTCCGCTCCGGGGTGGCGCCGATGACGTGCGGTGCGAAACCGAGCTCGCCGAAGGCGTCGACGTTGTCAGTGACGGTGATGCCCGCCTGGGTGCCGGCCACCAGCGACGAGTAAATGGTCTTCGGCAGGCGCTTCTTGGCGCGCCGCTGGGCTTCGCCCACGGTCTCGAACCAGGGGTTGCGCCGCCACGGATTCTTCTCCGCCAACTCAGCGAATTTGGACATGTCTGAACTCTCGATCAATAGAAATGGTGAAAAGGCTGCCGACCGCTGGAATCAGGAGCAGCAGGAGGACGACGAGCAGCCGGTGGCCGTGGTCGGCATGAACCCGGCCAGCGGATTCTCGTCGCAGTCGCGCGAGGGCGGGCGGGTCATCAGCGTCAGCGGCACACCGCGGGAGTGGTCCTTGTTCGCGGTGGGCTTGGAACGCTCACCGGCCAGCAGCGTCTCCCCGTAGCCCTGCACGCACTCCGGGTCGGGGCCGTCCAGCGGCAAGCCGGTGAAGAACTTGGCCGCCATGCAGCCGCCTCGGCACGCATCGAAATGCGCACACGAGCTGCACGCACCGGCGCTCTGCGGCTCGCGCAGTTCGGTGAACAGATCGCTGCGCTGCCAGATCTCCTGGAAGCCGCCGTCGGTGGTGATATTGCCGGCCAGGAAGTTCTCGTGGATGGCGAACGGGCACGCGTAGACGTCGCCGACCGGGTCGATGAGGCAGACCACGCGTCCGGCGCCGCACAGGTTCAGGCCCGGCAGGCCGCTGCCGCCGCCCTCACTGAAGGCCGCCAGGTGGAAGAACGAGTCACCGGTGAGCACCCGGTCGCCGTGCTCGACCAGCCAGTCATACAGGTCGCGCTGCTGCTCGGGCAGCGGGTGCAGATCGTCCCAGACGTCGGCGCCGCGACCGGACGGACGCAGGCGCGTGATGCGCAGTGTGGCGCCGAAGCGGTCGGCCAACGCCTTGAACTCATCGAGCTGGGTCACGTTCTGCCGGGTCACCACGACGCTGATCTTGGCGTCGGCGAAGCCCGCATCGGACAGGTTCTGCAGCGCGCGCACGGCCATGTCGAAGGAGCCGGGGCCGCGCACGGCGTCGTTCACCTCGGCGGTCGCGCCGTCGAGCGAGATCTGCACGTCCACGTAATCGGTGGCAGCCAGTCGCTGGGCCACCTCGGGGCTGATGCGCAGACCGTTGGTGGAGAACTTGACGCCCACCTGGTGGTCCACGGCGTAGTCCACGAGCTCCCAGAAGTCCGGGCGCACGGTGGGCTCACCGCCGCCGATGTTCACGTAGAACACCTGCATGCGCTGCAGCTCGTCGATGATCGCCTTGCACTGCTCGGTGCTCAGCTCGCGCGGATCGCGCTTGCCCGAACTGGACAGGCAGTGCACGCACGCGAGGTTGCAGGCGTAGGTCAGCTCCCAGGTGAGACAGATCGGGGCGTCCAGCCCGCGTTCGAACTGGTCCACCAGACGCCCCACCTTCGGGGGCGCCGCGACAGAAGTCGGCAGATCCAGGCGCGGGGTGGTCGACGGCAGATCGTCGATCCGGGGTTCAAGGGTGGTCATGGGTCACTCCTGGTCGCGGGCGGTGATCATGCCCGAGTCGGCGAGCGCGGTCAGCGCCTGCACATACATGGGGCGGTCGGCGTCGGCGATACCGGCGGCGATCAGCGCCGCCTCCGCGCTGGGCTGATCGGCCAGCGACTGCACCAGGTCGACGACGACGAGGTTCTTGAGGAAGGACAGCTTGCGCGTCCCGAAGTGATACAGCAGGGCACCGAACGGTTCGGGCCGCAGGGCCACCGACGGATTGAGCCGCCAGGGCAGTGCGAGAGAGAAGGACGTGCTTCCGGTGACCGCGAGGTCACCGGAAGCACTTGTCGACGCGGTGGTCATCAGTAGACGCCGCACATCCCGTCGATGGAGACTTCCTCCACCAGCGATTCAGTGACGAGTTCCTGAGTGTCGTCGGTCATATCGAACCAACCTCCTTCGAGTTTCTTTGTGGTTCACGACACACTATAATGGCACCGGGTGCAAAATCAAGACCCGCGGCCCATCCGACCGCGACGGGCACCGCGGGAGCAGAAAGTGAGAGCGATGACGCGCGCCGGGCGACCACAATCGACCACACGTGCCGAGTTGAGCACCCTCGCTATCGACCTGTTCACCGAGCAGGGCTTCGACGAAACCAACGTCGACGACATCGCGGCCGCGGCCGGCATCGCCCGGCGCACCCTGTTCCGCTACTTCCCCTCCAAGAACTCCATCCCGTGGGGCGACTTCGACGGACACCTGGCCAAGATGCGCGACCAGCTGCGCGCACACCCCGACCAGCCCCTTGGCGAAGGCCTGCGCCTGGCCCTGATCGCATTCAACGAGGTCCCGGAGGTGGAACACGAGCACCACCGGCGCCGCATGCGCCTACTACTGGAGGTGCCCGCCCTGCAGGCCCACTCGATGCTGATGTACGGCGAGTGGCGGCAGATCGTCGCCGAGCACGTGGCCGAACAACTGGACCTGCCCGCCGGCGCGCACTTGCCGCAGACCATCGCGTGGCAGCTGCTGGGGGCCAGCCTGGCCGCCTACGAGCAGTGGCTGTCCGACCCGAACACCGACCTGTTGGCCCTGCTGAACGAGGGCTGCACCGTGGTGACCCACGGCCTGCCGGCGACCGGGCCCGACGCCACAGACGCCGTGTGACGAGCGCGAACTAGACTCGCGCCGAAGCCCTGATATTCTGCAGTAGAACCTGTTCTAGTTTTCCCGGCGATGCCGTCGGGCCGATTCCACAGAGAGTCCCACGATGACGGATCTGACGCCGCACTCCGCCCGCAGTGCGATTCTGACGGTCGCCGAGGTGATCGACGAGACGCCCGACGCCCGCAGCATCGTCTTCCAGGTGCCCGAGGCCCACGCGGACAAATTCACCGACTACGAGGCCGGTCAGTTCCTGACGCTGCGCATCCCGAGCGATCAGACGGGCTCGGTGGCGCGCTGCTACTCGCTGTCCTCGGCGCCGGGTTCGCACGAGCTGCCCAAGGTCACCGTCAAGCGCACCGCCGACGGTTACGGCTCCAACTGGATCTGCGACAACCTCGCCGCCGGCGTGCAGATCGAGTCGCTGCCGCCGTCGGGCGTGTTCACCCCGGCCAACATCCACACCCCGCTGCTGCTGATCGCGGCAGGATCCGGCGTGACCCCGGTGATGTCGATTCTCAAGACCGCGCTGGCCAAGGGCACCGGACCCATCACGTTCTTCTACGCCAATCGCGGCGAGAATGACGTGATCTTCGCGGCCGAGCTCCGCGAACTGACCGCCGCCCACCCGGGCCGGCTCACCGTGATGCACTGGCTCGAGTCGCTGCAGGGCCTCCCTTCGGCCAAGATGCTGGCCACCGTCTTCAAGCCGATGGCCCCGACGCACAGCGCCTACATCTGCGGCCCAGGCCCGTTCATGGACGCGGTGCACGACGGTTTGGCCAAGGCCAAGTTCGATCACCACAACGTGCACACCGAGGTCTACAACTCGCTCTCCGGCGACCCCTTCGTCGACATCGAGCTCGAGGAGATCAGCGACGAGGAGGCCGCGGCCGCCGCCGAGGTCGAGGTGGAACTGGACGGCGAGACGCACGTGCTCAAGTGGCCGCGCTCGCGCACCCTGGTGGACGTGATGTTGGCCGCCGGTCTCGACGCGCCCTACTCGTGCCAAGAGGGCGAGTGCGGTTCGTGCGCGTGCACGCTGACCGAGGGCACCGTCGAGATGGAGAATTCGGGCGCGCTCGACCCCGATGACATCGCCGACGGCTACATCCTGGGCTGCCAGGCCCGCCCCACCAGCGACCAGCTCTCCGTCGAGTTCTGATCCATGACCGATTCGGTAGTCATCGTCGGCGGTGGCCTCGGCGCTTCCCGGCTCGCGGAGAACCTGCGCGGCAACGAGTTCGCCGCACCCATCACCATCATCTCCGCCGAGGCGCACCCGCCCTACGACCGCCCGCCCCTGTCCAAGAGCACGCTGACCGACGCCGCCGACCGGGTCGATCTCAAGCCGTCGGAGTTCTACACCGACGCCGGGATCGAGCTGCGGCTGTCGTCTCGCGTTGTGGCGGTGGACACCGCCGCCCGGCACGTCACGGTGGAGACCGGCGGACAGCGCTCGGAGGTTCCGTACGGCACCCTGGTGCTCGCCACCGGCCTGAGTCCGCGGCGTTTCCCGGGCGAGGGCGCCGACCTGTCCGGCGTGCACGTGATCCGCACCTTCGACGACGCCGTGGCGCTGCGTGAGGACGTCGACGGCGTCCGCACCGCCGTCGTGATCGGCGCGGGCTTCATCGGCTGCGAGGCGGCCGCGAGCCTGACCAAGCTGGGACTCACGGTGACGGTGGTCGAACCGGCGCAGACGCCGCTGGCCGGCGCACTCGGCCCGGTGATCGGCGGGTTCGTCGCACGCCTGCACACCGAGGCCGGGGTGAACCTGCGCACCGGGGTCGGTGTCACGCGCCTGTGCGGCACCGACGGCCGGGTGTCGGCGGTGGAACTCGACGACGGCACCGTGCTCGACGCCGACCTCGTGGTGGTCGGCATCGGCGGCTACCCCGACCTGACCTACCTGGAGGGGTCCGGCATCGAGCTCGCCGACCGGTCCACCGGCGGCGGTATCGCCTGCGATCACCTGGGGCATACCAGCGCGCCGGGCGTCTTCGCCATCGGCGACGCCGCGAACTGGGCGGACGCGCACGGCCGCCGGCACCGGGTGGAGCACTGGAACCACACGGTCGAGCAGGCCGTCACCGTGGCCGCCGAGATCGAAGAGCACGCGCTGCCCGCGCCGACCGTGCCATACTTCTGGAGCGACCAGTACGACCTCAAGGTCCAGTTGCTCGGCGCCCCGCGCCCGGACGACCAGGTGCACGTGGTCGACGACGACGGCCGCAAGTTCCTGGCCTACTACAGCCGCGACGGCCTGCTCACCGGTGTGGTGGGCGCGGGTCGCGTCGGCAAGCTGATGAAGACCCGGCCGCATCTGCTCACCGAGACCCCGATCGCCGAGCTGCTCGACGCGCAGTGAGCGGGCCCGGCGCGCCGTGCAGTGCCGCGTCGTCGGCCGCCGAGATCGCGGCCGCGGTGGCCGCGCTCGGCGACCCGGCGCGGGCCGACGGGCAGCGTCGGTTCTTCAAGACCGGCCCCGGACAGTACGGCGAGGGCGACGAGTTCGTCGGGGTGCGCGTGCCGACCCTGCGCGCGCTCGCGCGCTCGCTGCGCGGCCTGCCACCGGACGTGGTGGACACGCTGCTGGACAGTCCCGTGCACGAGGTGCGCCAGCTCGCACTGTTCGTGGCCACCGCGAACTTCGCGAAGGCCGACGCGGAGGCGCGCGCCGACTGGGTGCAGCGCTACCGCGCCGCCGTCGCGCGTGGTCGGGTCAACAACTGGGATCTGGTCGACCTGTCCGCCGACCCGATCCTCGGCGGGTGGCTCCTGGAGCGGGGTGACCACCGCGAACTGTTGACCTGGGCTGGCTCGGCAGACCTGTGGGAGCGCCGCGTCGGCCTCCTCGGCACCTTCGCCTTCCTCAAGGCCGGGCAGCCGCGGGCGATTCTGGACGTGGCCCCGCTGGTGATCGACGACCGTCGGGATCTGATTCAGAAGGCCTTCGGGTGGATGCTGCGCGAGCTCGGCAAGCGCGTCGATCGGCAGCTGCTCCTGGACTACCTGGATGCCCACGCCCACGCGATGGGCCGGACCGCGCTGAGCTACGCGACCGAGCACCTCTCCGCCGATCAGCGGACGCTATACCGAGCGCTTTGCGCGCCCAAGTGAGACAGTGGGGTATGTCCCACATCGACTTTCACATGGATGGTTCTCTGGCCCGCGCGGCACGTCACCTGTCCCGGGTGTCGGCGCGGACCGTCGCCCGCCACGCGGGGATCGAGACCGACGAGCTCCGCAGCTACGAGAAGGGCGGCGACGCGCTCACCGAGGAGCAGATCCAGGCCGTGGCCGACGCCCTGATCCACTACGGCGTCCTGTTCATCGCCGAGGACGAGGTGGGCGGCGTGGGCGTGCGCCGCAAGTTCACGCAGACCGGGGTGCGGCGCCTGGACACCTGGGAGGGCGAGGGCGGACCCGTCGGCGTCGACGACGCCTGACCCGACCCGACGGTCAGGCGTCGGTATCGGTGCTCGTGCGAGCAGCGGGGCTCTTGCGCCAGATCGCGAGCGCGACGCCGATCAGCGGGAGCTGCAGCGGCAGCCGCGCCCAGGCCACGGTCTTGATCGCGGGACCGGCGTCGACGGCCAGGCGCACCGTGTTGAGGTTGGCCGGGAACACCGCGACCATCAGGGCGGCGGCCGCCGCGGCGGCACCGCGCCGCGTCCTGGTCGGCAGCAGGGCGGCACCGATCCCGATCTCGGCGGCGCCGGAGGCGTAGGTCAGCGTCCGCGGATCGCCCGGAAGCTCCTTCGGGATGATCGCGTCGAACGGCTTGGGCGCCACGAAATGCAGCACGCCCATGAACATCAGTAGCCCCGACAACGCCTTCGCCATCCGATCGATCATCATGCGCCGCAGTCTACTGGCGTGCGCCCCTATTGCGGGGACACCGGTTCGAGCCGGGCCAGCAGCCAGCGGCCGTCGGTCTCGGTCATCGTCGCCCAGCGCGCCACGCCGATCCGTTCCGGCTGCACGGTGCTGCCCTGCACGGAGATCGTCTGATCGACGAACACCAGGACCCGCGCCCGCGCCGGTGTGCGTTCGGCGACGCCCACGTCGAGCACCATCGACGACATGACCAGCCGCGAGGCCGTCGCGCCGGGGAAGACCACGTCGGGCCCGCGCGACAGGTAGTCGGCGGCGAGCGCCCCGGTGAGCCGGTCGGCGACGCGCTCCCGGTCGGCCGCAGTGTCGCCGGGTGCGAAGGTCATCAGATCGGTGACGGCGATCGCGGTCGCCTGCCGAACCGGCGCCGCGGCCTCGTCGTCGACCGTGCCGCCGCGCCACGCGAGGACCCCGGCGACCACTGCCACGATCACCGCGAGACTCGTCACCGCGGCCCAGATCGTCACGAACCGACGATCGGCGGGGACGGAAAGGCGTGTGCCGATCATGAGGCCCGCTCGGTGTCTTGCACCAACCACCGGTCACCGGTGTGGCGCATCAGGACCCGCACCGCGACACGGTCGGTCCCCGGCGCACCGCCGACCAGTTCGGGCTCGGTGGCCTGCGCCACCACCAGCACGGCGACCGGTTCCCCGGCGCCGGCCTGCACACCGGCAGAGATCACCCGGCCGGTGCTGGGCGCCCCCAGGCCGGCCACGGCGGCGCGCAGATCGTCTTGGGCCGCCGAGAGCCGTTCGTGCTGCGCACCGGTGCTGATCGCCAGCACGCGCTGCACATAGTCGGCCGGTGCGGCCGGATCGGCGGAGAGCATCGTCTCGATACTCTCGGTCGCCGCCGCTCGCGCGGCGGCGTCGCGGTCTAACTGCCGCTGCGCGGACACCCTGTCGTTGGAGGCCCACACCGTCGCCGCGACCAGGACGACGGCCACTGCCAGGGCCGCGACCATCAGCAGTCGCAGCCCGGCGCGTCGCCGTCGCGCCAGCCGCCGCAGCCCGGGAGCGGCGGCGATGCGTGCTTCCCGCTCGGCTCGTTCGGCGGCGCGGTAGGCCTCCTGGGCGGCGCCGAGCCGCTTGCTCTGTTCCTTGGTCGCCGTCACTGCAGCTCGTCCACTCCGTTCAACAACCAGCGGTCCCCCGAGCGCCGGTACTCGGCGTTCACCGACTTGGTGCGCACCGTCGGCTCACCCTGCTCGGGCGTCACGATCACGTTGACCACCACCACCGCGGTCCCGGAGTCCTCCTGCGCGTCGACCACCCCCACCTGCAGCGGCTCCCACCGGACCGAGCGGGTGCCGGTGGGCGGTGACGCGGCGAAGGCGGTCGCCACCGACGCGGCCAGCGTCGGCGTCACCAGGGTCCGCGCATGCGCGCGGTCCTGTTCCCAGCTGACCGCACGCGCGGAGAACACCTCGGCGAGGATACGACCGGCCTGCTCATTGAGTTCGACGGTGGTGGCCGCGCGCGCGGCCACCGGTGCGCGTCGGGCGTCGACCACGCCGAAGGCGGTGGCGGCGATCGCGAACAGCAGCAGCACGATGAGCCCGTGCCGCCACCAGTCGCGCCGACGCATCGGCGCCTCGAGGCGATCGACCACGGCCGCGGTGCGCGAGGGCTTCTCGGTCCCGGTCTTGTCGGTTCCGGTCTTGCCGGTTCTGGTCTTGTCCGTCATGGCAGGAAGGCCACCCCCGACAGTTTGAGTCGGCCGTCCTCGGGCTCGACGACGACCCGCAGACGCAGCTGTCGACGCTTCTCCCCCTCGCCGGCGGCACCCTTCACCGCGACTGCCGCGGCGATCAGGACCACGCCGACATCACCGCTGCGGCCCACCAGACCCGCGCCGTCGATGCGCGCCCGACCGTTGCTGCCCTGCTCCTGCACGAACTCGGTGTAGGCCTGCGCGGACTGCGCGAACTGGTCGTGGAAGTCGCCGGTGGCCCCGGCCAGAATCTGGCGGGCCCGATCGGTGTCGTCGGCGTCGGCGGTGAGCAGCAGTTCCACCCGCGAGGTGGCCGCGTCGATCAGGTCGGCGTCGCTGTAGGACCGCTCCCGGGCCGTGGCCTGCCACACCGTGACACCGGCGACCAGCACCGCGAGCACGGCGACGACCGCGAGAGTGAGCCGCACGGATCGCGAAAGACCCTGTCGCAGACCGGCATCCACTTCGGCCTCGGCCAGGCGCGCGGCCGCCTGCTTGCGCGCAGCGCGCGCCGACCGCCATCGCGCCACCGCCGGATCCGCACCTGTCACCACGGCTCGACCCTACGCGGCGGGCGGGGCGGCCTATTGACCGATGCGCGAGTTGTAGTCCGAGCGGGCCGTGGGGTCGGGGTGCAGGAAGATGCTGTCGGTCTTGGTCAGTCGTCGCATCGCCTGCTTGAGGGGGTGCGGCAAGATCGTGTTGACCCCCACCCAGCCCATGAATCGCGGCGCGGTGACGCGGACCCGCGGATGGGCGATCACCCGCACCACCTCGGCGGCCACCTGCTCCGGTCGCACGGTGGTCACCAGGGCGTTGGTCTGCAGACCGTCGATCAGTCCGGTCTCGGTGAACGTCGGCAGCACGGTGCTCACGCGCACGCCGCGCGGCGCGAGTTCGGCGTCGAGGGCCTCGGAGAACTCGATGACGGCCGCCTTGGCCCCGTTGTACACGGTGAGGCCGGGGTTGGGCAGCCGACCGGCGACCGAGGAGATGTTGACGATCTGGCCGCCGGGGCCGTCGACCATCCGGCGCGCCGCCGCCTGGCTGCCGAGCATCACGCCCACCAGGTCGATCTCCACGGTGCGCCGGATCAGCGCCTCGCTGTAGTCCAGAAACGACCCGACCGGCATGATCCCGGCGTTGTTGACCAGCACGTCGATCGGCCCGACCCGCCGCTCGATCTCGTCGAGGAAGGCGGCGAAGGAGGCGGCGTCGGTCACGTCCAGCGCGATGCCCTCCACGCCCAGATCGGCGGCCGCTTTGCCCACCGCGTCGGCGTCGATGTCCCCGAGCACCACGCGCGCCCCGGCCGCCAGCAGTTGGGTGGCGGTCTCCAGGCCGATACCGCGGGCGCCGCCGGTCACCGCGACCACCTTGCCCGCCAAGGCTTCCCGTACGTCGGTGCGGCGGCGGTCGGCCCGGGCGCGGCGAGAGGTCAGGAACGAGGACAGCATGCGCGGCCTTCCGAGAGGTTGAGGCGATCGAGAGCGGGAGACGGCGTCGGTCAATAGACCATGGGCGCCAGGAAGGTGGTGGCGAAACTGCGCACCGACTCCGGCGTACGCAGCGAGTCGTCGGAGGCCGGGACCTCCAGGAACGAGATCACCAGGCGGACATGGATGTCCACGGCCCGCCGCAGCAGGTCCTCGGGCATCGTCGCACCGCATTTGCGCAGCGCGCCGGCGACGCGCGCGGTCACCATGTCGATGAACAGCGAGCTGATCGACGCCGTGAGGCCGCGGATCTCGGCGTCCTCGATCACCATGCGGTGCAGCAGCGGATCGGTGTCGATCATCGTCGCGCCGGTGGCGAACGCCTCGACGACGGCCTCCGCAGGCGAGCGCCCCTCCACGGCCCGCTCCAACTCGCCCATGCCCCGCTCGAAGGTCGCATTGGCCAGCGCGATCAGCAGATTGTCCTTGTTTGGGAAGCGCCGGTACAGGGTCGACCGGCTCACGCCTGCGGCCTTGGCCACCCGGTCCATGTTCGCCGAACGCACTCCGGCCTCGGTGAACTCCTGAGCGGCGGCCGCCAGAATCGCGGCTTCCTGCTCCTGGGGGGACGCCGTGACGCGGGCCTTGCGCGGTGCGGCCATCAGCGTCGAACCAGGGTGACGGGCAGCTTGTCTTTCGGCACCGGCAGCGCGCTGTAGTCCATGGGAAGACGGTAGCCCGCAGGCACCGACCACTCGTAGTCACGCAGCAGGTTGTGCATGATGGTCTTGATCTCCATCTGCCCGAAGTACAGGCCGATGCACTTGTGCACGCCGCCGCCGAAGGGCATCCACGCCATCCGGTGCCCCTTGTCCTCCGCGCGGTCGGGCTCGAAGCGGGTCGGGTCGAAGACGTCGGGCTCGGAGAAGTACTGCGGGTCCCGATGATTGGCCAGCTGCGGGATGGTGACCATGGTGCCGCTGGGGATGAAGAATCCGTTGACCTGGGTGTCCTTGATCGCCATGCGCGGCTGGGCGGGCACCGGCGGGCAGAGGCGGAGCGATTCCTTCATGACGCCGTCGATCACGGTCATCCCGGCCAGGTCGTCGTAGGTCAGTTCCGCGTTCAGCGCCATCGACTGCGCCCGCGCCCGCGCCTGCCACTCGGGGTGTTCGGCCATCCGGTAGGCCATCTGGGTCATGGTGATGGTGGTGGTGTCGTGCGCGGCCATCAACACGAAGATCATGTGGTTCACCACGTCCTCGTCGGTGAACGTGTCGCCGTCGTCGCTCTCGGCGTGGCAGAGCACCGAGAACAGGTCGGGCGTCGCCGTGGCCCGCTTGGCCGGGATGTGCTTGTAGAAGAAATCCTCCAGGATCTTGCGCGAGCGCAGGCCCTTCCACCAGCGGCCGCCGGGAACCGGCTTGCGCACCAGGGCCACCCCGGCCCGGACGGTCTCGATGAAGGCCTTGTTGAGGCGGTCGGCTTCGGGCTTGCTCAGCTCCAGGCCGAGGAAGATCTCCAGCGCGATGTCGAGGGTGAGCTCCTTGAACTCTTCGAAGAGCTTGACCCGACCTTCGGGGAACTTGGAGACGCGATCGATGATCACCGGCTGCATCTCGTCGAAGTACCCCTTGAGCACCTTCGGCGCGAAGGCCTGCTGCAGGATGTGCCGATGATGCCGGTGCTCGTCGAAGTCCAGGAGCATGATGCCGCGGTTGAAGAACGGGCCGATGAAGTAGCTCCACGCCGGGGCGTTGGCGAAGGCGCGGTCCTTGTTCATCAGGATCTCACTGGCCGCCTCGGCACCGTGCGCCGTGACGATTCGCACGCCCAGCGCGTTCATGGCGAAGACCTCGCCGTACTGCTGGAGCCGTTTCTCGGAGAAGTCGAAAGGATCGCGGCGCATCGTGAGGATCTCGAGCACACCGTTGCGTTCACTGACCGGAACGGGACGCAGATCGCTGCCTGCCGCGGGCTGAGCGAGCAGTGGGAAGGCCATGGTTCCTCCTGAAGTCGGCGCCGCTGTGCGGCAACTCACTCCATTGGAACAGATAAATGCTTTTGTTTCTAGTGTCGGTGCCGACAAAAGTCGGCCGCGCGGTCAGCGCGCCATGAGAATGGCGTGGCAACGGCGCAGTCGCGCCTCCCACCAGGCGGCCCGCTCCGGCGAGGCGAGCGGGAGCTCGTCGTCCGGGGTCACCAGCCGCGGACCGACCACCCCGCCGCGCGGGACGAACGACGGCGCGACGTCGCGCTCGAACAAGGCGCCGGTACCCAGTCCGCAGGCATGCTCGAGCACCGGCAGCGCGGCCGCCGTCGACACCGAGGCCGCCATGCCGACCGCGGTGTCCAGCGCGCTGGAGATCACCACGTCCATCCGCAGCGAGGCGTTGAGCGCCAGCACCTTCCGCATGCCACCGAGCGGGGCCACCTTCAGCACCGCGATGTCGGCGGCGTCGGCCCGCACCACCAGGAGCGGGTCGTCGGCGCGGCGGATCGACTCGTCGGCCGCGATCGGCACGTTCACCACGCGGCGCACGGCCGCCAGTTCGGGAATGGTCGCGCACGGCTGCTCCACGTACTCCACGTCGCCGATCGCCTCGATCGCCTCGATCGCGGTGGGCACGTCCCAGGCGCCGTTCGCGTCGATCCGCACCCGTGGCACCAGCTCCCGGACGGCGGCGACCCGCTCGACGTCGTCGTGCAGACTCTGACCCGCCTCGGCCACCTTCACCTTGGCCGTCGTCGCCCCGGGGAAACGCGCCACGATCTCGGCGACCTCGTCGGCGGGCACGGCGGGCACGGTGGCGTTGACCGGCACCGCGTCGCGCACGGCGGGCGGCGGCCCCTGCCAGGCCGCCTCGATGCCGGCGGCGAGCCAATTCGCCGCCTCCACATCGTCGTACTCGACGAACGGCGCGAACTCGCCCCACCCCTTGAGTCCGCGGAAGATCATCGCCTCGCGCACGGTGATCCCGCGAAAGCGCGTGCGCATCGGCAACGACACCACGTGCGCGTTCTCCAGGATCAGATCCACCGGCGGCAGTTGCGGCTTGCTCGCCCGCACCACGAAGGTGGGCATCTCGCCATGCTTGCTCGGAATCGCGAACGGGTTGTTGCTGCCCGGCTGATAGACCATGCCCCCGAGCCTACTGCCGCACCCACCCCTCCCCGTTAGAAACAAACTCTTTATTTTGTGTCAATGCGGGGTTACGCTGTTCCCATGACGACCGACTTCTCCGCCCGAGTCCGCGAGGCCGAGCCCAGCATTCTCGACGACGCGGACCTCGATGCGCTCCCCCTGCGCCTCGGTGCCGATTCCCTGCTCTGGAAGTACGCCGGCGATGTGCGGATGATTCTCGGTTTCCAACGGCTGGCCGGCACGGAGAACTGCATCGAACAGCTGGCCCAGGGCGTCGAGGACCACTCGATCATCTTCAACGACTTCATCGGGCGCGCCCGGCGCACCGGCCCCCCGGTGATGCGCACCGTCTACTCCGATCAGCCGCAGCGCTGGGGCCGCCGCGTGCGCGACTTCCATCGCGACATCAAGGGCACCGTCGCCGACGGCTCGCGCTATCACGCGCTCAATCCGGAACTGTTCTACTGGGCGCACGCGACCTTCGTCGATCAGGTACTGACCATCACCGACACCTTCATCCGGCGCCTGTCGTACGAGGAGAAGGTGCAGATCTTCGAGGAGAGCAAGGTCTGGTACCAGCTGTACGGGGTGAGTCCGCGCAGCCAGCCGCAGACCTACGAGGAGTTCTGCGAGTACTGGCAGTCGATGTGCGAGAAGTTCGTACCCACCCGCACCATCGTCTACGCCACCGGCTACCTGCGGCAGGGTGTGCCGGGTCCGCGCTGGATGCCCGCACCGCTGTGGCGCCTCGCCGCGGCGCCCCTCAACGGCATCCTGCGCACCGTCATCGTCGGCACCCTCCCGCCCGAGATGCGCCAGGTGTGCGACCTGCCGTGGGATGCCCGCAAGCAGCGCCGCTACGACCGGTTCGCCGCCGTCATGCGCGCGGCGAACCCGGTGATCAACCGACTGCCGGTGCGCATGCTGTACGTGCCGTGGGCCTACGAGGGGTGGATGCGCACCGGCGTCGATCCGCGGCCGCTGCACAATAAGTCCTGACCTCGGCGTCGGCGCACGGCCGGCTACCAGAAGCGGCAACGGTTTCAGCCCGGCATGAGCGCACGAGTGCGCAGCAGCGAGACCACCGTCTCGGCAACGCCGATCCGGTCTTCGGTCAGGTCGTGCCAGGTGAAGCTCAGCGGTAGCCAGCCCGCCCGGATCAACGCATTCCTCTTGCGCGCATCCCGGCGGAACGCTTTCGGGTCGCAGTGGAACGCCCAACCGTCGATCTCGACGGCCACTTTCCACTCGGGCCACGCAAAGTCGAGCCGCCAGCCTTCGAAGGGGTGCTGCCCGATCCATCCGCGGATCCCTTCCTCGCGCAGCAGCTGCGCGAACATGCGCTCCGCCGCCGATTCGGTGTCTTCGTCGAGAACTGCCAGCAGAGCCCGGGCCGTCGACATGCCCCGCGTGCGGGGATAGCGCTTGACCGCCTCGCGCAGTCCGTCGACCGTGACCTGACCCAGCTGCAGTGTGCGATCGAGAAGGCGCGAAGGGTCCGGATCGAATTCCACGGCGCCCACCACGGTCAGGTCCTTCGCGGTCAGGTCGAGCCCACGAAGCGTCGTCAGGTCCTCCGCGCAGAAGGTGCGGCGCACGACGTCCACGGCGCACCCCGTCCACCGTTGTTCAGGGACCGCCTGAGCCGCCGACATGGTCAGCGGCTCGGGCAGGGTGTCCACGAGCCCGTGCCACCACGCCGCTGTCGTCCGATCGAGCACCCCGCGGTGCGCCAGAGCCGCCGCCCGCACCATCGCTCGCTCGCCATAGTCGTGTTCGGCGGATCGGTAGATGCCTGCGGCCAACCGCTTCCATTCTCCGCGCACCGCTCGCCCACGAATCCCGCCCCGGCTGAGGCCGCACGCAAGGGCCTGCGCGGTCGTGACGATCCCGTCCTGTTCGGCGAGGATCGCCGCCAGCTGTCCGGTCTCTCCCATGAGGTTTAGACGCGGGGCGGCGCCTCCCGGTTCCATCTCCGCTCGAAACTGTTGACTTTGGTGCGCTGAGGTCACCAAAGACAACGGTCTCGCCGAGTCCGCGCCCCGAAGGGCCCAGCACGGTCGCCGAGCTACCGCGGGCGGCTCAAATGCCCCACCACCGACTCCACGAATGCGGCGGGTGCCTCCCGATGCACGCTGTGACCGGCCTCGATGGTGACGAACTCGCCGTCGGGCAGCGCCTGCGCCAGACTGCGTAGGTGGCGGGGCGGCAGAAAGCTGCGGTCGCCGCCGGAGATCACCAGCGTCGGTGCGGCCACCGCGCGCAGCCCCTCCCACCACGCCGGATCCGCCTGCTCGAACTGCAGGCCGACCACCTCGGGCATGCTCCGATCGAACCGGAGGAAGGGTCGCGGGTCGGCCAGCAGGACCCCGAGGCCGCGCACCCGTTCGCGCAGCGTCGAGGTGGGCGTGATCGCTTCGGCCAGGTCGGCGGCATCGCGGGGCATGGGCGGCGGCTCCTCCACCACCGCGCGGCGCACGCGCTCGGGTTGGGCCATCGCCAGTCGCAACACCGAGTGGGCGCCGAGGGAGTGCCCCACCGCGTCGACGGCGGGTACGTCGAGGGCGTCGAGCACCGCGGCCAGGTCGTCGCGGAAGTCGTTCAGGCGGTACCGGTCGGCGCGGCCGCTGCGACCGTGTCCGCGGAGGTCGACGGCGATCACCTCCCGGCCCGCGCCGGTGAGCGTGCCCTCCAGGCGGCGCCAGGTGGTGTGGTCCCCGCCCATCCCGTGCACCAGCAGCACCGGTGGCAGGCCCGCCGCCCGATCGGCAGCGGAGGCGACCCGCACCGCCAGGTCGGGTCCGCGATTGATTCCGCTCAGTACACGCACTCCGCCAGCTTAGTCGCGGGCATTCCTCGCGAGGAGCACAGCGCGGGGCGTCGTCCACGGACTCGGTGCTGCGGCCCGTCACCCGATCGGACGACACCCCCGACGATTCGATACGCTCCGGCTTTGCCGTCGGCAGGCAATGCCGACATTCCTCCGAAAGTGACGTGATGACTACCCGACTGTCCGCCGCCATCGTCGTGACGGCGCTGCTGGCCGCCCTCCTCTCGGTCGTCGCCACCGGCCCCGCCGAGGCGCGCACCCGCTGCACCAAGGTCGCCGTGATCGGCGACAGCAAGAGCGAGCGTCGGATCGGCGCGCGCGAGGTGATCGCCGAGCAACTCAACCGGCGCGGTATGCCCTCCTTCCTGAGCACGTCCAGCGGCCGCACCGTGCACCGCGCCGGTTTCGGCACCGACAAACGTCACGGCAGCGGCATCGCGGCGGTCGGGCACGCCAAGCGCGCCGGGGCGAACTGCTTCGTGATCGCACTGGGCGGCAACGACGCCATGCGCGCCCGCGGCGACCGCCGCGTGCTGCGGCAGTCGATCGAGGCCCTGATGTCGGCGGTGGGCCGTGAGCACACGGTCGACTGGGTCACCAGCACCAGCGGGCACCTCACCGGTCGCTGGTCGCGGCACACCCTGCACCAGTTCACGATCGAACTCGACCGCGCCCGCGCCCGCTGGCCCAATCTGGAAGTGAACCACTGGGAGCGCGTGCCCGAATACCTGCCCCTGTGGTGGCGGCCCGACCTGCTGCACTATCACACCGGAAACACCGAACGGGGTCGATACACCGTGGACTCGGCCTTCCTCCGCGGCAGTCGCTAACCTCGGGGTCATGGCCGACTCCGAACAACCCCGCAGCTCGCAGCCCGTCCCCCGGTCCGACGATCCGCTCGCCGCCTTCGCCGGCACCTGGCGCGGCACCGGCGAGGGGCACTATCCGACGATCGCCGACTTCACCTACACCGAGGAGATCGAACTCTCCCCGGTACCCGGCAAACCGTTCCTGTTCTACCGCTCGCGCACCCGGGCCGGCGACGATGGTCGGCCGCTGCACACCGAGACCGGCTACCTGCGCCCCACCGGCGACGCCGTGGAACTGCTGATCACCCAGCCCACCGGCTTCGTGGAGATTCACCGCGCCACCGAAGCCGACGGGGTCCTCGACTTCGCGGAGATCCTCCTCGGTGCCTCCCACGATGCCAAGGATGTCCACGCCGTCCGGCGCCGCTTCGTCGTCGCCGGCGACACCCTCTCCTATGACATGTGGATGGCCTTCGCCGACGTGCCGATGACCCATCATCTGCGCGCCGAGCTGCGCCGCGCGCAGTAGCGCCGAGCCGACGCGAAACGCCCTCGTCAGCGAGCGTTGGTGACGTCGTTGCCGCGCGCGGTGATCGACGACGACGACAACGTGAATCCCTGGTCCCCCAGATCGCAGGAGACGGTGTCGGCGGCAGGCACCGTGCACGTGACCGACCCGGACTGCACGACGGCACCGACTTCCGCCGTCGGAACCTGGTCGAATCTCACGCTGAACGGTTGACCGCCGGCGCAGATACCGCGGGCGACCCAACCCGGCCCGAGGGCGCCGGCACCGCCGAACTGCGCTGCCCCCGGTGAGCAGTCCGCCAATGGTGCCGTCCGGCGTCCGGAAGTTGCACCCGGCGATGCGAAACGCCCGCCCCACCGAAGTGGAGCGGGCGTTTACGTCGACCTAGGCGGTCAAGATCTCAAGCAATGATCACTTGATGATCTTGGTGACGCGGCCGGCACCGACGGTGCGGCCACCCTCGCGGATAGCGAAGCGCAGGCCCTCGTCCATGGCGACCGGCTGGATCAGCTTGACAAGCATCTCCGTGTTGTCGCCCGGCATGACCATCTCGGTGCCCTCGGGGAGGGTAACGACGCCGGTCACGTCCGTGGTGCGGAAGTAGAACTGCGGACGGTAGTTGTTGAAGAACGGGGTGTGACGGCCACCCTCGTCCTTCGACAGGATGTACGCCTGGCCCTCGAACTCGGTGTGCGGGGTGGTCGTACCCGGCTTCACGATGACCTGGCCGCGCTCGACGTCCTCACGCTTGAGGCCGCGCAGCAGCAGACCGGCGTTGTCGCCGGCCTGTGCCGAGTCGAGCAGCTTGTGGAACATCTCGATGCCGGTGACGATGGTCTTGGTCGAGCCCTCGCGGATACCCACGATCTCGACTTCCTCGTTCACGTTGACCTCGCCGCGCTCCACACGACCGGTGACCACGGTGCCGCGGCCGGTGATGGTGAAGACGTCCTCGACGGGCATCAGGAAGGGCTTCTCGGTTTCGCGGACGGGGTCCGGCACCGACTCGTCGACAGCAGCCATCAGCTTCTGGACCGACTCGACCCACTTGGGGTCACCCTCGAGCGCCTTCAGTGCCGAGATCGGCACGACCGGAGCATCCTCGTCGAAGTCCTGGGCGGCCAGCAGTTCGCGGACCTCCATCTCGACGAGCTCCATGATTTCCTCATCGTCGACCATGTCGGCCTTGTTGAGGGCAACCAGGATGTAGGGCACACCGACCTGACGCGCGAGCAGCACGTGCTCACGGGTCTGCGGCATCGGGCCGTCGGTAGCCGCCACGACCAGGATCGCGCCGTCCATCTGGGCGGCACCGGTGATCATGTTCTTGATGTAGTCGGCGTGACCGGGGGCGTCGACGTGGGCGTAGTGACGCTTCTCGGTCTGGTACTCGACGTGGGAGATGTTGATCGTGATACCACGAGCCTTCTCCTCCGGCGCCTTGTCGATCTGATCGAAAGCGAAGCTCTCGTTCAGGTCGGGGTACTGGTCAGCCAGCACCTTGGTGATGGCCGCCGTCGTGGTGGTCTTGCCGTGGTCGACGTGACCGATGGTGCCGATGTTCACGTGCGGCTTGGTCCGCTCGAACTTCGCCTTCGCCACTTGTGTCCTCCTGGACTCTAGTCTGCCGAGGCGATCCCGGCAGAGGTGGATTTACAGTTTATTGCGCCGCAGCGCGGGCCGCGGAAGCGGGCGGGTGATTACTCGCCCGTCGCCTTCGCGATGATCTCCTTCGCCACGTTCGCCGGAACTTCGGCGTACGAGTCGAAAACCATGGAGTAGTTTGCTCGGCCCTGAGTCTTCGACCGCAGGTCTCCGATGTAACCGAACATCTCCGACAGCGGAACCGCAGCCTTCACGACGCGGGCACCGCTACGCTCCTCCATGGCCTGGATCTGACCACGGCGGGAGTTCAGGTCGCCGATGACGTCGCCCATGTAGTCCTCCGGAGTCGTGACCTCGACGGCCATGATCGGTTCCAGAATGACGGGGCTAGCCATGCGCGCAGCCTCCTTGAGAGCCTGCGAGCCGGCGATCTTGAAGGCCATTTCCGACGAGTCGACGTCGTGGTACTGACCGTCGAGCAGAGTGACCTTCAGGTTGACCAGCGGGTAGCCGGCCAGGACGCCGTACTGCATCGCATCCTGCGCACCGGCATCCACCGAAGGGATGTACTCGCGCGGGACACGACCGCCGGTGACGGCATTGCTGAACTCGTAGGTCGCGCCGTCTTCGGCGTCGACCAACGGCTCAAGCTTGATGATGACCTTCGCGAACTGGCCCGAGCCACCCGTCTGCTTCTTGTGGGTGAACTCGTGCTTCTCGACGGTCTTGCGGATCGTCTCGCGGTAGGCCACCTGCGGCTTACCGACGTTCGCCTCGACCTTGAACTCGCGCTTCATGCGGTCGACCAGGATGTCGAGGTGGAGCTCGCCCATACCGCCGATGACGGTCTGGCCGGTCTCTTCGTCGAGCTGCACCGAGAAGGTCGGATCCTCTTCGGCGAGCTTCTGGATCGCGGTGCCCAGCTTCTCCTGGTCCGACTTGGTCTTCGGCTCGATCGAGACGTTGATGACCGGGTCCGGGAAGGTCATGGACTCCAGGACGATCGGGTTGGCGATGTCGCACAGGGTGTCACCGGTGGTGGTGTCCTTGAGGCCGATCATCGCGTAGATGTGGCCGGCCACCGCGTCGTCGACCGGGTTCTCCTTGTTGGCATGCATCTGGAAGAGCTTGCCGATGCGCTCCTTCTTGCCCTTGGTCGCGTTGAGCACCTGGGTGCCCGGATCGACCCGGCCCGAGTACACGCGCACAAAGGTGAGCTTGCCGAAGAACGGGTGAGCGGCGATCTTGAACGCCAGCGCCGAGAACGGATCGTCCTTGCTCGGCTTCCGGGTGAGGACTTCGTCCTCCTTGCCCGGAACGTGGCCCTCGATCTCGCCGATGTCCAGCGGGTTCGGCAGGTAGGAGACGACGGCGTCGAGCATGGGCTGGATGCCCTTGTTCTTGAACGCCGTGCCGCACAGCACCGGGTAGACCTCGGAGCTGATGGTCAGCTTCCGGATGGCGCCCTTGATCTCATCGATCGTGAGCTCTTCGCCGGCGAAGTACTTCTCCATGAGGGCTTCGTCGGACTCCGCGACGCGCTCCAGAAGCTTCTCGCGGTACTCCTCGGCGCGCTCCTGCAGATCCGCGGGGATCTCGGCGACGGTGGCCTCGGTGCCGATGGCGACGGTGCCCGGCCACAGCAGGGCCTTCATCTCGATCAGGTCGACGACGCCGTCGAAGGCATCCTCGGCGCCGATCGGCAGCTGCAGCACCAGCGGGGTGGCGCCGAGACGGTCGATGATGGTCTGCACGGTGTAGTAGAAGTCCGCGCCCATCTTGTCCATCTTGTTGACGAAGCAGATGCGGGGGACGTCGTACTTGGTGGCCTGGCGCCAGACCTGCTCGGACTGGGGCTCGACGCCCTCCTTGCCGTCGAAGACGGCAACGGCGCCGTCGAGCACGCGGAGCGCGCGCTCGACCTCGACGGTGAAGTCGACGTGGCCCGGGGTGTCGATGACGTTGATCTGGTTGTCATCCCAGAAACAGGTGACGGCCGCGGAGGTAATGGTGATACCCCGCTCCTTCTCCTGCTCCATCCAGTCGGTGGTCGAGGCACCGTCGTGGGTCTCACCGATCTTGTAGTTCACACCGGTGTAGTAGAGGATGCGCTCGGTCGTCGTGGTCTTACCGGCATCGATGTGAGCCATGATGCCGATGTTGCGGACCTTGGTGAGGTCGTTCAGCACTTCCTGTGCCATGGGATTCCCTTCGGGGAGTCAGCGGAAAAAGGTCTGCGGAGTACGCGGGCCGCGGCGGTGGCCACTGCGCAAGGCTAATCGCTGGATCAGCCTTGCGCAGGGTTGTCACCAGCGGTAGTGCGCGAACGCCCGGTTGGCTTCAGCCATCTTGTGGGTGTCCTCGCGACGCTTCACAGCGGCGCCCAGACCGTTCGACGCGTCCAGCAGCTCGTTGGCCAGGCGCTCGACCATGGTCTTTTCGCGACGCTGACGGCTGAAGGTCACCAGCCAACGCAGAGCCAGCGTGTTGGCGCGGCCCGGCTTGACCTCGATGGGCACCTGGTAGGTGGCGCCACCGACGCGACGGCTCTTGACCTCGAGGGTCGGCTTGACGTTGTCGAGCGCGCGCTTGAGGGTGATGACCGGATCGGTGCCGGTCTTGTCGCGGGTCTGCTCGAGCGCCTGGTACACGATGCGCTCGGCGGTCGACTTCTTGCCGTCCAGCAGAATCTTGTTCACCAGCTGAGTGACCAGGGTGGAGCCGTAGACCGGGTCCTGGATCAGCGGGCGCTTGGGTGCGGGTCCTTTACGAGGCATGGATCAGTTCCCCTTCTTGGCGCCGTAACGGCTGCGAGCCTGCTTGCGGTCCTTGACACCCTGGGTGTCGAGCGAGCCGCGGACGATGCGGTAGCGAACACCGGGGAGGTCCTTCACACGACCACCGCGGACGAGCACCATCGAGTGCTCCTGGAGGTTGTGGCCTTCACCCGGGATGTAAGCGGTGACCTCGACGCCACTGGTCAGACGCACACGGGCGACCTTCCGGAGGGCGGAGTTCGGCTTCTTCGGGGTGGTGGTGTACACGCGAGTGCACACGCCGCGGCGCTGAGGGCTGCCCTTCAGAGCTGCGGTCTTCTTGATCGAAGCCTTGTCGTTGCGGCCCTTGCGGACCAGCTGGTTAATAGTTGGCACTGAGTTCTTTTCTCCTCGCGACCGGCGGGCGCCGGCCAGTTTCTTCGTCACGGTTAGTGCTCCGGGCAGGCCGCCCACCGCACCGAAAGGCGCTGTGAGCAACTTCCGCAACTCGCCCCACCAGGACTCCCGCCCTGGTCAATGAGTTATTCTGTACCCGTAGTCGGGCGTGTCGTACTGGTACGACCTCATTCACGACCCCCGCCTGACGATCGAAGCCTGTCCGATTTCAGGCGGGCGGCATCCAGCGTGCTGGACACCGACGTTCAACTGTACCGCCCGAGTTTCGACAGGTCAAAATGATCAGCGTGGGTTAAATCGCACGGCCCCGCCTCGCGCGGGCCGGCGTCGGCTGAGACGATGGCACGCGTGCACCGTGACTCCCCCTCTCCGCTCGTGACGCTCTGATGCGGCTGGCCGCGGGCGGCACCGGGCGTGGCGGCCAAGCCCTCGTCCTCACCGCGATCCTGGTGTTCGCCCTGTCGTTGCGCGCGGCGGTGACCTCCCTGACGCCGCTGCTCGGACGGATCTCCACCGACCTCGAGTTCGGCAATGCCGCCGTCGGCGTGATCGGCATGCTGCCCACCCTCATGTTCGGCATCGCGGGCCTGGTCGGTTCCGGGCTCGGGCGCCGGTTCGGCCTGGAGGCCGCCACGGTGGGCGCGGTGATCGTGACCGCCGTCGGCACCGGGCTGCGCGGCGTGGCCACCGACACCTGGTCGTTGATCGCCCTGTCTGCGGTGGCGCTGTTCGGCATGGGCCTGGGCAACGTGCTGATCCCCCCGCTGGTGAAGCGCTACTTCCCGCACCGCATCGCCGCCAGCAGCACCGCGTACATCCTGTGCGTGCAGTTGGGCACCTCGGTGCCGGCCGCGCTGGCGGTGCCTGCCGCCGATGCCGCTGGCTGGCGTTGGGCGCTCGCCGCGTGGGCGCTGATTCCGCTGCTGGCCCTGCTGCCGTGGATCGAGGTGGCTCGACGACGACGTGCGGCCATCGCCGAGGAGCCGGACCAGACCGCCGTCGACCGCCTGCCCGTGTGGCGGTCCCCCATCGCCTGGGGCCTGGTGTTCATGTTCGGCATGACCTCGCTGATGACCTACTCGCTGCTGACCTGGATTCCGGCGGTGCTGGCCGACGCCGGAGGCGACGACTCGCTCGGCGGAGCGGCCGTCGCCGTGTTCGCCGGGGTCGGCTTCCTGGCGACCTTCGTGGCGCCGTGGCTGTGCCTGCGCTTCGCCAATCCCTTCGGCTTCATCGTCGTCTTCGGCGCATGCATGCTCGGCGGCCTGGCCGGCCTGTACTGGGCGCCGCTGTCCGGCACCATGGCCTGGGTCCTGCTCGCCGGGCTCGGCGTGAGTTCGTTCCCGATGTCGCTGACGCTGATCAACGTGCGGACGCGGACCGCCGCGGGCTCATCGTCGCTGTCCGGTTTCGGCCAGGGCCTGGGCTACCTGATCGCGTGCGCCGGACCCATCCTGTTCGGCGTCCTGCGCGATGCCAGCGGCGGCTGGGGCCTGCCCCTGAGCATGCTGGCCGTCGCCACCGCGGTGATGCTCGCCGGCGGCTTCGTGGTGTGCCGCCCCCGTTTCCTCGAGGACTCCCTGTCCCCCGCACCCTGACGGCCGTCGATCCGCGACGATTGTTCGCTGTGGGCGCACCACCTGCCCGGTGACTCGTGTCACAGTGGAAGGGTGAGCACTTCCCCGACCCAGCGCACGGTCATCGCCGCCTCGTGGCAACGAGCACGTGAATGGGGGTTGACCCCCGACGATCGACCCGAGCCCGTGGTGGGCGACATCGCCTCGGCCGATCCGCTCCTGGACGCCGCCCGGCCCATCCTGGCCCGCGCGGCCCAGACCCTGCACGGCACGCCGACGGCGCTGCTGCTGGTGGATCACCGCAGTCGACTGGTGGCTCGGGTGAGCGCCGACGCCACCCTCGAGCGCACGCTGGCCGAGGTCGGCGCGGTGGCCGGGGCCTCCTTCTCCGAGGCGTCGATGGGCACCACCGCCCTGGGCACCACCGCCGAGGTGCGCGGCGACGTGATCATCAACGCCGAGGAGCACTACCTGGAGCAGTTCCGTTCGTTGAGCTGTTTCGGCCAGCCGATCATCCACCCGTCCACCCGCCGCGTCGCGGGCGTGCTGTGCATGACGCAGGTGGCCGCCCGGCTGAACCCGCTGTCGGTACCGCTGGTCCGCGGCGTCGTCGACGACATCGCCGAGCGCCTGCTGTCGCGCTCGTCGTCGGACCACCGCCTGGTGATCGCCGCCTACGAGCAGGCCGCCGAACGGCGCGACACCGCGGTGGCCGCCATCGGCGACGACCTCCAGCTGTCCAATGCGCTGGCCGCGCAACTGCTGGCGCCCGGCGACTTCGGCACGCTGCGACTGCTGGTGGAACAGAACGACGTCCCGCCGATGATCACCCTGGTCTCCGGGGTCACCGTCGACGTGGAGGCGATCCGGGTGCGCTCGGTGCGGCACGCGGCCGTGTTCCGGCTGCGCCCCCGACTGGAGGCCCTGCCGCCCACGTCGGTGAGCCCGCCGCCCGCGGTGGCGCCGACCTGGGCCGTCTGCGGCGAACCCGGCACCGGTCGCACCACCCGCGCACTCGCGGTGACCGGCCGGGAGTCGTCGGTGACCGTCGACGTACCCGCCGCCCTGATCGACGGCACCCCCGTCGACCTCGCGGCGGTGCTCCGCGAGTCGCGCAGCCGCGGTCAGGGCGTGGTGATCGACGGCGCCGACCTGCTGGACGAGCGCTCCCTGGCCCTGCTGCAGTCCGCGGTCGCCGCGCGCACCGGCGGCGAGCCGCCCATCGTCGTGGTGACCGGCCCGCCCGACACGCTCGGCCCCGGCGCCGCCGCGTTGGTGGCGCGGTGTCGGCGGCGCACCACCCTCCCGCCGCTGCGCCAGCGCAGCACCGAACTGGCCGCGCTCTGCCAGGACTTCCTGCGGACCGAGCCGCGCCTGGAGCTGGGGGCCGACGCCGCCGACGCCCTGCTGTGTCACGAGTGGCCGGGCAATCTGCACGAGTTGGCGATGGTGCTCGGCGATGCGGCCGAGTCGGCCCGCGGCCGCGGCTCGCGCACGGTGGCGGTCAACGATCTGCCCAGCGCCTATCGCAGCACCTCGCGCGCCTCCAAGCTGCTGGGCCTGGAGCAGGCCGAACGCGCCGCGATCGTCGCCGCCTTGGAGTCGGCCGACGGCAACAAGAGCCACGCCGCCAAGGCGCTCGGCATCAGCCGCACCACCCTGTACTCCCGACTGCGCGCACTCGGCATAGGGCGCTGACGCCGGCGAGTTGTTCACCGGTGTTCACCTGACCTGTCCAGTTTCCGAACAGGCCGACGACCGAAAACCTGGGAAAGATGAGACGCGCCCCACAGTGTTGCGCCTCACACGCCAGTTTTCGCTGGCCTGCTCCGACAGGCCTGAAGGAGGATCCGATGACCGCCATCCTGACCCCCGCGCTCTTGCCGGAAGTAGCCGACTTCGTCTCCCGTGATCGACAGCTGCTGATCGGCGGCGCCTGGGTGGACGCCGCGTCGGGCGAGAAGTTCGAGACCGTCGACCCGGCGACCGGCGAGGTGATCACCCGAGTCGCCAAGGGCACCGCGGAAGACATCGACCGCGCCGTCGCCGCCGCCCGTGCCGCCTACGAGGGCCCGTGGTCGCGGATGAAGCCCAATGAGCGCGAACGCCTGATCTGGAAGGTCGGCGACATCCTGTCCGAGCGCGCGGAGATCTTCGGCCAGCTCGAGGCCCTCGACAACGGCAAGTCGGTGGCCATCGCCACCGCCGTGGACGTGGGCTGGTCGGCCGACGTCTGGCGCTACAACGCCGGCCTGGCCACCAAGATCAAGGGGTCGTCGATCACCCCGTCCATGCCGTTCGCACCGGACGGCCAATTCCACGCCTACACCCGCCGCGAGTCGCTGGGCGTGTGCGGCCAGATCATTCCGTGGAACTTCCCCATCCTGATGGCCACCTGGAAGCTGGCGCCCGCGCTGGCCGCAGGCAACACGGTGGTGCTCAAGCCTGCCGAGCAGACCCCGCTCAGCGCGCTGCTGCTCGGTGAGGTCTTCGAGGAGGCAGGATTCCCGCCCGGCGTGGTCAACATCGTCACCGGTTTCGGCGACGCCGGTGCCGCGCTGTCGGCCCACATGGACGTGGACAAGGTGGCGTTCACCGGTTCCACCGAGGTCGGCAAGAAGATCGTGCAGGCCGCCACCGGCAACCTGAAGAAGGTCACCCTCGAGCTCGGCGGCAAGAGCCCGAACATCGTCTACGCCGACGCCGATCTGGAGGCCGCCGTCGCCGGTTCGGTCGCCGCCTGGATGTTCAACCACGGCCAGTGCTGCGTGGCCGGCACCCGGATGTTCGTGCAGCGGGAGATCTTCGACGACTTCACGCAGGCCGTGGCCGACGCGGCCGCCGCCGCCAAGATCGGCCCGGGTCTGGATCCGACCACCGAACTGGGTCCGCTGGTCTCGCAGGAGCAGTTCGACCGGGTCAACGGCTACATCCAGCAGGGCCTGGCCTCCGGTGCGCGCGCACTGACCGGCGGCAACCGCTGGGGCGATCGTGGCTACTTCATCGAGCCGACCGTCTTCGTGGACGTGGAGCCCCACTACTCGATCGTCGAAGAGGAGATCTTCGGCCCGGTGGTGGCCGCCCTGCCGTTCGACGACGAGGAGGACGTGGCCCGCGCCGCCAACAACTCCATCTACGGCCTGGCCGCCGGGATCTGGACCAAGGATCTGTCCAAGGCCCACCGCACCGCGGCCGCCGTGCAGGCCGGCTCGGTGTGGGTCAACCAGTACAACGGCTTCGACACCGCGCTGCCCTTCGGCGGTTTCAAGCAGTCCGGCTGGGGCCGTGAACTCGGCGACTCCGCCATCGACGCCTACACCCAGGTCAAGTCCGTCAACATCGCGCTCTGACCCCTCGCGCTTCCGCGACACCCCTCAGCGAAACACCCTCAACAAGTACACCCCTCAAGGAGATCACCGTGAAGACCAAAGCCGCTGTCCTGCTGGGCCCGGGCGAACCGTTCCAGATCATGGAGCTCGAGCTCGATCCGCCCGGCCCCGGCGAGGTGCTGATCAAGTACACCGCCGCCGGCCTGTGCCACTCGGACCTGCACCTGACCGACGGCGACCTGCCGCCGCGCTACCCGATCGTCGGCGGCCACGAAGGCTCCGGCATCATCGAGGAAGTCGGCCCGGGCGTGACCAAGGTGAAGCCCGGCGACCACGTCGTCTGCAGCTTCATCCCGAACTGCGGCACCTGCCGCTACTGCTCCACCGGGCGTCAGAACCTGTGCGACATGGGCGCCACCATCCTCGAAGGCTCCATGCCCGACGGCACGTTCCGCTTCCACGGTCCGGACGGCCAGGACTTCGGCGCGATGTGCATGCTCGGCACCTTCGCCGAGCGGGCCACCATCTCCCAGCATTCGGTGGTCAAGGTGGACGAGTGGCTGCCGCTGGAGACCGCGGTCCTGGTGGGTTGCGGCGTCCCGTCCGGTTGGGGCACCGCCGTCAACGCAGGCAACCTGCGCGCCGGTGACACCGCCGTGATCTACGGCATCGGCGGCCTCGGCATCAACGCCGTGCAGGGCGCCGTGACCGCGGGCTGCAAGTACGTCGTCGTGGTCGATCCGGTCGAGCTCAAGCGCGAGACCGCGCTGAAGATGGGCGCCACCCATGCCTTCGCCACCGCCGAAGAGGCCGCGGAGAAGGTCAACGAGCTCACCTGGGGTCAGGGCGCCGACGCGGCGCTCATCCTGGTCGGCACCGTCGACAAGGAGGTGGTCAGCAACGCCACCGCCATCATCGGCAAGGGCGGGCGCGTGGTGATCACCGGCCTGGCCGACCCGGCCGAGCTCACCGTGCAGGTCTCCGGCACCGACCTGACGCTGAATCAGAAGACGATCATGGGCACGCTGTTCGGGTCGATGAACCCGCAGTACGACATCGTCAAGCTGCTGCGCCTGTACGACGCCGGCGAGCTCAAGCTCGACGAGCTGGTGACCCAGCGTTACTCGCTGGAGCAGGTCAACGAGGGCTACCAGGACCTGCGCGACGGCAAGAACATCCGAGGCGTCATCAACCACGCCTCCTGATCGAGCCGCGACCGCTCTGACGCGGTTCCCGATTGACGATTCCGCTCCCGCGCGCCTTCTGAAGGTGCGCGGGAGCGGAGTCGTCAATCGGGAAAGGTCGCCGCGCGGGCGGGTCAGTCGGCGATCGAGTGCGGCAGGCGGACCGAGCCGGGGGCCGGCTTGGCCGGGCGCGACGGCGGCGGCACCATCGGGCCGACGTTGCCGTCGGGCGCGGTGTCGAGGTCCACGACGACCGGCGCATGGTCGCTGGGCTTGGTGCCCTTGCGCGCCTTGCGGTCCACCCACGCCGCCTGCACCCGCTCGGCGACGGGCGCCCCGGCCACCACCAGGTCGATCCGCATGCCCAGGTCCTTGTGGAACATGCCTGCGCGGTAGTCCCAGTACGAGTAGATCTGCGCCTGCGGCCAGTGCGCACGCTGCACGTCGACCATGCCCAGGTCGAGCAGGCCGGCCAGTTCGGCCCGCTCGGCGTCGGTGACGTGGGTGTGCCCGACCAGGGCGGTCGGGTCGAAGACGTCCCGGTCGGCGGGGATGATGTTGAAGTCGCCGCACACCATGGTCTGCTCCGCCTCGCCGTCGACCGCGGCCCGCAGCTTGCTCAGCCAGTTCAGCTTGTAGCGGTAGTGGTCCGAATCCACTTCCCGCCCGTTGGGCACGTACACCGACCAGATCCGGAGGCCGCCGCACACCGCGGAGATCGCCCGGCCCTCCGGCGCGGCGGTCGGGTCCGGGAAGCCGGGCGCCTCGGGGAAGGCGATCCGGACGTCGTCGAGCCCCACCTTGCTGAGGATCGCGACCCCGTTCCACTGCCCCTGACCGAAGTGTGCGAACTCGTAGCCGCGCGCGGCCAGCTCCTCGCCCAGTTCGGCGGCGAAGGCCTCGTCGGTGGCCTTGGTCTCCTGCAGGCACACCACGTCGGGCTCGCGCTCGTCCAGCCACGGCAGCAGCCGCGGAATCCGCGGCTTCACCGAGTTCACATTCCACGTCACCACTCGCATGCGCCCACGGTAGCCGCGCGGCGGCGCGGCCACCGAATCCGGCGGTCGCAGACCGTTGTTCGCAGGTCAGACGGGGCGTATCGTCGAAAGATGACCAGTGATCCGGCGGTCAGCAATGGGGATGTCTACAAGGTCGTCTTCGAGAACGATCGGGTTCGGGTGCTCGAGTACACCGACCGACCCGGTCATCGCACGACGCCCCACCGGCATCCCGACAGCGTCATGTACACGCTGAGCAGCTTCCGCCGACGACTGATCAGCGGCGACGCGGCCCGCGAGGTGCAGATGGACGCGGGGTTCGTCGGGTGGCTGCCCGCGCAGGAGCATGCCGGGGAGAACATCGGCGACACCGCCACCCACGTGCTCTTCGTCGAGCTCAAGGAACCGCCGCCGCACCCCGGCCCCACCGCGGAGCCGCACCTCGGCCCGGCCGACTGACGGCCGTCGCCGATCACCAGACGTCGACGGCCCCGCCGGCACTCGGGGGCGGCGGGGCCGCCGCCTCGAGCAGTCGGGCGATCAGCCCGCGGGTCTGCGCCGGATCGATCACGTCGTCGATCTCCCCGTACCGTGCGACGTTGAGCGCCGAGGCGTGTTCGCGCAGGTGCGCGGTCAGTTCGACGACGGTGCGCTCGCGTTCGGCGTCGTCGGCGATGGCCGCGAGCTCGGCGCGCATGGACAGTCGGACCGCACCCTCCAGCCCCATCGGGCCCAGGTGTGCACCCGGCCAGGCCAGCGTCAGCAGCGGTTCGCGGGTGCTGCCGCCGAGCATCGCCTGCGCGCCGAGACCGTAGCCGCGCCGCAGGATCACGCCGACCAGCGGCACGGTCAGCGCGGCACCGGCGATGAGCAACCGCGAACAGTGCCGCACCATCGCGGTGGCCTCGGCCGCCGGACCCACCATCATGCCCGGGGTGTCCACCAGCGAGAGCACCGGAAAACCGTTGGCCTGGCACAGCTGCAGGAAGCGGCTGGCCTTGTCGCCCGCGTCGGCGGTGATGGCCCCGGCCACGTACTGGGTGTCGTTGCCCAGCACGCCGACGGTCCGGCCCTCGATGCGCCCCAGCGCCGTGACCAGCTCCGGGGCGAACTCGCTCCGCAGGACGGTCACCGACTCCGCATCGCACAGGGTCTCGATGATGGGCATCGGGTCGTAGGCCACGTTCTCGGTATCCGGGACCAGGGTGCGCAGCACCGTCTGATCCGGCGCCGACCAGGTGGGCGTCGCGCCCAGGAAATAGCCCAGCAGGTCGCGGGCGGCCTCCTCCACGTCGGCCTGCTCGACGGCCACGTCGACCACACCGTTCGCGGCCATCACCTCCAGGGGGCCCACGTCGGCGGCCGCGACGTCACCGAGCCCACCGCCGGCGATCATCGCGGGGCCGCCCATGCCGAGGGAACTGCGGTCGGAGGCGACGATCAGGTCGGCACAGCCGGCGATCACCGCGTTACCGGCGAAACAGTTGTCGTCGACCACGGCGATGCGCGGCACCTTGCCGGACAGCCGCGCCCACGCCGCGAAGGTGGGGGTGTCCAGGGCCGAGGCCAACGGGATGTCGGTGTCGCCGGGTCGGCCGCCGCCGCCCGCCGCGAAGAACAAGGTCGGCAGGCGCAGCCGTTCGATGACGTCGAGGAGACGATCGGTCTTGACGTGCCCGCGCATGCCCTGAGTTCCGGCCATCACCAGGTAGTCGTACGACAGCACGGCGCAACTGCGGCCGTCGATCGTCGCCAGGCCGCCAACGATGCCGTCGGCCACGGTCCGGTCCAGCAGTTCGTCGACGGACCGCCGGTCCTCCTGGGCGCCGGTCACGAACCGGCCGTACTCGACGAACGATCCGGGGTCGACGACGGCGGCGATGTGCTCGCGGGCGGTGCGGCCGCCCCGCGCATGCAGCTTGGCGACGGCGTCGGGCCGCGCCGTGTCCTCGGTCAGGGCCCCGCGTGCCAGCACTTGGAGCAGGTCCGCGCGGATGCCGAGGAGGTCGGCGGGAGTGTCAGACATCCAGCGCCGCCTTCATCTGCTGCACCCACGCCGCGGTCACCTGCGCGCGCCGCGCCGAGTCGTCGGAGAGGGTGTCGGCCAGGCCGAAACCACGCGCCAGGTCCAAGGTGATCTGGGCCAGTCGGTGGGCGGTGGCCCCGTGCGCGCCGGTGGGATCCAGGCCGGCCACGGTGAGCTTGTGCGCCGCCCGGGCCAGCTTGGCTTCCAGCGGCAGAATCAGTTCGCGCAGGTTCTCGTCGGAGGCCGCCGCCGCCCACACCTGCAGGGCCGCCTTGAACTGCAGACCGGTGTAGATAGAGACCGCCCGCTCCACCACGGCGTCGATCCGTTCGGGCCCCTCGGGCAGGTTTTCCAGAGTCTGGGCCGCCTCGGCGGTCATCACCTCGAACATCGACTCGAGCACCGCGGTGATGAGGTCCTCCCGCGCGGGAAAATGATGCTGGGCCGCGCCCCGAGACACCCCGGCCGCTTCGGCGACCGCGGTGACCGTCGTGGCCGACCACCCCTTGGCGGCCAGCATGTCGACGGTCACCGACAGCAACCGCTCGCGGGTCTGACGCGAACGTTCCTGCCGGGGTTCCCGGGCCGCGACGGTCACGAGGAGCTCGCGTCCCAGGAGGGCTTGCGCTTGGACAGGAACGCCGTCATGCCCTCGCGTGCCTCGTCGGAACCGAACAGCGCCATCGACTCGGCGGCCCGCGCGGCGACCGCTTCGTCGAAACCGTCGAGCAGGTCGGCGGTGGTCAGCGCCTTCGACGCCGCCAGCCCCTGCGGCGAGGCCTTGCGCACGCTCTCGCAGATCGCCGCCACCTGCGCCTGCAGGTCCTCGGCGGAATCGGCTGCGGCGGTGAGGAATCCGCTGGCCACCGCGGTCGGGGCGTCGAAGGTCTCACCGGTGAGGAAGTAGCGACCCGCCGAGCGCGCGGTCATCTTGGCCAGCAGCACCACCGAGATCATCGACGGGGCCAGCCCCAGCCGCGACTCGGTCAGCGCGAAGCTCGAACGGGGTCCGGCGACGGCGATGTCGGCCGCCCCCACCAGCCCGAAACCCCCGGCCCGCACATGGCCGTCGATCATGGCGATCACCGGTTTGGGCAGTTCCAGGAACGACCGCATCAGCGCGGACATGGAGCTGCCCACCTCGGCGGTCGCCTCTACCGGGGTGAGGCCGCGCCCCACCGCCTCGCCCAGATCCGCTCCGGCGCAGAAGGTTCCACCGGTGTGGGTCACCACCACCGCGCGCACGGCGGGATCGGCGCCCGCCGTCTCGAGGGCCTCCCGCAGCTGCCGGACCAGCGTGGCGCTGAGTGCGTTGCGGTTGTGCGGCGAATCGAGCGTGATGGTGGTGACGGCCGCGTCGGTGGCCGTGCGAACCAGGGTCTCGGGGGTGTCGGTCATCGCGAATCCGTCACTCTCAGTACGACTTCGGCAGACCGAGGCTGGCCTGCGCGACGAAGTTGAGGATCATCTCCCGGCTCACCGGAGCGATCTTGGCGATCCGGGACAGCGCGATCATCGGCGCCACCCCGTACTCCACGGTGAGGCCGTTGCCGCCCATCGAGTGCACCGCCTGATCGACGGCGGCCACCGCCGCGTCGGCGGCAGCCAGCTTGGCCATGTTCGCCGCTTCCGCGGCGCCCCAGTCGTCGCCCGAGTCGTAGAGCGAGGCGGCCTTCTGCATCATCAGCTTGGCCATCTCGGTGTCGATCTTGATCTTGGCCAGCGGGTGCGAGATCGCCTGGTGCGTGGCGATCGGCGCCTTCCAGACGGTGCGATCGTTGACGTAGGCGACGGCCTTGTCCAGGGCGTACCGCGCCATGCCCACCGCGGAGGCCGAGGCCATGATGCGCTCGGGGTTCAGGCCGGCGAACAGCTGCGACAGCCCGGCGTCCTCGTCGCCCACCAGGGCGTCGGCGGGCAGGCGCACGTCGTCGAGGAACAGTGCGAACTGCTTCTCCGGGTTGACCAGCTCCATCTCGATGACCTTGGCTTCGAGGCCGGGGGCATCGGTGGGCACCACGAACAGCGCCGGCTTGAGCTTGCCGGTCTTGGCGTCCTCGGTGCGGCCCACGATCAGCACCGCGTCGGCCTGGTCGACGCCGGAGATGAAGACCTTCTGGCCCGACAGCAGCCACTCGTCGCCGTCCCGGCGGGCGGTGGTGGTGATCATGTGCGAGTTGGAGCCCGCGTCCGGCTCGGTGATGCCGAAGGCCATCGTGAACGTGCCGTCGGCCAGGCCCGGCAGCCACCGCTGCTTCTGCTCGTCGGTGCCGAAACGGGCGATGATGTTGCCGCAGATGGCCGGGGAGACCACCAGCATCAGCAGCCCGGTACCCGAAGCGGCCAGCTCTTCCATGACGATCGCGAGCTCGGCCATGCCGGCACCGCCGCCGCCGTACTCCTCGGGCAGGTTGACGCCGATGAAGCCCAGCTCACCGGCTTCCTTCCACAGCTCGTCGGTCTTGCGGCCCTGGCGGGCGCAGTCCTGGAAGTACTGCGGGCCGTACTTGGCGCCCAGCGCGGCCACGGCCGCGCGCAGTTCGGTGTGCTCAGCGGGTTCGATGAAGTTCATTTACGCCTCAATCTCTTCGGAAGTGGATTCTTCGGCCTCGTCGGCGATCACGGCGAGGACGTCCCCGACGGACAGCTGCTGGCCTTCGGTCACGGCGAGCACGGCCACCACGCCGTCGCTCGGGGCGCTGATGGTGTGCTCCATCTTCATCGCCTCCAGCCACAGCAGCGGCTGGCCCTGGGTGACGCGATCGCCCTCGGCGACCGCGACGCGGATCACCGCGCCGGGCATCGGCGCCAGCAACGATCCGGGGCGGGCCACCGACGACGGGTCGATGAACCGGGGTGCGCGCGTGAACGCGACACCGGCACCGGGCCAGTCGACGAAGACCTGCTCACCGACCACCGCCACGCGGTAGCGGCGGGCCACGCCGTCCACCAGCAGCACCGCCTCGGTGGGCGTCCAGGAGAGCGCTTCGACGCCGTCGAGGTCGGGCAGTTCCACCGCGCCGCGGGTGATGCGGTAGTCGACCACGGTCTCGGCGGTCTCACCCGCGTGGGTCGACACGTAGGTCTTGCGCTGGTAGCCGGAGGCCATGTTGCGCCAACCCGACGGCAGCCCGGTCAGCACCGTCGCGGCCGCACGATTGGCCGCCGACTGGGCCAACGCCGCCGCGGCCGCGGCCACCCGCACGCTCTTCTCGTCGGCCAGCGGAGCCGACAGCGTCGCCAGTCCCACGGTGTCCAGGTAGGCGGTGTCGGTGTGCCCGGTGAGGTACTGCTCCTCGCGGAGGATGTTCACCAGCAGGTCCCGGTTGGTCACCACACCGTGGATCTCGGCGTCGGCCAGGGCGCGGGCCAGCATGGCCGCGGCGCGCGTCCGGGTCGGCGCCCACGAGATCACCTTGGCGAGCATGGGGTCGTAATAAGTGGAGATCTCGCTGCCGTCGGCCACGCCGGAATCCACCCGCAGACCCGGGCCGCTCAGCAGCCCGAACTGCACATCGGAGGGAATGTCGATGGTGTGCACCGTGCCCGACTGCGGCTGCCAGTCCTGCGCCGGGTCCTCGGCGTACAGGCGGACCTCGATCGAGTGGCCGGTGGCGGTGGGTTCGGGACCGTCCAGCGGCTCCCCTTGCGCCACCCGCAACTGCCACGCCACCAGGTCCACGCCGGTGGTCATCTCGGTGACCGGATGCTCCACCTGGAGCCGGGTGTTGGTCTCCAGGAAGAAGAAGCGGCCGTCGCCGGCGGCGAGGAACTCCACGGTGCCCGCGCCGGTGTAGCCGATCGACGATGCCGCGGTGCGCGCCGCGTCGTACAGCGCGGTCCGCATCTCGGCGCCGATCCGCTCGACCAGCGGGGCCGGGGCCTCCTCGATCACCTTCTGGTGGCGACGCTGAATGGAGCATTCGCGCTCGCCCACCGCCCAGACGCCGCCGTGCGTATCGGCCATCACCTGCACCTCGATGTGGTGACCGCGCTCGATGTACGGCTCGCAGAAGACGGTGGGGTCGCCGAAGGCCGACTCGGCTTCCCGGCGGGCCGCCGCGACGGCGTCCTCGAGTTCGTCGAGTGCGCGCACGATGCGCATACCGCGGCCGCCGCCGCCGGCGGAGGCCTTGATGAGCAGCGGCAGGTCGGCCTCGGTCACCGCGGCCGGATCCAGATCCGACAGCACCGGCACCCCGGCGGCCTTCATGGCCTCCTTGGCGTTGACCTTGGAGCCCATCGCGGTGATGGCGGCCGGCGGCGGGCCGATCCAGATCAGACCGGCATCGATCACCGCCTGCGCAAACTCGGCGTTCTCCGACAGGAAGCCGTAGCCCGGATGGATGGCGTCCGCACCGGCGCGCTGCGCCGCGGCGATCACCAGGTCGCCGCGCAGGTACGTCTCGGCGGAGGTGGCGCCGGGCAGGCGCACCGCCGCATCGGCGGCCCGCACGTGGGGCGCGTCGGCGTCGGGGTCGGAGAAGACGGCCACCGTGCCGATGCCCATCTCGCGGCAGGTCGCGAAGACGCGGCAGGCGATCTCGCCGCGGTTGGCCACCAGGACGGAAGTGATTTGGTTGCTCATGAGTTCCTCACATCCGGAAGACGCCGAAGTTGGTGGCGCCTTCGATCGGGGCACCGGCGATCGCCGAGAGGCTCATGCCGAGCACGGTGCGGGTGTCCCGGGGGTCGATGACCCCGTCGTCGTACAACATGCCCGACAGGAACATCGGGACTGATTCGGCTTCGATCTGCGCCTCGATCATGGCGCGCAGACCGGCGTCGGCTTCTTCGTCGACGACGCCGCCGCGGGCCTCGGTGGACGCGCGGGACACGATCGAGATGACGCCGGCCAGCTGGGCGCCGCCCATCACCGCCGACTTGGCGCTGGGCCAGGTGAACAGGAAGCGGGGGTCGTAGGCGCGGCCGCACATGCCGTAGTGACCGGCTCCGTAGCTGGCGCCGATCAGCAGCGACAGGTGCGGAACTTTCGAGTTGGACACCGCGTTGATCATCATCGCGCCGTGCTTGATGATGCCGCCCTGCTCGTACTCCTTGCCCACCATGTAGCCGGTGGTGTTGTGCAGGAACAGCAGCGGCGTGTCGGTCTGGTTGGCCAGCTGAATGAACTGGGTGGCCTTCTGCGCTTCGGCGCTGAACAGCACGCCCTGCGCGTTGGCCAGGATGCCCACCGGGTAGCCGTGGATCGTGGCCCAGCCGGTGCACAGCGAGGTGCCGTACTCGGGCTTGAACTCGTCGAAGTCGCTGTCGTCGACCACGCGTGCAATCACCTCGCGCGGATCGAACGGCACCTTCAGGTCGGGCCCGACGATGCCGAGCAGGTCCTCGGAGCTGTACCGGGGTTCGGCCACCTCGGCCGACGGCGCGGGCCCCTTCTTGCGCCAGTTGAGCCGGGCGACGATCCGCCGCCCGATGCGCAGGGCGTCCTGTTCGTCGGCGGCGAGGTAGTCGCCGAGACCGGAGACCCGGGCGTGCATCTCGGCGCCGCCGAGCTCCTCGTCGTTGCTCTCCTCGCCGGTGGCCATCTTGACGAGCGGCGGACCGCCGAGGAACACCTTGGAGCGTTCCTTGATCATCACCACGTGGTCGCTCATGCCCGGCACGTACGCCCCACCGGCGGTGGAGTTGCCGAAGACCAGGGCGATGGTCGGGATCCCCGCCGCCGACAGGCGCGTCAGATCGCGGAACATCCGGCCGCCCGGAACGAAGACCTCCTTCTGGGTGGGCAGGTCCGCACCGCCGGACTCCACCAGGGACACCACCGGCAGGCGGTTCTCCATGGCGATGTCGTTGCAGCGCAGGATCTTCCGCAGTGTCCACGGGTTGGAGGTGCCGCCCTTGATGGTCGGGTCGTTGGCCACGATGAGGCATTCGACGCCCTCGACCACGCCGATGCCGGCCACCACGGAGGCGCCGACGGCGAACTGGGAGCCGTAGGCCGCCAGCGGGCACAGCTCCATGAACGGCGAGTCCTCGTCGATCAGCATCTCGATGCGCTCGCGGGGCAGGAGCTTGTCGCGCTTGCGGTGGCGGGCGACGGCGCGTTCGCCGCCGCCGTCGAGCACCTTGCGGAACTCCAGGTCGAGCTCGGCGAGCTTGCCGTTCATCGCCTCCACATTGGCGAGGAAGTCGTCGGAGGAGGTGTCGATCTTGCTCTGGAACACGGTCACTGCTGGTACCCCAATCGCTTTGCTGCCAGGCCGAGGAGAATCTCGTTGGTGCCGCCGCCGATACCGATGATCCGCATGTCGCGGTACTGCCGCTCCACCTCGGATTCGGTCATGTAGCCCATGCCGCCGAACAGCTGCACGGCCTTGTTGGCCACCCATTCACCGGTCTCGACGGCGGTGTTCTTGGCGAAGCAGACCTCGGCGATGAGGTCCTGCTCGCCCGCGGCGTAGCGATCGACCACGGCCCGGGTGTAGACCCGCGCGATGTCGATCTTGCGTGCCATCTCGGTGACGCTGTCCTGCACGCTCTGCCGCGAGATGAGGGGGCGACCGAAGGTCTCCCGATTGCGCACCCATTCGAGGGTCAGGTCCAGGCAGCGCTGCGCTTGCGCGTAGGCCTGCACGGCCAGCGCGGCGCGCTCGGTGACGAAGGCCTGCGCGATCTGCATGAAGCCGGAGTTCTCCGCGCCGACCAGGTTGGCCACCGGCACCCGGGCGTCGACGAAGGACAGTTCCGCGGTGTCCGAGGCCCGCCAGCCCATCTTGTCGAGTTTGCGATCGACGGTGAAGCCGGGCGTGCCCTTCTCGATCACCAGCAGCGAGACGCCGGCGGCGCCGGGGCCGCCGGTGCGCACCGCCGCGACCACGAAGTCGGCGCGAACGCCCGAGGTGATGAAGGTCTTGGCGCCGTTGACCACGTAGTGGTCGCCGTCGCGCACCGCGGTGGTCCGCAGGTGCCCGACGTCGCTGCCGCCGCTGGGTTCGGTGATGGCCAGCGAGCCGATCTTGGTGCCGTCGATGGTGGGGCGCACCCACTTGTCGATCTGCGCCGGATCGCCCGCGGCGATCAGGTGCGGCAGGGAGATGCCGCTGGTGAACAGCGAAGCGAAGACGCCGCCGGAGACACCCTGCTGGTGCAGTTCCTCGCACAGGATGGAGGCGTCGATCAGGTCGCCGCCGGCGCCGCCGACCGCTTCCGGGAAGGCCAGTCCGATCAGACCCAGTTCGGCGGCCTGCACGTGCAGTTCGCGCGGGATCTCGCCGTCGGCTTCCCATTGATCCTGGTACGGGAGAATGTGACGGGCGGCGAAGCCGGCGATGGATTCGCGCAGGGCTCGGCGTTCCGGGGTCTCCCAGTCGGCGTTGCTGATGGGCATAGTGCTCCTACTCGGGTCGCGCTGAAGTCGGGTCGGGTCAGGGCAGGAAACGCTGCGGGATCGGCACGTGCCGCGAACGCAGCCACTCCCCCAGCCCCTTGGCCTGGGGATCGAAGCGGACGTTCTCGGCCACGCCGCGCCCGAGGATCCCCTCGATCACGAAGTTGACGGCGCGCAGGTTCGGCAGCCGGTAGCGGTGCACCACCAGGTCCGCGGCCTCGGGCAGCAGTTCCTTGAGCTTGTCGGTGCTGAGCAGCGCGTCGAGCCAGGCGTACTCGTCGTCGCCGCGCGCCCACACGCCGACGTTGGCGCTGCCGCCCTTGTCGCCGCTGCGCGAGCCGATGATGGTGCCCAGCGGCGCCATCGTGGTGGGCCCCCAGTCGGTGGTGGCGGCCGGGGCCGGCGCGTCCTCGTCGACGATCAGCGCGGTGCGCAGCGGGGACGGTTCGATGACCACCGACACCCCGTCGGGCTGCGTGACCCGGTGATCCACCGAGGCGGCGTCGACGTAGCCGGGTTCGAAGACGCCGTAGGGCGATCCGTTTCCGGGCGGCGCAGTCATGGTGAAACCGGGGAAGCTGGCCAGGGCCAACTGCACCGCGGTGTTGGCGAACGGTCGGCCCACCGTGGCTGGATCGGTGTCGCGGGCGACGCAGTGCAGGATCGCGCTGGCCTGCTCCTCGGTGTCGGCGTCGGGGCGGTCGTGCCGCACCAGCGTCCATTCCAGTTCGGCGGGACGGCTGGGCAGTTCCGCTTCGAACTGGGTCCGGAACAGTTCGGCCTTGGCCTCGATGTCCATGCCGGTGAGCACCACGGAGATCTCGTTGCGCAGGCCCGCCAGGTTGTTCAGCGAGACCTTCAGGTCGGTCGGCGGGGCCTCTCCGGTGGCGGCCGAGATGTGCACGCGATCGGGACCCTGCTGCGTCAGCTGCACCGAGTCCAGGCGCGCGGTGGCGTCCGGGTTGTAGTAGCGCGGGCCGCGGACCTCGTAGAGCAGCTGCGAGGTGACGGTACCGATGTTCACGGCGCCGCCGGTGCCCTCGTGCTTGGTGATCACCGACGAACCGTCGGGATGGATCTCGGCGATCGGGAAACCCAGGTGACCCATCTCGATCTCGGTGAAGAACGAGTAGTTGCCGCCGGTGGCCTGCGCCCCGCATTCGATGATGTGGCCGGCTACCACGGCGCCGGCGATCGCGTCGAGATCGTCGTAGCCCCAGCCGAAGGCCGCGGCCGCGGGCCCTACGGCCAGCGAGGCGTCGGTGACGCGTCCGGTCACCACGATGTCGGCGCCGCGGGTCAGCGCGGTCTTGATGCCGAAGCCGCCGAGGTAGGCGTTGGCGGTCAGCGGACTGCCGAGGTTCAGTGCGGCGGCCTGCTCGACCAGGTCGTCGCCGGAGACGAAGGCGATCTGCGCGTCGATGTCGAGCTCGGCGGCCAGTTCCCGCAGCGCCACCGCGAGGCCGTGCGGGTTGAGCCCGCCGGCGTTGGTGACGATCTTGACGTCCCGGTCCCGAGCCAGGGCCAGGTTCTCCCGCATCTGGTGCAGGAAGGTCTTGGCGTAGCCCGTGCTCGGATCCTTCATCCGGTCGCGACCCAGGATGAGCATGGTCAGTTCGGCCAGATAGTCCCCGGTGAGGTAGTCCAGCTCGCCGCCTTCGAGCATCTCCTGCACCGCACTGAAGCGGTCACCGTAGAAGCCCGAGGCATTGCCGATGCGTACGACGTCGGTCATGTGCGTCCCTAACTGCTGATGTGTCTGCTGGTGTGGTGCTGATCCGCTCGAGGGGATCTATCCCTGGGCGGCGCGGCCCGCTCCGGGCGGACCGGCGAAGACCTGCGCGATAGCGGCCCACTGGCGGGCGTCGTCGCCGACCACCTCCAGCGCGAGGTCGTCGAAGTGGCGGCGCTGGGTGATGAGTTCGCAGAAGTCGACGGCCGGGCCGCGGACCACGTCGGTCGCGTCCTCCGGGCCCCAGACCCACAACTCGCCCGACGGTGCGGTGATCTCCCACCGGAACTCGGACTCTGGTGCGGTCAACCCGTTGACCATGTAGGCGAAGTTGCGCGTGCGCACGCCCAGGTGCACCACGTTGCGGATGCGGTCGGTGCTCTCGCGTTCCACGCCGAGGGCGTCGGCCACGTCGAGCGCGTGCGCCCAGGTCTCCATCAGGCGGGCGGTGGCCATCGACGGCGCCGACATCGGCGGGCCGTACCAGGGCAGCTTGGTGCCTTCCGGGACCGCGGTGAGGGCGCCGGCCAGTCGGCCGCGGGTGGCCCGCCAGTCGGCGAGCAGTTCCTGCGGGTCGCGCGCGGCCTCGACCGCGGCACCCTCGTCGACGAAGCCCTCCGGGTCGGCGAGGGCATCGGCCAGCTGCGCGGTGAACCCGTCGGGGTCGGTGACCGCGAGCAACGAGGCGCGGTCGGTCCACAGCAGGTGGCCGATCTGGTGGGCGATGGTCCAGCCTTCGGCCGGCGTCGGCGTGGCCCACTGCTCGGCGGTCAGCGGCGCGACCAGCTCGTCGAGGGAGTCCGATTCGGCATCGAGCGCGGAAACCAGGTCGTCAATGAGAGCCATGCGACGAGTGTCACATCCGCCCCGGAAAAAATCAAGCGCGCTTGATTGTTTAGTGTCCGGCGCACCGCCGGTGCCCGCTCAGCCGGTGAAGAGCACGTCCCCGCCGGCGGTGGCCAGCAGCACGTCACCGTCGTACAGCTCCGCGGTGAAGACACCCAGCCGCCGCCCGACCTTCACCGCGCGGGTCCGCACCTGCAGGGTGCGTCCGTCCACGGCCGGCGACCGGAGGAACGCGATGCTGAAGTCGACGAGTTGGTAGTCCACGCCCGCCGGTGCCGCGGCCTGGCCGGCCAGGGACAGTGCCTGGGCGACGACGGCCGCGATCACGCCGCCGTGCATGGTGCCCATGATGTTGCCCATCCACGGCTCGGTGACGCTCGCGAAGCAGACGTTCCCGTCGTCGTCGACCGAGACCGAACCGCCGAGGAGTCGGCCCAGTTCGCCGAGGGGTGCGCGGCCGTCGACGAGGTCGGCGACGATCTCGCGCCCGCCGCGTGCGAGATCGGCGGTCGGCAGCGGAGCCGCCGCCGGCGGCGCCACCGGCTCGGCCAGATCCGCCGCATCGCCGTCGACCACGAGGTCACGTCCCACCCGGACGCTGCGGGCGACACCGGTGCACAGCAGGCGGCCGTCACGTCCGGTGATGCGCACCGTCGACACGCCGTACGGCTCTCGTCGCATGGACACCTCGGAGGTGCCGTCGAGCACCTCGTCGACCGTCGGCCGATCCAGCATCGACATCGACAGCCGCGCCTGCACCGTGGACCCGGATCCGGAGTAGAAGAACGACAGGCCGCCGATGTCGTCGAACAGCACCGCCAGCGCCGGGAGGTCGATCAGGCCGCGGTGGTCGGTCACGCCCGGGCCGAGGGCCTGCACCATCTCGGTGCGCCCGGAACCGGCGCGGCGGCCGATGCCGAAGGAGGTGAACGGATCGTTGTCGGTGGGCTGCGTCATGCCCCTAGTCCTATCAACACCCCCGTGCCGCGACGCCGGGGCATGCCCTATCGTTCGCATCGTGGACTTCCGAATCGAAGACATCTCCGAAGAAGAGATCGATCGACGGCTCAGTGTGGTGGAGCCGTTGACCGATTCCGTGCGCCAACTCGTCGACGCGGTGATCCGCAGCGAGGTCAGCGATGAACGCCTGACCGCCGCCAAGGATCGCATCGACGAGATCGTCGCCGACCTCCGTGAGCAGCAGCGTCCCGGCAGTTTCGGGACCCCGTACACCAAGGAATTCATCGGCATGCCGTGGGGCAACGCCGCCGTCGGTGCGCGTAACGCCGTGGCACCGCCGCTGCACGTCCGGCGTTCGCCCGGGCTGGCCGAATGCGAGATGGAACTCGGCGCCGCCTACGAGGGGCCGGGCGGGTGCGTGCACGGAGGAATCGCCGCCCTGCTGCTCGACCAGCTCGTCGGCGAGGCCGCAAGCACCGACGGACTGCCCAGCTTCACCGGCACGCTCACCGTCAAGTATCTGCGACCCACCCTGCTCGGGGCCCTGAGCGCGCGCGCCGAGGTCACCGGCCGCGAGGGACGCAAGACCTTCGTCCACGCCACCATGTCCGACGCCGACGGCGTCACCGTGGAAGCCGACGCGATCATGATCTGCCCCAAGGACTTCGAACTGCCCACCGGGGATGCGCTGCCCCCACCCGCCGACCGCCGATTGGATCGATGATCTGCCAGGAGCACGGTGCGCCGACACCGTTCAGTGATGCCGAAGCCGCCGCCGTACAGGCCTTCACCGAAGGCCTCGGGCTCGACGGCATGATCGATGTCCACACGCATTTCATGCCCAAGCCGGTCCTGGACAAGGTGTGGGCGTACTTCGATTCGGCCGGCCCCATGGTGGGCCGCGAGTGGCCGATCGCCTACCGCGCCGACGAGGAGGAACGCGTGGCCGCGCTGCGCGCTTTCGGGGTGCGCACGTTCTCGTCGATGCTCTATCCGCATCGCCCGGACATGGGCGAATGGCTGAACGGCTGGGGCGTCGACTTCGCCGCCCGCCACCCCGACTGCCTGCAAACGGCCACCTTCTACCCCGAGCCGACGGCGGCGCGGTACGTGGCCGAGGCCATCGAGAACGGCGCGGAGATCTTCAAGTCCCACATCCAGGTGGGCGACTACTCGCCGCTCGACCCGTTGCTCGACGACGTGTGGGGCGTGTTGGCCCAGACCCAGATCCCCGTGGTGATCCACTGCGGATCGGGCCCGGTGCCCGGCAGGCACACCGGCCCCGCGCCGATTCGTGAACTGCTGCAGCGCTTTCCGACGCTGTCGCTGATCATCGCGCACATGGGCATGCCCGAGTACGAGGATTTCGTCGCCCTCGCCGAAGAGTACGACGAGGTCCGCCTCGACACCACGATGAACTTCACCGACTTCTCCAACGAGCGTGCGCCTTACCCCGCCGACCTGCTTCCACGGGTCGCGGCGCTGCGCGAGAAGATCCTGTTCGGTTCGGACTTCCCGAACATCCCGTACTCGTACCTGCACGCCTTGCAGTCGTGCGAGCGCCTCGGCCTCGGTGACGACTGGATGCGGTCCGTGCTGCACCACAACGCAGCAGGGTTGTTCGGCCGCTGAGCTGTCCTGTCCTGTCGACCGCCTGCCACCGGCCGGGTCTGGCTGATCCCCGTGACCACCCAGGCCCGCCCGACGGCAGGCCCACTATGAAATTTTCAAATAACACATCGCGTCGAGACACCTTCCCGACACTGGATCAGAGCGCCTCACGCGGCGCTGGCCGATAACGTCAAGGTTCGTCGCGCATTCGATCGGATCGGTTCACGACGACGCTTCGGATGGTCAGGATCGGCCGGCGGGATGAACCACGGCTGCCGATCGTGACCGATGAACACCTCCCATCCACCGTGGTGAATCACGGTGTGATGCCGACGGCAAAGCAGGACACCGTTGTCCAAACTCGTCACCCCGCCATGCTCCCAATGCTCGACGTGGTGCCCGTCGCACCACGACGGAGGCACCCCGCAACCCGGGAAGGCGCAACCACGATCCCGCAGCACCAGAGCCTTGCGGATACCCGGCGTGAACAGCCGCTTCTCCCGGCCCACGTTCAACGGCACACCGTGCTCGTCCAGCAGCGCCAGAGCCACCGCAGCCTCGCACATGATCAGCTCCGCCGTGCGCGCCGAGATGGGGCCACCGAATCCGAGCCACGGCACGGCGGTGTCGTCGTCGGCTGCGGTGATCGGAACTGAGATCGCCTGTCCGGCAACCGAATCGAGTACCTGCCCGTTCATCACCACCGCTGCGGGCACCGACAGGGTGACGTGCGGCAGTACCCCTCCCGACTCGGGCCGCTCCGAATGAGACAGATACGTGCGAATCACCTGGGCCATCGCATCCGCACGCCGCCGCTTGGCCGACCGCCGATCCTGCGAACCGTCCGGTTCGGGCACCGGCCGGGTCAACGGATCCAACGCCGCACTGAGTTCCTCGGCGGCCACGATGTCGAAGTCGATCGTCACCGCCACCCGGCCGTCATCGGTCCGATCCAGCGTCATCTCGTTCAGGTCGTCACGCTCGGCGACCGGAACCTCCCCGTCCACCGGAATCTCCGGGGCCAACTTGATCGCCCACGCCCGAGCCTTCTCCCTCACCCGCGCCGGCGAAGTCTGCACCAGCAACGAATGCACAATCTTCCGGCGATCCTCGTCGGACAACTCCACCCGACCCGCCACATGCCCGAGACCGCTCGCCACGGCATCACCGTGCTCCGCCGACACCGCACCATCACGCACACCCCGGATCACCGACCCCAGGTTCTCGTCGGACATCGCCTGCCCGAGCCTGCCGGCACGATAGGCCACCGCCGGAGCCGCCCCGAGCTCGGCGAGGATCGCCGCAGCGGACCGCACATGCTTCCGGGCGGGTAAGCCGACTCGTTCGATCGCGGCGCACGTGGCGGCCACCGAGTAGTCGGCCACATTGCGCAACCGCAGAACCGCCGCGGCTACCGCCAGGAGTTCCCGGTCGTCGTCGACGGCCCGCGCCTGGGCCAGGAACTGGGCGAGATTCGCCGGCCTATCGATGTCGGTACCGACTGGGACAGTGAGGTCATCGCTCAACAAGTCGGCGAAGTCTGTGAGAGTTGCTGCGTCCATGACGCTCACTCCTCAGGTCACGAGAAGCCAATAGCAAAGGAACCGGTCGAGCCGGCGACGATCAGCCGCCCGGCCACTCATGTTCCGCGAGTTCGGGACTGTCGATCCCTCCCCTGTCCTTATGGTACACCTCACACTTCGCATGAACAATAGTTCTAGCCGGCTTTGTTCAATGTCCTGTATCAGGACATCGGTGACAGTTCGTTATCAAGACACCCCATCCCCCGAGCAGCGCGGTCGTGGGGCCATCGAGCCGACGGGGAATGTCCGATTCCCCCGCTGTCGCCGGTCATACGTTCTAGATTCGGAGCATGGCCGACACTGTGACCCAGTTGCTGACCGAACGCGCCGACGACGACGGCACCGCAATTCTCTCCGAGCTGGGTACGTGGACGTGGCGCGAATACGTGGAACAGGCCCGCCGAACAGCCGCCGCGGTACTGAAGTCGGCCGCTCCGCAGCGCCCGATGCACGTGGGCGTCCTCCTGGGCAACTCGCCACAGATGTTGATCGCCTTGGCCGCGGGCGCGCTCGGCGGCTACGTGAGCGTCGGGGTCAACGACACCCGCCGCGGCGAGCAGCTGCTGGCCGACCTGCGCCGCGCCGATTGCCAGGTGCTGCTGGTCGACGCCCCGCACCTGCCGCTGCTCGACGGACTCGACCTGTCGTCGATCACCGTGGTCGACGTCTCCGCACCGGCGTGGCAACAGGAACTCGAGGCGGCCGGGGAGCTGGTGCCGCATTCGACACCGGGCCCGATGGATCCGTTCATGCTGATCTTCACCTCCGGCACCAGTGGTGATCCGAAGCCGGTTCGCTTCGCGCACATGATGATTCCCTTCGCCGGACCGCCACTCGTGGAGAAGTTCGGCATCACCGACCGCGACGTCTGCTACCTCTCGATGCCGCTGTTCCACTCGGCGGCACTGCTCGGCGGCTACTGCGTGGCCCTGGCGAGCGGGGCCGCGATGGTGCCGGCGCCGTTCTCGGCGTCCACCTTCGTCGACGACGTCCGCCGCTTCGGCGTGACCTATATGAACTACGTCGGTAAGCCGCTCGCGTACATCCTCGCGACCCCGGAGCGGCCCGACGACGGCGACACCACGCTACGCGCGGCGTTCGGCAACGAGGCCACCGACCGGGACATCGACGAGTTCGCCCGGCGCTTCGACTGCGCGGTCTGGGACGCCTTCGGCTCCACCGAACTGGCCATCATCATCACCCGCGAACCCGGGACCCCGCGCGGCTCCATCGGCAAGGGCTTCCCCGGCGTGGCGGTGTACCACCCGGAGACCGGAACGGAATGTCCGCGCGCGCAGTTCGACGAGCACGGCGCGCTGATCAACGCCGCCGAGGCCACCGGCGAACTGGTCAACACCCACGGCGGCGGCCTGTTCACCGGCTACTACAACAACGACGCCGCGACCAGCGAACGACTCCGCGACGGCATGTACTGGTCCGGTGACCTCGCCTATGTGGACAGCGACGACTGGATCTATCTGGCCGGCCGGTCCGGCGACTGGCTCCGCGTGGACGGCGAGAACCTGGCCGCCGGCCCCATCGAACGGGTGCTGCAGCGGTTGCCCGCACTCAACCGCGTCGCGGTGTACGCGGTGCCCGACGAGGTGGTCGGCGATGCGGTGATGGCGGCCGTCGTCCTGAACGACGACGCCACCCTGACCCCGGCCGAACTCACCGAATTCCTTGCCGCGCAACCGGATCTGTCTCCGAAGGCGTGGCCCACGCACGTGCGGATCGCCGACGACCTCCCCACCACGGCGACCAACAAGATCCTCAAACGGACGTTGAAGGAGCAGGGGTTGGCCACCGATGACCGGTTGTGGACGCGGGCAGCGCGGTCCACCACCTACACCGAGCACTGAAGGTTCACCCGTGCACCTGGTGATCGGCGGCAACGGCTTCCTCGGCTCGCATCTGGTGCGCCGCCTGATCGACGACGGGGAGCCGGTGCGCGTGCTCACCCGCGCCTCCAGCGACCTGCGGAGCCTGCACGGCCTGGACTTCGAGCACGTGACCGGCGACCTGTTCGACGCCGCTGCAGTCGGCGCCGCGATGGACGGGTGCCGGGCGGTCTACCACTGCGCGGTCGACACCCGCGCCTGGCTGCGCGACCCCGCGCCCCTCTACCGGACCAACGTCGAGGCACTGCGCTCGGTGCTCGACGTGGCCGCCGACCGCGACTTGGACCGGGTCGTGTTCACCAGCACCATGGCCACCATCGGGCGCGGTGACCGTCGCGCCGTCGTCGACGAATCGAAGGCCTTCGACTGGTTCGACGACGCGCCGCCCTACGTGCGAGCCCGGGTCGCCGGGGAGCAGCTGGCCCTGCGGTACGCGACCGACGGCCGCGTACCGGTGACCGCCATGTGCGTGGCCAACACCTACGGCGCGGGCGACTGGGCGCCCACTCCGCACGGCGCGTTCGTGGCCGCCGCGGCGCTGGGCCGATTGCCGTTCACGGTGCGCGGCATGCGCACCGAGTCGGTCGGGGTCGACGACGCCGCCGGCGCGCTCGCCCTCGCCGCGACGCGCGGGGGCATCGGTGAGCGCTACATCGTCGCCGAGCGAAATCTGGACCTGGGCGAAGTGGTGGCGACCGCAGCCGCGGCGGTCGACCGCGATCCGCCGCGGCTGGTGCTGCGCAAGCCAGCCCTCTACGCCGCCGGCGCGGCCGGTTCCGCCCTCGCCGCGGTCTCCGGAAAGCCGTCCAAGCTGAGCCTGGACTCGGTGCGGCTCATGCACGCCTTCGCGCCGATGAGTCATGCCAAGGCCGAGCGCGACCTGGGTTGGCGGCCGCGCCCGGCGCTCGACGCCGTCGCCGAGGGCGCCCGCTTCTGGCGCGACCGCACCCGGCGGTGAAAATAGATCGGCGAGATCAGACCGGGGCGACTAGATCGGCGTGATCGGGATCGACGGTCCGCGGTCGCTGAAACGGAAGTCCGCACCCGACGAGAAGCGGGTGATCGCCACCTCGCCGGACTCCGGCAGTTCCTCCGTGCCCCGCGCGAAACGCACGGTCAGACCACCGTCGACGGCACTGCCGGCGACCACCAGGTACGGATCGAGGGCGGTGGCCATCGCCTGCAGCGGCGCCAGGTGGTCCGCGGTCAGCAGGTCCAGCCAACCGCCGTCGGTCATGGCCGGCGAGTCGGCGGGCAGGTGGAGCACCACCTCGTCGCCCTCGACCCGCACCTGAACACCCGTGTACTGCGCCGGCCCGAGGATCGGGTGCACCGACAGCACCCGCGCCACCGACTCCGGGTCGGTGCCCAGCCCCAGCGTGCGACGCAACCGCTCGGCGGTCAGGCCGCTGATCCCGGTGAGCTGTTTGCCGAAGATCTCCCGGACCTGGTCCTCGCCGTCGGCGTACCGGCGCACGCTGAGCTGGAAGCCGAGCGAGAGCAGTTGGTGTTGCAGCGCAACCTCTTCGGCGATCCGGACCAGGGCGCTGGTGGAGAACTCACGGAACTGGAGGTCGTGCACCAGCGGGCCCCGGTAGTCGGTCTTCCCGTCGGTGTCGGACGGATCGATCGGGCTCAGTTCCACGCTCGCCGCGCGGGTGGTGAACACGTGCTCGGCGTCCGGCGGGAGCGGCAGCTCGGGACGATCCGGGTCGATGGTGACGGTCCACGCGCAGTGCGGGGTCCGATCGGCCGGGGTGCGCGGCGGCCGATGGATCGGCCGGATCCGCGCGCGCCGGTTGGTGGCGATGGCGGTGGCGTCGAAGGTGGGGTCTTCGATGTCGTGGCACATGGCGGTCACGTACTCGTCGCCGAGCGGCTCCACATCCATCAGCGCACCGCAGTGGTCGAGCACGAAGGCCCCGTGGTCGTGGTCGGTCACCTCGTACCGGAAGTCCATGAACTGCGGCGGCGCGCCGATGTCGAGCTGGATCGCCTTGAACATGTCCTCGACGCCGTCGCCGTCGATGCCCAGCGCCGCCCGCATGCGGCTGGTGTACACCGGGCTGGACGCCATCCACTCCTCGATCGCGACGGCGGTCATCGTCTCGCGCCCGAAAGCGCTGATCAGATGGGCCATGCCGCTGCGATCGATCAACTGGCCGGACAGGAGCAGTTCCGGCACGAGCGCGGCGAGCTGGGCTTGGTCGAGCGCGCCGAAGCCGAGCCCGAGCGTGGTGCTGTCAGTCACGGTCGTCACCAGAGCGGAACCGGCGCCTGGCCGATCGGGTACCAACCGGGGAGATCTCCCGGCGCGGCCTTCTCGATGCGCGCCAGCATGCCGTCGCTCATCTTCTGGTCCTTCATCAGCTCGATGAAGAGGGCGCTGACGTTGCCGTAGTCGAAGAAGTCGCGCTGCCAGGAGAACTGGAAGTCACCGCCGTACTTGAACCAACTGCCCTGAATCCCGTTGAGCGCGTAGTGCGAACCGTCCTCGCGGGTGGCTTCGTACACCTGCTTCCACAGGCCCAGCATGTCGCCGGTCTTCTCGTCGATCACCCACGCCTGGTACGGGTAGGTCCAGCCCTCCAGGCCTTCCATCTCCTGGCCGAGCGCCAGGTCGCGGATCTCGTCTCGGCCGACGGCCATGAAGTCCTTGTGCGGCCCGTAGTTCCAGCCGTAGGTGGCATCTTCGGTGTAGAAGTCGGCCAGCGGACGCCAGTCGCCGGCCTGCTCCGCCTCGTCGTTCGCCTTGAGCCAGCGCACCACCATCTCATCGAGTTCGGCGCGGTCGAAGGGTCCGTTGTCAGTCACAGTTGTCTCCACTTGTCGGGTTTCGGGGCTTTAGTCTTCGACGATTCGCAGGGCCTGCGTGGGGCAGTAGTGCACCGCCGCAGTCACTTCGGCCTGCTGCGATTCGTCCGGAGTCGGATTCAGGATCTCGACGTGATCTCGTTGTGCGGCAAAGACATCGGGTGCCTCCATTTCGCACATGCCGTGTCCCTGGCACAGGTCCAGGTCCACCTCGACGCGCATCAGGCGCTCCGTCGGCGATAGCGGACGTTGCACGGCTTGGCCAGCTGGACCACCATCTTCGAGTGGTCGTTGCGGTACGAGTCCGCCGGTTGCGCCAGTTCGAACTCGTAGTTCTGCAGCAGCACCGAGAAGATCGCCTTCAGCTGCATCATGGCGAACTGCGCGCCCACGCAACGGTGGCGACCGGCGCCGAACGGGATCCACGTCCACCGGTTGGCCAGATCCTCTTGGCGCGGAACGAGATTGCGGTCCGGGTCGAAGGCGTCCGGGTTCGGGAAGTCTTCGGGCAGACGATTGGAGACCGCGGGCGAGACCGCGATGGTCTGCCCGGCGCGCACCTGGTGGCCCTCGATCACGAAGTCTTCCTGCACCACGCGCATGAGGACGATCAGCGGCGGGTGCAGACGCAGCGTTTCCTTCAGTGCCGCTTCGAGTTTCGGGATCTGCCGCATGGCCGCGAAGGAGTACTCCGCGCGGCCCTCGCCCTTGTCCTCGTAGATGTCGTCGAGCTCGGCGACGACCTGCGACAGGTACTCCGGGTGCCGCAGCAGCTCGAGCAGCGTCCACGCCGCGGTGCCGGAGGTGGTGTGATGCCCGGCGAACATCATCGAGATGAAGATGCCGGTGACGCTGTCCGGGCTGAACATCAGCGAGCCGTCGTCGTTGCGCACCGAGACCAGCACGTCCATCAGGTCGCGTTCGTCCTTGTCGGCCGGCGGGTTCTCGATGCGGCGGTCCATCACGCCGCTGATGAACTCCACCAACTCGGCGCGGGCCGCGTCGCGGCGACGGAAGCTCTCGATGTCCGCGTGGGCGTCCACGTAGGCCATCGGGTCGGTGCCCTTTTCCAGGTCGTGGTACAGATCGGCGATGTGCGCGTTGAGCTCCTCGCGGAACTTGCGACCGATCAAGCACGACGACGACGTGTACAGCGTCAGCTCGCCGAAGAACTCCAGCAGATCGATCTCGCCCTCGTCGCCCCAGTCGGCGATCATCCGTTCCACCTCTTCGGGAATGGTGATCGCGTGCTGCTTCATGTGCGGTCCCTTAAGAGCCTGGTTGTGCAGCATCTCGCTGCGGCGCTCGGGGCTGGTGTCGAAGACGACGCCCTCGCCGAAGACCGGCGTCATGAAGGGGTAGGCGGCGGCTTGGTCGAGCAGTTCGTCGGGCGAACGGAAGAACTCTTCGTTGGCCGCGGCCCCGGAGACCAGCACGATCTCGCGATCGGCCAGCTGGAACATGCCGACGTCGCCGCATTCTTCCCGGACTCGCCAGAACAGCGAGATCGGGTCGGTGGCCAGTTCGGTCAGGTGCCCGTGGGCGTCCTCGCCGCCGGAGACGCGGCGGGGAGTGAGGAGAGTGGACATCAGTGGGTTCCCTTCTTGGCGATGGCGCCTTCGGCTTCGATCTCCAGTTCGCGCAGGTGCGCCCCGCGCGGCATGGTGACCATCGCGTGAATGCCCTGCGCGAGGTGTTCGGGGCTCAGGAAGTTGCCGTGGCGCGCGAGCCCGAACTTGATCCAGTCGTTGAGCATGTCCTCGGTCTGCTTCTGGTCGAGGTTCATGCCCATGCCGGTGAGCGTCTGCCCGGGGCGCACCACCCCCACGCGCACCCCGGTGCCCTCCAGCTCCATGCCGATGGTGGCGGCCAGACCGTCGATCCCCGACTTGGCGGCGACGTAGGCGGCCGACCACGGGCGGGGATGCTTGGCCACGTCCGAGCCGATGAAGACGAAGTCGCCGCGGCCGCGGTCGATCATCGGGCCGATGGCCGCCCGGTACACCCGGAAGGCGCCGTTCAGATGGATGTCGATCTGCGAGCAGAACTCTTCGGGCGTGATCTGGTGGGTCAGGCCGATGGCCAGGTCGCCGGCCCCGGCCACGACGATCTCCAGCCCGCCGAGTTCGGCCCCGGCGCGGGCCACCGCGTCGACCACCGACTCGTCGTCGGTCACGTCCATGCGCACGGCGATCGCTTCGCCGCCGTCGGCGCGGATCTTGTCGGCCAGGGATTCGAGCACGTCGAGGCGGCGGGCGGCCAACGCCACCGGGTAGCCGGCGGCCGCGAACCATTGCGCGGTGGCGGCCCCGATGCCCGACGAGGCTCCGGCCACCAGGACCGGTCGACGCTCCGGGTGCGGGATCGGCGCCATCAGCGGGCCTGCACTGTCATCGGCAGGTGCGCGAAGCCGCGCACGTTGACCGAGTGGACGCGCTCGGCGCGGTCCTCGTCGATCTCGTAGCCGCGCACGGTGCGCGCCATCTCGGCCAGGCCGAGGTTGGTCTCGAGTCGCGCCAGGTGCGCACCCAGGCAGAAGTGCGTGCCCAGGCCGAAGCTCATGATGGTGCGGGACACGTCGCGGCCCAACCGGAACCGGTCGGCATCGGGGCCGAAGACCTCTTCGTCGCGGTTGGCCGAGCCCACCAGCAGCAGAATCCGCTGACCGGCCGCGATCCGGTGGTCACCGAACTCGACGTCCTCGATCACTCGGCGCAGCAGCATCTGCGTGGAGGTGTCGTAACGCAGCGTCTCCTCCACCCAGTCGCTCACGCGCTGCTCACTCGGATCGTCGAGCACCGTGGCCAGCTCGCCCCGGTTCCGGTTGCCCCAGAACACCGAGTTGGCCAGCAGCTTGGTGGTGGTCTCGTTGCCGGCCACCACCATCAGCATCATGAAGCCGATGATGTCTTCGTCGGTGAGGCGGGCGAGCTCGCCGTCGTCGCCGACCATCTCCGCGCCGATCAGGGCCGACACCAGATCCTCGCCCAGATTCTTGCGACGGTCGGCCAGCAGCTCGGTGTAGTAGCGGTGCAGTTCCAGGTAGGCGTAGATCGCGGCCTCGGGGACGTCGGTGACGCCCTCTTCGCGGTGGATCAGCAGATCCGACTGGGTGCGCAGATGCGCCCGGTCGGCGGGGCCCACGCCCAGCAGTTCGGACACCACGTCCATCGGCAGCAGGCCGGCGAAGTCGGCGATGTAGTCGAACTCCCCCATCTGCAGGCACTTGTCCCAGTGCTGCGCGGTGAGCTCGGAGATCCGTCCGGCCAGCTCGCTCACCCGGCGCGGCGTGAACCCCTTGGAGACCAGTTTGCGCAGGCGCAGGTGCCGCGGGTCGTCCATCGCCAGGAAGCTCATCGACTTCTCCGCATGCGGAGTGTACGAGGCGGGGTCGATGGAGACGCCCCAACTGTTGGAGAGGCGCAGGTTGTCGCGGAATCCCGCGGCCACGTCGGCGTGCCGGGACAGCGCCCAGAAGTCGCCGTCGGAGTTGTAGTACACCGGGGCTTCGGCGCGCAGCCGCGCGTACGTCGGGTACGGATCCTCGTGCAGATCGTACGAGTAGGGATCGAACGGGATGAGCGTCTGCATCCCGCGGTGGGCGGCGGCGGTCATCGAACCTCCTGGTCGAGAACGGGCTGATCGGTCAGGAGCAGGCGCGCGGCGGCCACGAGCCGCTCGGACGTCTGCTCGTAGGTGAGGTGTCCCATGCCGGCGTGCACCAGACCGCCGGCGTAGAGCATTTCCAGTGCGTCGACGACGGGGCCCGGGTCGGCCGGGTCCACGTCGAGCGCCTGCGCCAAGCGCTGGCGGATGAAGCCGCCCACGCGCAGTCGCAGGTGTTCCACGTCGGGATCGGCGCCGAGGAGCGCGACGGTCACGGCGCCGCCGAGCTGGCCCTCGCCGGCCACCACCATCGAGACACCGCGCAGCACCTGCGCGACTCGGTCGGCGGGGGCCAAGTCGGGGTCGGGGGCGGGCACACCGTCGGCCAGTCGCCGCCAGAAGACCTCGGCCACCAGGTGACTCTTCGACGAGAAGTAGGTGTACGCCGTGGCCGGCGCCACCCCGGCTCGCTTGGCCACCGCACGCACGGTGAGGCCGTCGAAGCCGTCGGCGTTGAGCACCTCGACCGCGGCGTCGGCGAGCCGCGCCACCGTCTCGGCCTGCTGCGGCGTGAGACGGCGTCGGGTGGATTCTTGAGACACGGCACTGGACATGTGACCGACGCTACACTAGGTTCAGATCCGAGTCCAGACACCTGTCCAGATGGAGTTCCAGCTAATGCCACTTCGCCCCGAATACACCTCCGACCTCCTGATCGACGGCAAGCTCGTGCCCGGTTCCGGCGGCGCCTTCGACGTGGTCAACCCGGCCACGGAGGAGGTGATCGGCCAGGCCTCCCAGGCCACCGCCGCCGATATGGACGCCGCCATCGCTGCGGCGCGCACCGCGTTCGACACCACCGACTGGTCCCGTGACCACGCCTTCCGCGCCCGTTGCCTGCGCCAGTTGCGCGACGCGCTCGCCGGACACTTCGACGAGCTGCGCGAGCTGACCGTGGCCGAGGTCGGCTGCCCGGTGTTCCTCACCCACGGCCCGCAGCTGGAGGGCCCGGTCAACGATCTCGGCTACTTCGCCGACCTCGCCGAGAGCTACACCTGGACCGTCGACCTCGGTGAGGCCTCGCCGATGGGGATCAAGAACCATCGCGAACTGCGGTCCGAAGCGATCGGCGTCGTCGGCGCCATCACCCCGTGGAACTTCCCGCACCAGATCAATTTCGCCAAGATCGGTCCGGCGCTCGCCGCCGGCTGCACCGTGGTGCTCAAGCCCGCCCCGGACACCCCCTGGTGCGCGGCGCTGGTGGGCAAGGTGATCGCGGAGGAGACCGATATTCCGGCCGGCGTCATCAACATCGTCACCTCCACCGATCACGAACTCGGCGCGCAGCTGACCGCCGATCCGCGGGTGGACCTGATCTCCTTCACCGGCTCCACCGCGACCGGGCGCGCGGTGATGACCACCGCCGCCGCGTCGCTGAAGAAGGTGTTCCTGGAACTGGGCGGCAAGTCCGCGTTCCTGGTGCTCGACGACGCCGACCTCGGCTCCGCCTGCGCGATGGCCGCCTTCAATGTGGTGACCCACGCCGGGCAGGGTTGCGCCATCACCACCCGCCTCGTGGTGCCCCGCGAGAAGCTCGCCGAAGCCACCGAACTCACCCGCAACGCCCTCGCCGGACTGCCCGCCGCGGACCCGGAGAAGCCCGGAACCATTTGCGGTCCACTGATTTCCGCCCGCCAACGCGACCGCGTCGAGGAGTACATCGCGCTCGCGGTGGCCGAGGGCGGCACCGTCGAGACCGGCGGCGACCGTCCCGCAGACGCCGACCGCGGCTACTTCGTCTCCCCCACCCTGATCTCCGGGCTGGACAACTCCGCCCGCGTAGCGCAGGAGGAGATCTTCGGGCCGGTGCTGGTGATCCTTGCGCACGACGGTGACGACGACGCGATCGCGATCGCCAACGACTCCCCGTACGGCCTCTCCGGCCAGGTGTGGGGCACCGACCCGGACCGCATCGACCGCGTGGTCCGCGGAGTCCGCACCGGAACCATGGGCATCAACGGCGGTATCTGGTACGCCGCGGATGTCCCGTTCGGCGGCTACAAGCAGTCCGGCATCGGCCGCGAGATGGGCGTCGCCGGCTTCGCCGAATACCTGGAGACCAAAGCCGTCGCCCGGCCCGCCTGAACCCCCGACCACCTCCCCGTCCGACCCCTTCCGAAAGGACCACACATGAACCGTTTCACCGACAAGACCGCTATCGTCACCGGCGCCGCCGGAGGCATCGGCGAGGCCTACGCGCGCGCCTTGGCCGCCGAGGGCGCCAACGTGGTGATCGCCGACGTCAACGACGAAGCCGGCCAGGCCGTCGCCGACTCGATCGGCGGCCTCTACGTGCACACCGACGTATCCGATCCCGACTCGGCGCTGGCCCTCGCCGCGGCCGCCAAGGAGCGCTACGGGTCCATCGACCTGCTGGTCAACAACGCCGCCATCTACGGCGGCATGAAGCTCGACTTCCTCATCACCGTGCCGTGGGACTACTACAAGAAGTTCATGTCGGTGAACCTGGACGGCGCGCTGAACGTGACCCGCGCGGTGTACCCGCACATGCCCAAGGGCAGTGCGATCGTGAACCAGTCCTCCACCGCGGCATGGCTGTACAGCGGCTTCTACGGTCTGGCGAAGGTCGGCGTGAACGGCCTCACCCAGCAGCTCGCCGTGGAGCTCGGCGGCCAGGGCATCCGCGTCAATGCCATCGCCCCCGGCCCGATCGACACCGAGGCCACCCGCACCAGCACGCCGAAGGAGATCGTGCAGGAGATGGTCAGTCGCCTGCCGCTCAAGCGCCTCGGCACCCCCGAAGACCTGGTCGGCATGTGCCTGTTCCTGCTGTCGCGCCAAGCCGACTGGGTCACCGGCCAGATCTTCAACGTCGACGGCGGGCAGGTCATCCGTTCATGACCGGAGACGACATGACCGGGGACAAGCTGCGCGTGGGCTACGTCGGCCTCGGCAACATCGGCGCACCGATGGCCGGCCGCCTGGCCGCCTGGCCCGGAGGGCTGACCGTCTTCGACCTCGACGACGACGCCGTCGCCGCCCTGGTGGACCAGGGCGCGGCGGCCGCGCCGGACCTGGCGGGGCTCGCTGCCGCCGCCGACGTCATCGGGATCTGTGTGGTCAACGATGAACAGGTCCGGACCGTGGTCGACGGCCTGCTCCCGGCAGTGCGCCCGGGCACCGTCATCACCGTGCACTCGACCATCTCCCCGGAGACCGCGATCGAGCTGGCCGCGGTGTGCGCGGAGCACGACGTGGTGCTGCTCGACGCACCCATCTCCGGTGGCGCGTCGGGCGCGCAACAGGGACGGCTGGCGATCATGTTCGGCGGTCCCCGCGGCGCCTACGACTCGATCAAGGAGCCGTTCAAGCTCGCCGGCGACATGCTCGTGCACGCGGGCGAGGTGGGCTCGGGCACGCGAATGAAGTTGGCGCGCAATCTGTTGCACTTCATCTCGTTCACCGCGACCACCGAAGCCGCGCGCCTCGCCGAGGCCGCCGGGCTCGACCTGGGCAAGTTGGGCCGCGTCGTGCGGCACACCGATGCCATCACCGGCGGGGCCGGCGCCATCATGCTGCGGGAGACCACCGCTCCCATCGACCCGGACGACTTCTGGTTTTCCGTCTTCACCCACGTCCGCGAGCTCGGCGAGAAGGACCTCGGTCTCGCGCTGGCGGCCGGGCAGCAGCTCGGCGTGGACCTACCCCTGGGCGAACTCGCCCTGACCCACCTGGCCGCCGGTCTCGGCGTCCCCCACTCCGAAGGAGAACAGCCATGACCACACCCCCCACCCCGAGCTCCGCGCAACGCCAGAAGGGGCTGCGGGTGATGTCGGAGGTCTACGGCTGGGAGATGGCCGACGGGCCGGGCGACTTCTTCGCCCACACCGCCGACCAGGTCTTCGGCGAGGTCTGGTCCCGCGAGGGCCTGAGCCACCGGGACCGCAGGCTGATCCTGCTCGGAGCCCTCGCCGCCAACGGAATGGTCGACGTCGCCGAGATCCAGGCCGGCGCCGCCCTCGGCAACGGCGAACTCACGCCGGAGGAACTGAACGAGATCGGCCTGTTCCTCTGCTACTACGTCGGCTGGCCGCTGGGCACCAAGATGACCATGATGTTCGGCGAACAGATCAAGAAGCACCGCGCCTCGGGCACCTAGCCAGTGCCATGTCGCGACCCGCCCCTCGTGTCGCCGTCGCTGCAGCACGGCGACGTGAAGGACGGGTCGCGACACGGCGGAGTCAGACGGGTCGCGACGCGGCGGAGTCAGGCGGTGGCGCCGAGGTACGCGGATTCCAGGCGGCCCAGGTCGCCGGCCAGTTCGGCGGCCGGGCAGTCGATCGCGACGTTGCCGTGCACCAGCACCACCGCGCGGTCGGCCACTTCCAGCGCCAATCGGACGTGCTGTTCCACCAGGATCATCGAGGTGCCCTGCTCCTGCGCGACGCTGCGCAGCACCGGCAGAATCGATTCGACGATCACCGGCGCCAGGCCCATGCTGAGTTCGTCGATCAGGAGCACCTTCGGTTTCTGCAGCAGGGCCCGCGCGATCGCCAGCATCTGCTGCTCACCGCCGGAGACCTGACCGGAGGCCACCTTCATCCGCTTGCCGAGCGCCGGGAACCATTCCAGCGCCTGGTCCAGACCCTCGCGCACCGGTGCACGCCGCGACGACCGAATGGCCAACCGCAAGTTCTGCTCGCACGAAAGACCGCGGAACAGCGCGCGGTCGTCGGGCACCAACACCAGCCCGGCGCGCACCGCGGCCCGCGGATCACCGGATTTCACCGCGACGCCATCGACCTCGACGTCGCCGCCGAGCCGCGGGTACAGGCCGGCGAGGGTTTCCAGCGTCGTCGTCTTGCCCGCACCGTTCGGCCCCAGCAGGGCGATGATCTCGCCGCGCTCCACAGCCAGGTCGATGCCGCGGACCACCGGGCTGTCCTCCCGGTACCCGGCGTTCAACTCTTTCAGCGTCAGCATGCTCACGCCTGCCCCTCTCCGATTGGCTCGGCGACGGGAGTGCCGAGGTAGGCGCCGATCACATCGGCATTGGCGCGGATCTCGTCGGGCGTTCCGGTGGCGATGAGCTTGCCCAGATCCAGCACGATGACCCGGTCGCACACCGACAGCACCAGATCCATGTCGTGGTCGATGAGCAGCATGGTGACACCGCCGTTGCGGGCCGCGGCGAGCCGCTCCCCGAGCCAACGACTCTCCGACGAATCCAAGCCTGCGGCCGGTTCGTCGAGCAGGGCCACCCGCGGTTGCCCGGCCAGCACGCGAGCCACCGACACCAGCTGCCGTTGCCCCTGCGACAGCCCGGCGGCCTCCATCGACGACAGGTGCGCGATCTCCAGGAGCGAAAGGACCTCGTTCACCGTGGCCGCGGCGTCCGGGTTGTCCCGACGCACCCCCACGGTCACGTTCTCGGCCACCGACAGGTCGTCGTACAGCTCGATGTCCTGGAAGGTGCGGCCCAGTCCGGCCCGCGCACGACGGTGCGGCGCCAGACCGCTCAATCCCACGCCGTCCAGGGTCACCGTGCCGGTCGACGGCGCGAAGCCGCTGATCGCATCGACCAGCGTGGTCTTGCCCGCCCCGTTGGGGCCGATCAGACCGACGATCTCGCCGGGTCTCAGCTCGAAACTCACCCCGTCGACGGCGACCACCTGGCCGTAGCGGACGCCGACCTCGTCGACGGTCAGCACCGGCGCGGCGTCGGCGGCGATCGGTGCGCGCTCCACGGCTGCCACGTCCGCCACATGCTCCTCGACGACCGCCTCGGGCCGGCGCGCACGCAGGAAGGCCGGGCGCGGGATCTGCTGCAACTGCCCGACGATGCCGTCCGGGCTGGTCACCACCGTGATCACCAACAGGATGCCACTGACCAGCAGGTAGTAGTCGCCGATGTCGAGCACGTACGACAGCACCGCGCCGGGCGCCATCACGCCGGCCAGCAACGCACCGGACACCGACGTGACGCCGGCGATGTAGAAGATGACGAACAGGCCGATGCCCGACAGCACCCGGTAGGTGTCGGCGGTGGCGAGCGTCTGCTGGCTGGCCAGCAGAACGCCGCCGAGGCCGGCGAGGAACGAGGCGATGGCGAAGGCCAACAGTTTGGTGGCACCCACGTTGATCCCGGAGGCGGCGGCCGAGCGTTCGTTGGCGCGCACCGCGAGCATCGACGCGCCCAGGCGCGACCGCCGCAGCCACACCACGGCCAGCGCGCACAGCACCAGAACCACGAGGCAGAGCAGGCCGAAAGCGATGCGCGGATAGCCCTCGCCGCGACCGATGCCCAGGTCCAGCCCGAAGAACGAGGGCTCCTTGATCGGCGCACCCTGCAGGCCGCCGTTGAAGCTGGGGTTACGGAACCAGAACGCTTCCAGGAAGACGGCCAAGGCCAAGGTGGCGACCATCAGGGGAAGTCCACGCACACGCAGCGCGGGCAGACCCACCACCACGCCGATGGCCGCGGCGGCGAGCGCCGCCAGCAGCGCCGCCAGCGGGAAGGGCAGTCCCAGGTTGGTGGTGAACCGCGACAGCGAGTAGGCGGCGGCCCCGGCCAGCGACAGCTGCGCCAGCGAGACCTGCCCCGCGTATCCGGTGACGACCACCTGACTGAGCGCGATGATGCCGTAGATCAGGCTCATCACCACGGCCAGGCGCATGCTTCCGGACGTGAAGAACAAGGCGGCCAACGCGATTCCCACGCAGATCACGGTGGGGATCAGCACGTGGTTCGGGCGCGGCGAGCGGCCCAGATCCTGTCGGATCACCGCACCGCGACCGGGCAGTCGTTGCCCACGAACCAGCAGGAAGATGATGATCAGCAGCAGCGGTACGGCCTCGGCGACGCCCGCGTCGGGGAACCAGTCGTAGGTCACCTGCAGCTTGGTGGTCTCGGCCTGCAGCATGCCGATCAGTAGGCCGGCGGCCACGGTCAGGCCGATGCTGGAGAAGTTGCCGACGAGGGCCGCGGCCAGGGCGGGCACGATGAACATCGTGTACGCCACCGAGTTGAGCGGCACCATCGGCGCGATCAGCACGCCGCCGATACCGGCGGTGGCCGACGACAGCGCCCAGTTGGCCACCGCGATCCGGTCCGGCGACAGCCCGGTGACCAGCGCACCCTTCTCCGACTCCGCGGCGGCCTCGGTCGCGATGCCGAAGCGGGTGTAGCGCAGCACCAGCGCCGCCAGAACGGCCAGACCGACGATCACCGCGGCCAGCCAGAAGTGCGCGGTCGGGACGGCGACGTCGCCGATCTTGACCGACTCGCTCGGGAAGATCCGACCCACCGTCGGCGAGTCCGGACCGATGCGCAGCGCGAGCAGCGCCTGGATCACCAGCATCACGCCGATCGCGGCGACCGCCTTGGCCAGGGCGGGCGCGGTGCGCAACGGGCGGAAGACGACGAGGTAGAGCAGAACACCCAGGAGCGCGGCGACCGCGACGGACACGATCAACGCGGGCAGCACCGACCATTTGCCACCGAGGTCGATGGTGGTGGGAAAGCCCGGGATCGGATTGAGGAATTCGCCTTGACGCAGGTAGGCGTAGGTGTACGCCGCATAGAGCGCGATGGCGCCGGTCGCGAAGTTCACGACGCCGGAGCTCTTGTAGGTCATCACCAAGGCCAGGCCGAGCGCAGCGAAGACCGCGCCGTTGCCGAGGCCGAGGGTCAGGAAGGCCAAATGGTCAGTCATGGGTGGAAGTGCCGTTTCGACGATGCGGGAGGGGGTGTGGAGAGGGCGACGGGAAAGGGTTCGCCGGGACGCCCCCGCGTCCCGGCGAACCCCCGTCGGTCAGTTGTCGATCAGTTGACCGCGACCGTGTCGGTGAACTTCAGGTCCTCCGCCACGGTGCTCACCAGAATCGACTTGCTGCACAGCGAAGGCAGCTGCGGAACGGCCTTGCCGTCGCAGGTGAAGGTCAGCCCCGGTGCGGCCGGCACCGGAACGTCCTTGGCGCTGCGCAGCGCGGTCTTCATCTGCTCGGGTCCGACGCCGCCGCCGGGCAGCGAGCCGCCGACCTGCGACAGTGCCATGACCACCTGGTAGCCGAGGTAGCCCAGACCCTGCGGGTCGGTGTCCGGCGCGTACTTGGCCATGACGCTGCGGTACTGGGTCACCGAGTCGTCGTCCGAGGACAGGTTGACGGTGGTGAAGGCCTTGGCGCCGATGACCGCGTCCTCACCGACCGCGTCGATGACGGGCTTGTCCAGGCAGCTGGCGATCAGGTACTTCTGCACGTCCGGCGCAGCGGTCTGCAGCGCCTTGATGCCCTGGATGCACTGGCGGGTGTCGCCGAGGATGGTCACCGCGTCCGGCTTGTCCGACAGGCCCGCGGCGATCTGCGGGGTGGGGTCAGCGGTACCGGCCGGAATGGTCACGACGTTCAGATCCACGCCGGCCTGCTTGAACATCGGCTCGCCGAGCGCCTTGACCGAGGCCGCGGCGTCGCCGGTGTCACCGATCAGGACGGTGACCTTCTTCAGACCGTCCTTGGCGGCGGTGGCCGCCTGACCGCCGAGCACCGCGATGATGCCGCCGGAGATCATGAATGCATCCGGGCTGATCATTTCGGCCTGGGAGACCGGCGCCTGAGCGACGTAGGGGATGCCCGCGCCGGAGATGATCGGAAGCATCACCGCGCCCTGAGCGCCGAGCGGCGTCACCACGGCGGAGACCTTCTTCTCCACCATCTCGTTGGCGCACTTGGTGGCGCTGGCCGGCTCCTCGTGCTGCTTGCAGACCACGAGTTCGATCTTGTGACCGCCGATGCCGCCACCGTTCTCATTGATGTACTGCGCCGCGGCTTCGCCGCCCTCGCGGACCATGGGCAGCGAGATCTGGCCGCCTTCCGGCGCGATGAAGCCGACCTTGATGGTCTCACCGGTGGCCGCGTTGGCGGGCAGCTCGGTGGTCTTTCCGGCGGAGGTCGACGAATCGTCGTCCGAGGAACAGGCGGTGAGCCCACCCAGAACCACGGCGGCGGCGGCGCCCATCACGGCAGTGGACTTCGCTGCGCGCTTGAAGCCGATGGATACGTTCACTTGCAGATCCCTTCGATCAAAGGTTGTCCGGCAAAATGTAACGTGTTCCAAATCACCCGGAGCCGGGTATCAGAAAACCCGCCGGACACGTTTTGGTCTCGGCGGGTTTTCGGTTTTGCGGCTTTTTACGCGACCGCCTACGGAGCGATCTGCACCACGGCCTTGCCGCGCACCCGCCCCTCGGCGAGGTCGGTGAGGGCCTTCGGCAGATCCTCCAGCGGGTAGGTCACGTTGACCGGCGGACGCATGCCCGCGTCGATCATCTCGACCAGCTCGTCGTGCAGCAGCGCCGGGACGTCGGGGTGCGTGCGGATGTACTCGCCCCAGGCCGCGCCGACGATCGAGATGTTGCGGAAGAGGACCCGGTTGAGCTTGATGGTGGGGATGCCGCCGGCCGCGAAGCCGATCACCACGAAACGCCCGTCCGGCGCCACCGTGCGCACGGCCTCGTCGAAGACCTCCCCGCCGACCGGGTCGATCATCACGTCGACGCCGCCGTCGGACAGTTCCAGGACGCGGTCCTTCCAGCCGTCGGTCAACTGCACCACCTCGTCGGCGCCGAGCGCGCGCAGCATGTCCTCGGCCCCGGTCCGGTGCACGATGGCGATCACCTTGGCACCCATGGCCTTGGCGACCAGGATCGACGCCGTGCCGACACCACCGGCGGCACCGAGCACGCCGACCACTTCACCGGGAGCGGTCTCGGCGCGCAGCTTCAGCGCGAACAGCGCGGTCTGGAAGTTGATGCCGAGCGAGGCGCCTTCGTCGAAGCTCAGCGCATCGGGCAGCGGGAACAGTTGCCCCTCGGTCACGGCGACCTGCTCGGCGAAGCCGCCCAGGAACGAGGCCGCCAGGACCCGATCACCGGGCTGATAGGCCGAGCCCTCCGGAGCGCTGCGCACCACACCCGCCACCTCGGTGCCAGGCGTGTACGGCAGCGGCGGCCGCAGCTGATACTTGCCCTGACTCATCAGCAGGTCCGGGAAACACACGCCGCACGACTTGACGTCGACGACCACCTGCTCCGGGCCGGGCACCGGGTCCGGCACCTCCTGGAGCTCCAAGCCTGCGGGACCATTCTCTGCGATCAACACCTGTGCCTTCATGCCTGGAACCCTACTTGGGCGATCCCCGCACGGGCCCGCACCGACGGCCCCCGCCGGACAGCTGCGGCTAGTATTCGCCGCATGACTTCCACTCCGGCCGCCACGTCCTCGCGGCCTTCCGCTCAGCGCCTGGCCGTCGCCGAAGAAGCCCCCGGCTTCCTCCCCCTCGATGAAGCCCTCGCACTGTACGAACACGCGAAAACCTTTATGTCCCAACCAGACTCGGTCGGCCTGGCGGTGGAGGTCGGCACCTACTGCGGCAAGTCCACGGTGTTCCTCGGCGACGTCGCCGAACGGGCGGGCGGCCTGCTGGCCACCGTCGATCACCACCGCGGCTCGGAGGAACACCAGCCCGGCTGGGAGTACCACGACACCGCCCTGGTCGACCCGCACACCGGCACCCTGGACACCTCCGCGCGGTTCCGCCGGACCATGTTCGACGCCGGGCTGGAGGGCACCGTGATCGGTGTCCTCGCGCCGTCGACCGCGGCCGCGAAGATGTGGGGCCGACCGGTCGACTTCGTCTTCATCGACGGCGGCCACAGCATGGAAGCCGCCCAGAACGACTACGACGGCTGGGCGCAGTGGGTGCGCCCCGGCGGCGCGCTGCTGATTCACGACGTCTTCCCCGACCCCGCCGACGGCGGGCGTCCCCCGTACGAGATCTACAAGCAGGCGCTGGAGTCGGGCCGGTTCACCGAGGTCGGCGTCGCCGGCTCCCTGCGGGTCTTGCAGCGCACCCGCGACTGACCCCTCTATCCACTCTGCCGTCTGCTGCAGTCGCCTGGTGACTGCAGCAGACGGCAGCGCTGTTCAGGCCGCGAGTTTCTCCACCGCGCTGCGCAGTGCGGCGAGTCCGGGTTCGGGGGCGACGCTCCGGGCGCGCGGCTGCGCGTTCATCTCCGGCGCCACCACCACCATCACGCGCAGCGTCCCACGGACCTGCGCCAGGAACACGAACTGGTTGAACGTCGGATCGGTCAGTGTGTCCCGCAGGATCGAGTGCGTGCCGCGCACCGCATCCGCACCGGGGATCTCCTCCATCGGCCACGGAACAGTGAAGCCGCCGGCCCCGTCCGGCCCGGCCAGCGCGGTGGCTTCGCATTGATCAGGCAGATCGAACCCCTCGTCGGTACCCGCATCGAAGGCAACCACGGTGATGAACGTACTGGTCGATCGGAACAGTACGACCTCCACTTCAGCCAGGTCACTCTCACTGACCTCCATCGGCACCGGAGCACATTCTTGCGGCTGGAAAGTCCAACCCGGCGGAAGGGGATTTGCCGCTACGTCCCGGGCTGCGCTCCGATTGGGGTTTTCCAATCTCGCGAAACCCTCCGGAGTCGGCATCGACGAGACGGCTCGCACCGACTTCGCAGGTTCCACTCCGTTCGAAGATTCAGCACAACCCGCTAGCGCCGACAGCGCCACTATCGAGCACAGGACATATCCGGGCCCACGCATATCCCACCCCATCTCAGAATTTGCCCATCTCAATAGCTCCAGTCACGCGGCCGATCATATCTTCCACCTCAAGTGCGACACTATCCACTGGATAGAGTCCATTGAAGGAGCCTCCCCAGCCAGAACCGTCGGCTTTAGTCAGATCGATCGCGCATGCTTCCTGACTGAGATACTCGGCGACTACCAACGTTTCGTCGAAGTCCGGCCATTCGCTCCGCGGGATCGTCGCGCCGTCGCCGGAACCGGCGAATACTTCAAACTGTTCCAGATCAGGATCCGTGTATCGAATCCATCGATCAGCGATGGAATGCACGTCCTCGATCGACAGAATCCCTGCGGTTAAGCTCAGCTCCTTGAACCCGTCCTGAAGCCTCGGCAGATCCCCGAGGACAGCAGCGGCAGCGTCGCCCCATGCGGGAAGATCCCCAGAATGGGGGACCTTCCCATACCACAGTTGATACGGAAACCTCTCCGAGAGCCCATCGAATACGTAGATGAGGACCGTCCACCGATCTTTGCGCCAATCGCCAGCAGGGGGCCCCGAAATGAAATCGCGAACGTAATGATAGCGCCTAGGCATTGTTGCCAGAAGAACACCACGAAGGTGAGAGCGGATGAACCGCCCCACTCTAGGCAGCTGAGGGCAGAGCTCATTCCAAACTCCGGCCAAATAGTCGCCACACTTATCATCCGGCAAAGACAAGGCCGTGATCCACTGCTCTGGAATTGCGCCACGCTCCTCCGGAGGAACGTCTGCTAACGCGATAGGAAATGCTCGATTTCCCCGAAGTTCCTCATGGAAATCGTCGTGGTTCCAAAATTCGTCCTTCATCACGATAAGTTCCTATCCTCCCGCTAGACCATAATCACTCTGACTCACCGCGCCAACTGCGGCACTGCCACCGGTCACTGCCGCCCCGGTACACATTCCAGCACTCGCCAGGATGCAGGTACCACCGACGACGGCAACCCCGACGATAACTCCTCCGGCAATTACTTTGCCGCCATTACGCTCCCACCAAGAAGGCTCGTCTTTCTCGCCGCCAGCCGAGTCGTCAGTTGCCTGACTCGCGGGGGGATCGTTCTGCGGGTTCTCGGCCCCATTTGCGGAGGCGTTCGCAGAAGTCTCCACGCCCCCCTGCACCGTCCCAACTACGGCCCCTGCCGAAGCACCCGCGGCCACTCCACCGGTAACCTGCGCGCTTTCAGCAGTTGGCCCGGATTGAGGCGTCTCCTGTGGGTAGTCGACTTCGGGCGGTGCATCCGTAGGATAAGCAGTTTCGGTGGCTGTGGGCATCTCATTAGGGACCGCTGCGGTCTGCTCGCTGCCCTCTAGATCGCCTGAACCTTCCTGCGGGGTGGTCGTTGCACTTGGACTCAGAGAAGGGCTCACTGTCCTTTCAGTTGGCACTGCCGTCAAGGTCGGCATGCTCGATGCGGTCTGGCTTGGTCGGCCACGCTGCGGCGATGGTATTGAATCGATTGGCGGAAACTGCTTCAGATGCGCCAGCCCAATCGCTGCGATGACTGCAATAGTCGCCCTACGTTCTTCCTCGCACAACTGTTCCCACTCCGCCCGCGTGGGCGCGTCCCGGCTTCCCGTCGGACTCCTGGTAGGCCATTGCGCATACGAAAGGTCTTGCTTCGAAGAATTCCAAGGTTGATGCAACGGCCGCGTGTTCTCATTCATATTCGCAATGCGAGCCCTGGTTACTGGATCAAGCTCCATGAACCCCGGAAGCTTGACCATCCTGCTAGCCGCCACAATATGATCAACCTGCCATTCCTCCCGCCTTAAATCCTCATAGCCAGCCCACTTCCCAGCATTGACTTCGCTCACAATTGCTTTAGACCTATCCCTGAACGAGGTATGCCCACGAATTCTTCTTGCCTCTTTTGCGACGCCTTCCGCATCCAGCCCACTATCATCCGGAAACAAGTCAGTGATGAACGTGCCACAGTATCCGGTCAGGCCATATGGAAGAGCTGCCGGACCTTCAGTCGGAAGTTCGCGTTCGACGGACGGCGCCACCCGCGATCGCTCATTTTCGGGAGCTCCAGAAGTTTCAGCGGCCGGCGCCGGAATATCCGTCGGCGCGTGGACATTTGGCACCGCTCCAGCGTTGGTTGTCGCAGTAGTCGTCGGCACTGCGGGCGCGGTCAGCGTCGGCGACGGCGTCGTCGGCGTCTGCGTCGTGGGATCTTGACAAATATATGGCACCAGTGGAGGCGGAGCCTCCGAGGCCGGACGCCCGGTACTTTGCGCCCACGCCTGCGCCGAGGCCTCATTATACGCCGCTGTTTCGCGCGCACACCGCTCCGCAGGAGTTTCAGCACTAACCATAGGCAACTGGAGGCTCGCCAGAAGTATTACCACTCCGACTGAAGCCGCAAGTATTAGCCGTATAGTTCGTCGCATTCGAGCCCGCGACCCTGTCCCCCGATCAGCCACTAAAGCCAGGTCCTGGCGGAGAGGATGTTGATCGTGTCATCGGCGGTCTTCGTCGAGACCGAAAGGCGACCGATGATCCGCGTCGATACCTTACCCCAACACCCGTCAACACTTACACGCGCACGCTTGACACGAATCGATGCGCGATCGCCCTGAAACTGCTTCTTCCCGAGAGAAATTTCTGAAATGCGTCCCGGTTTGATGTTGGCTGAAATTTGGGGGCTGACACTTGCCGACATTCCAAGATTTGCGCTAGGGATACCACTGATCGTGACACCCACGTTCGGGCCCACCGAAGCCGACAGCCCTACCGTGGCACCGTTTGAAACGTCCACCTGGCACCCAATGACCAAAAGTGCTCCACAATGGCCGTTTGCACCGGATTCACCCCGCGACCCTCGACGAAGCCGGTGACCTTCGACGAAATCCAACCTTCACGGGAAGTCGGCGCGTTCGCCAGGTTGTGCATCGGGTTGACAACCATCTCAGTCGACTCGAGCCTAATGGTCCAGTCGTCATCGGTGGTCAGCTTATCCTGCTTCATTGAAAGCGGCGTCGGAGTAGCCTCGGCAGCACCCGTCAGGGAACTAGCCCCACTCAAGAGCGCCGTCGCCGAAGCCACGCCAGCCACCGCTGCCCGCATTCGATTTTTCGCCTTCATGTTCCACTTTCCGCTTTGATTCGAAGAGATGCCCTCCGGCGCGGACTATCAGCAAACACTGTGGCAAGCCCCCCCGGCCTTGTCGGCATAGATTGGGCCCCGAAGCGACCCATCGAGGACGCTATCACGGCTCTTCGTATTTCAGAGTGCGTTGACCCTTTCGGCGAGCTGACCGGAGTGCAGTAGGGACCGCAAGATGTAGTGGTCGAGGTTGCGGAAGCCTTGGGCGATTCCGCGGAGGTGTTCGAGGCGTCCGTTGATGGCTTCGACGGGTCCGTTGGAGACGCCGGTGTCGAAGTAGGCGAGGATGTCGGCGCGCCTGTTCCATAGGCTTCGTCCGAGTTGAGCGAGCTCGGTCAGGCCGGCGGGTAGTCCGGTGCGGATCCGTCGCAGGATCTTGTACATGAGTTTCTTGCCCTCGCGGCGGTGTCGGTGTTCGTAGGCGGCGATGAGTTGCTGATACACCTGATGGGTGATCTCCACGGCGGCGTGTGCGTCGTGGCTGGTCAACGACTCGAATAGGCGGATCTTCTGCTTGTCGGTGAGGAGTTCGGTGCGGGTGTGCAGGATCCGGCGGATCTTGTAGAGCGGGTCGTCTTTGCGGCCCCGGTGCCCACACACCTGCTGCTGGACCCGTTGCCGGCACCGGTCCAATTTCGTCGCGGCCAGATGCACGACGTGGAACGGATCCATCACCACCCGAGCGGTGGGAAGTTCTTCGGTGGTGGCGCTCTTGTAGCCGGTGAATCCGTCCATCGCCACGACCTTGATCCGATCCCGGAACCGTTGGTCTCGCGCCTGCATCCACTGCTTGAGGACCTGTTTGGATCGTCCGCCGATCATGTCGAGCAGGCGAGCCGGGCCGGTCCCGTCGATGACCGGGGTCAGATCGATCAAGACCGTGACGAAACTCGAATCTCCTTGTCCGCGAACATGTTTCCACTTGTGCTCGTCCACACCGAGGCAGCGGACCCCGTCGAGGTGGTCTCCGTCGTAGACCAG